>NZ_JAKLSP010000039.1:0-51209 GCF_022014505.1 Pseudomonas sp. PGPR40 | reverse complement strand
AATCCTGCCTTCAGGAGCGATCGGCCTCCCCCAGAAACGCACTTGCTGTTGTATGACTCCTTGAGCGTAACCTCTCTCGTTGGAGTCAGGGACAACATACAAGGAGCGAGGCTTGCCCGCGAAGGCGTCCTTCCAGACGCTGCTTATTTATCGCTAAGGGCAAACTGCGTGAGGCAAAACGTCGGAATCCCCATGTCTTCCAGCCGCTGCGAACCACCCAGCTCCGGCAAGTCAATGATCGCTGCCGCTTCATGCACCCGCGCGCCCATGCGCCGAATCAGGTTCGCCGCCGCGATCAGCGTGCCGCCAGTGGCGATCAGGTCATCGAACATCACCACCGCATCACCCTCGCACAGACTGTCGGCATGGACTTCGAGAAAGGCTTCGCCGTACTCGGTGGCATAACCCTCGGCCAGCACATCGGCCGGCAATTTGCCCTGTTTGCGGAACAGCACCAGCGGTTTGTTCAACTGATAGGCCAGGATCGAACCGATCAGGAAGCCCCGGGCATCCATGGCGCCGATGTGGGTGAAGTCGGCCTCGACGTAACGATGGGCAAAGCTGTCCATCACCAGGCGCAGGGCCGTGGGTGACTGGAACAAGGGGGTGATGTCGCGAAAGATCACGCCCGGCTTGGGGAAGTCGATCACGGGGCGGATCAGGGATTTGATGTCGAAGGAATCGAAGACCATCGTCGAAGTATCCTGGCGGGCTGCAAACGTCGCAGTATAACGGCGGCTGAACCGTTTCGCTCAGCCGCCATCGCCAGAATCAGCCGTCGAGCGAGCCGCCGGCCAAGGCGCAGAGCTGGATCGGGTCGAGGATGTGTATTTCCTTGCCCTCGGCCGCGATCAGTTCGTTTTGCTGGAAGCGGGTGAACACCCGGGACACGGTTTCCACCGCCAGGCCCAGGTAATTGCCGATTTCGTTACGCGACATACTCAACCGGAACTGGTTGGCCGAGAAACCCCGTGCGCGGAAACGTGCCGACAGGTTGACCAGGAAGGTGGCGATGCGCTCGTCGGCGGTTTTCTTCGACAGCAGCAACATCATTTGCTGATCGTCGCGAATCTCGCGGCTCATCACTCGCATCAACTGACGGCGCAGTTGTGGCAGTTGCAAGGCCAGTTCGTCAAGGCGTTCGAAAGGGATTTCGCACACCGAAGTGGTTTCCAGGGCTTGCGCCGAGACTGGGTGTTTTTCAGTGTCCATGCCCGACAGGCCGACCAGTTCGCTCGGCAAATGGAAACCGGTGAGTTGTTCTTCGCCGACATCGCTCAGGCTGAACGTCTTCAGGGCGCCGGAGCGTACTGCATAAACGGAATCGAACGTGTCGCCCTGGCGAAAGAGGAACTCGCCTTTTTTCAGCGGGCGACCACGTTTGACGATTTCGTCCAGCGCATCCATGTCTTCCAGATTCAGAGAAAGTGGCAGGCACAGAGGGGCCAAGCTGCAATCCTTGCAATGGGCCTGGCTATGAGCGCGCAGTTTTACTGGCTCGGACATTTCTTTAATCCTTGTGGGAAAACACACATAAGACGTAAGGGTAACCCACGGGAGGACATTCGGGCCAGCCTGCGACAATTTAACCTCAGCTTTTAAATCACTCGGGAAAATCGCTGGCGATTGCTGTGTTCCAGGTACGCATCGAAGACCATGCACACCGAGCGCACCAGCAGTCGTCCTGCCGGGAGTACGCAGATCCGTTGGTTGTCCAGTTCGATCAGTCCATCCTCGGCCATACCCAGCAGTTGAGGCCAAAGCTCGCCGAAATAACCACGAAAATCGATATTGAAGGTTTGTTCGATCGTTGCGAATTCCAGGCTGAAATGGCAGATCAGTTGCTGGATTACCGCGCGTCTCAGCCGGTCATCGGCATTGCAGATCAGGCCACGACTGGTGGCCAGTTGAGCGGACGCCAGCGCGTTTTGGTATTGGTTCAGGTCGCTGCTGTTCTGGCAGTACAAATCGCCGATCTGGCTGATGGCTGATACCCCCAGACCGATCAAATCGCAATGACCATGGGTGGTGTAGCCCTGAAAGTTACGTTGCAGGGTCGACTCTTCCTGAGCAATCGCCAGTTCATCGTCGGGTAGGGCGAAGTGGTCCATGCCGATGTAGCGGTAACCGGCGGCTGTCAGCTGTTCGATGGTGCGCTGGAGCATTTCCAGCTTTTGCGCCGGAGCCGGTAGATCGTTGCTGTTGATCCGCCGTTGCGGCATGAAGCGTTCCGGCAGATGGGCGTAGTTGAACACCGAGAGCCGGTCGGGTTGCAGGTTGATGACTTCATCGACCGTGCGGGCGAAGTTCTCGGGCGTCTGCTTCGGTAAGCCGTAGATCAGATCGATGTTGATCGAGCGAAATTGCAGGGTTCGAGCGGCATCGATCACCGCACGGGTTTCTTCCAGGCTTTGCAGGCGATTGACCGCCCGTTGTACCACCGGATCGAGGTCTTGCAGGCCGATACTGACCCGGTTGAAACCCAGTTCCCGGAGCAGGCCCATGGTCGACCAATCGGCCTCGCGAGGGTCGATCTCGATGCCGTAGTCGCCGGAATCGTCGTCCAGCAAGGTGAAATGCTTGCGCAGCTGCGCCATCAGTTGGCGCAGTTCGTCGTGGCTGAGGAAGGTCGGAGTGCCACCGCCGAAATGCAGTTGCTCGACTTTCTGCGTCGGGTCGAGGTGGCAGGCAATCAGCTGGATTTCCTGTTCCAGGCGCTGCAAATAGGGCAGGGCGCGACCACGGTCCTTGGTGATGACTTTGTTGCAGGCGCAGTAGTAGCAGATGTTCGCGCAGAACGGCACATGCACGTACAGCGACAGCGGGCGCAGGGCTTTACGGCTGTCGCGCAGGGCATGAAACAGGTCGAAGGTGCCGACCTGGCTGTCGAATTGCACGGCGGTCGGATACGAGGTGTAGCGCGGTCCCGCCAGGTCGTAACGGCGGATCAGATCTGTGTCCCAACGAATGGCGTCGAGCATGCGGGCATTCCCCCGGATAGGCTGGCAGTGTGGGCGAGTCTAGGGAGAAGTGCGCAAAGGCATCTTGATTTGCATCAAGGGTCGGGATTTGTGTTGTCGGTGAGGGCCTCTTCGCGGGCAAGCCTCGCTCCTACAGGATTGGCGCATAACCTTGTAGGAGCGAGGCTTGCCCGCGAAGGGCGCACACCGCCGATCTAATGCCCCATCAGCCAATGCTGATGCGGCCCCGGCAAGGTCCAGATGCCGAACACCATCACCAGCAAGCCACCGGCCATGCGTACGCTGCGTTTGCGCAATAGCGCTGTGACTCGCTCGGCGGCAAGCCCAGTGGCGAGCAGCACCGGCCAGGTGCCCAGGCCGAATGCCAGCATCAGTAATGCACTGTCCAGCGCATTGCCCTGGCTCGCCGACCATAGCAATGTGCTGTAAACCAGCCCGCACGGCAGCCAGCCCCACAGTGCGCCCAGCAGCAGGGCGCGGGGCAGGTTCGAGACGGGCAATAGTGTGTTGGCCACTGGCTGGATATGCCGCCACAGGCCACGGCCGAGGCTTTCGATACGGGTCAGGCCACTCCACCAACCGGCCAGGTACAGGCCCATGGCGATCAGCAGCAATCCGGCGAGGATGCGCATGAACATCGCCGCCGGACTATTGGCCACGGCCCAGCCGGCCAGGCCGATCAGCAGGCCGGCCGCGGCGTAGCTGAGAATTCGCCCCAGGTTGTAGGCCAGCAACAATCGAAAGCGTCGGCTGCGCTGTTCCTTGGGAATCGCCAGGGTCAATGCGCCCATCAAGCCGCCGCACATGCCCAGGCAATGCCCACCGCCGAGCAGGCCGAGGATCAGCGCAGAGACCACCAGTGGCGCCAACTCAAGCATGGGGCGGCGCCTTGTCGTCCGGTTTGGCCTGTTGGCCGCTGGCCTCGTCGACCGCTGCCTGGTGGTTCGGGTCCTGATCGTCGAACAGGATGCTGTGGGCCGGGCCGTCGAGGTCGTCGTACTGACCGCTGTCGACTGCCCAGAAGAAGATATAAATAGCGATGGCCACGATCAGCAGCGCGGCCGGGATCATCACGTAGAGAGCTGGCATTTGGACTCCATGCCCGCGCGGCTCAGGCCGGCAGCGGGCGGGTTTCTGGCGTGGTGCCGACAGCCGGCGCGCTCGGCAAGCGAGTCAGGCGCAGGGCATTCAGCACCACGATCAACGAGCTGATCGACATGCCGACCGCGGCCCATACCGGGGTGATCCAGCCGAGGGCGGCGAACGGCAACATGAGGCCATTGTACAGCGCCGCCCACAGCAAGTTCTCGATGATGACCCGACGGGTGCGTCGGGCCAGGCTGAAGGCTTGCACCAGCGCGTCGAGGCGGTTCGACAGCAGCACCGCGTCGGCACTGGTTTTCGCCAGATCGGTGGCCGAACCCATTGCCACGCTGATGTCGGCGGCGGCCAGCACCGGCACGTCGTTGACCCCGTCACCGAGCATCAACACCTTGCGACCTTCCTTGTGCAGTTGTTGCAGCACCTGCAATTTATCGTCCGGACGCAAACCGCCACGGGCCTCGTCGATGCCCAATTCGGCAGCGACGCTGGCGACCATCGGCGAGCTGTCACCGGACAGCAGCAGCGTGCGCCAGCCGCGAGCCTTGCATGCCGCCAGTAGGGCGGGCGCGTCGGTGCGCAAACGGTCATCGAGCACGAACCACGCCAGCGGCCCTTGGCTGTCGCCGAGCAGTAGCCATTGGCCGGGCTCATCAGGCATTACTGGCGTTTGAGCGCCGCTGAGTTCGCAGACAAACCCCGGTTGGCCAATGCGCAGGCGTTGTGTGCCGACCAATCCCTCCAGGCCCAGCCCCGGCATGCTGTGAACTTCCTCGGCGGCTAGCGGCGCGCGGCCAAAAGCCCGGGCAATCGGGTGTTCGGAGCGGTTTTCCAGGGCGGCGGCGAGGCTCAGGCATTGATCGCTGGTCAGCGCCCCAAGCGGTCGGATCGAACGCAAGGCCAGGCGACCTTCGGTGAGGGTGCCGGTCTTGTCGAAAATCACCGTGTCGATTTGATTCAGGCCTTCCAGCACATGGCCGCGTGTCAACAAAAGCCCCAGTTTATGCAGCGTTCCGGTGGCAGCCGTCAGGGCGGTTGGCGTGGCCAGCGACAAGGCGCACGGGCACGTCGCAACCAGCATCGCCAGGACAATCCAGAACGCTCGCGCTGAATCCAGCTCCCACCAGACCAGGCCGATGACGGCGGCGGCGATCAGCGATAACAGCAAAAACCATTGCGCGGCGCGGTCGGCGATTTCCGCCAGTCGCGGCTTCTCGGCCTGGGCGCGATCCAGCAGGCGGACGATGGCTGACAGGCGTGTGTCCTGACCCAGCGCCAGGACTTCCACGGTCAACGCACCTTCAACGTTCAAGGTCCCGGCGGTGACGGCATCGCCCGGGGTTCGAGGTTGTGGCAGGTATTCGCCGGTGAGCAGGGATTCGTCGATGCTCGACTGGCCGTCGAGGATCTTGCCGTCGGCCGGCAAAATCGCACCGGGGTGCACCAGCACCTGATCACCCACGCGCAACTCGCTGAGCAAAATCCGCTCGCTCTGACCGTCGACATTCAGTCGCAGGCAGGAGGCGGGCAACAGATTGACCAGTTGAGCGGTCGCGGCGGCGGTGCGTTCCCGGGCGCGACGTTCCAGATAACGTCCGGCCAGCAGGAACAGCGCAAACATCCCCACCGCATCGAAATACAACTCGCCGACCCCGGTGATCGAGGTCCATATCCCGGCGATATAGGCACTGCCGATCGCCAGCGACACCGAAACGTCCATGGTCAGGTGACGGGTGCGCAGATCGCGCATCGCGCCCTTGAAGAACGGCGCGCAGCTGTAAAACACGATCGGGGTAGTCAGAAACAGCGCGACCCAGCGCAGGATAGTGTGCAGCTCGGGGCTGAGGTCAATGTTGAATTCCGGCCACGTGGCCATAGTCGCCATCATCGCTTGGAACCACAGCAGTCCGGCGACCCCGAGTTGACGCAGGGCAAGGCGGTTTTCGCTGGCCAGTTGTTCGCTGGCGCGGTCGGCCTGATACGGATGGGCGGCGTAACCGATGTGGCGCAATTCGCTGAGTAGCTGGCTCAACGGCAATTGCGCGTCGGCCCAGCGCACATGCAGACGATGGTTGGACAGGTTCAGGCGTGCTTCGGCCACCGCCGGCAAAGCCCGCAGGTGCTTCTCGATCAACCAGCCGCAGGCGGCGCAACTGATGCCTTCCATCAACAGAGTGGTTTCGGCGAGTTCGCCTTCGTGGCGGACAAAGGGTTGTTGCACGTCGGCGCGGTCGTAGAGTTCCAACTCGTCCACCAACTGTACCGGCAAGGCTTCGGGGTTGGCCGAAGCTTCGCTGCGATGCTGGTAATAGCTTTCCAGCCCACCGGCCACGATGGCCTCGGCCACCGCCTGGCAACCCGGGCAGCAGAACTCGCGGGTATCCCCGAGAACGGCGGCTGTGAAGCGGCTGCCGGCCGGGACGGGCAGGGCGCAGTGGTAGCAGGGGGTTGGAGTGGTCATGAGGCGTTGTCCGATGATCGTTCCCACGCTCTGCGTGGGAATGCCTCCCCGGACGCTCCGCGTCCGCTTCGGCTGGGACGCAGAGCGTCCCTGGCTGCGTTCCCACGCAGAGCATGGGAACGATCAGGATAAGGCTTATTTTTTCAGGTCTTCCGCACCCTGCAGCGGCTCATCGCCCAGCAGCAGATCCTTGTCGTGGCTGACCAGTTCTTCTTCGAACATGCGCCAAATCTTGTCATCCTGAACACCCAGCAATTCGATAAAGCGGCGACCTTCAATCTTGTCGTTCAACTGGCCAATGTAGCGGCCCTGTTCCGTTTCGCTGCGGGCCAGGGTGATCTTGCGATCCTTCTCCGGCTGGGTCGGCGAAATAAGGTTCAGCTCAAGGGTTTTCGGCTGGCTGTTGCCGCTCAGGCGCAGGTCGACTTCGCCGGTCACGTCATCCAGATGAACGCTGGCGCGCATCAGCAGGGTCTGGGCCAGCAGTTCGCGGTCCAGCGAACGGTTGATGCCCTTGCCAGCCTCGTAATAGTTGTCGTTGACCAGGTTGTCCGGATTGTTCACCGCGATGGTCACCATCGACAGGGTCAAGGCCACCGAGCAGGCCAGGATGGCGATGATGATCCACGGCCAAAGGTGCTTGTACCAGGGACTTGCGGCAGTTGCTGCGGGCATGATCACTTCTCTCAACGAATTTGTGGGCCGATGAATCGGCTCTTGGCTTCAACATGAACGCTGGCGTCATCGGCATCCTTGAGGATGAATTTCACCTCGTTGGTGCTCGACGGCAGTTGTTCCGGTGCGCTGGACAGTTCGACCGGCTGGCTGAAAATCTCTCCGGCGGCGACTTTTATTTCGCGCTTGCCTTGCAGCTTGAGGTCCGGCAGGCCGGTGGCTTCCAGCACATAGGTATGGTCGCGCTGGTCCTTGTTCATGATCTTCAGGCTGTAGACGTTTTCGATCCGGCCTTCGGCGTTCTCACGGTACAACACGCGGTCTTTACTGACATCGAAACCGACCAGCGAGCGCATGAAGAATGCAGTCACCAGCAACGCGATCATCGCCAGCAACACCAAGGCATAACCGATCAGACGTGGGCGCAGTTTATGGGTTTTTTGCCCAGAGAGGTTGTGCTCGGTGGTGTAGCTGATCAGCCCGCGCGGGTAATCCATCTTGTCCATGATGTTGTCGCAGGCGTCGATGCACGCCGCGCAGCCGATGCATTCGATTTGCAAGCCGTCGCGGATGTCGATACCAGTGGGGCAGACCTGGACACACATGGTGCAGTCGATGCAATCGCCCAGGCCCTGAGCCTTGTAGTCGATACCTTTCTTGCGCGGACCACGGCTTTCGCCACGGCGCGGGTCATAGGAGACGATCAGCGTGTCCTTGTCGAACATCACGCTCTGGAAGCGTGCATACGGGCACATGTAAATGCACACCTGCTCGCGCAACCAACCGGCGTTGCCGTAGGTAGCGAGGGTGAAGAAACCGACCCAGAAATACGACCAGCCATCGGCTTGACCGGTGAAGAACTCGATCACCAATTCGCGAATCGGTGAGAAGTAACCGACGAAGGTCATGCCGGTCACGAAACCGATCAGCAGCCACATCGTGTGCTTGCTGAACTTGCGCAGGAATTTGTTGGCGCTCATCGGCGCCTTGTCGAGTTTGATGCGCTGGTTGCGATCGCCTTCGGTGACCTTTTCGCACCACATGAAGATCCAGGTCCAGACGCTTTGCGGGCAGGTATAGCCGCACCAGACCCGGCCGGCATACACGGTAATGAAGAACAGGCCAAACGCACTGATGATCAGAATGCCCGAGAGCAGGATGAAATCCTGGGGCCAGAAGGTGGCGCCAAAGATGAAGAATTTACGCTCCGGCAGGTTCCACCAGACGGCTTGATGACCACCCCAGTTCAGCCACACCGTGCCGAAATACAGCAGAAACAGCCCGGCACCGCCGATCATTCGCAGGTTACGGAACAGGCCGGTGAAAGCGCGGGTGTAGATTTTTTCTCGAGAGGCGTAGAGATCGACGCTGTTGTTGGCGTTTTTGGCAGGTGGAGTGACGTCGTGTACCGGAATCTGATTGCTCATCGTTGCATCCCACGGCAGTGGAAAAATGCCCCGGTCAGTACGTGCCGACCGCGGTCAAAAAGAGGTGTTGCAGTGGCGCAATGATACGCCTGTAGCTCTAGCACAAGGGTGCGACCTTTGGTCGCGTTGGGGAACAATCATGGATGGTGTAGCGAATATAACAAAGCATGATGCAGGTCAATTGACTTACGCAGTATAGCTGCCTTGTGGTGGGCATCGAGGCCAGCGGAATCCGCTGACCTCGATGCGAGCCTTATTTCACCGGGATGGTGTGTGTGGCGACGGGATTGTGCCAATCGTTGTCGGCGATGACGTAAACCGTCAGTTGCTTTCTGTCGGTAGAGAAGCTGGCGTACAGCCAGCTCTGCCGGGTCGCAGAGCCACTCATGAACAAGGGAATGTCGCCGTAGATGTAGTTGCTGGATTCGTACATCCCGCTTTGCTTATGCGCATTGGCGGAAAACACGGCAGTCACGCCGTAGTCTTCAATCAGCTTTTTGAAACGCATGATTTCGCTTTCCTTGACCGGCCAGCTAAATGGCTGATGCAAATTAAGCAAGATGATTTTCCCCTCGGCGCGTGCTCGTTGCAGATCACGTTCCAGCCAGTCGAGGGATGGGGTAATTTCATAGGCGGTCGTATTGAAAAAGGATTGCGTGGAAAAATTGACTGCATAAGTCGGTTCATTATGCAGTTGGATCAGGTGAACATCCCCAAAGTCCTTGGAGTACGCCAGGCTTCCATACCAGATTTTCGTAAATCCGGACGCTCTGGCGGCGAGGTCCATGTTCTGAAGCTTTCCCCAATACCGATCCTTGAGGTCATCGACGCTCCCAGCCGCGCAGCTGGAACAGCTCGCGACGTTTAAATCGTAGTCATGATTTCCTAGGCCGTAGTCATAGACGTTATCGAGTTTATTTTGCAGTACAGTCCTGATGTAAGTGCGTTGACTACCCAGTCCGGAAGCGGTCAGGTTGCCATTAATCATAACGGGAACCGTGGCGGCTCCCCCTGATTGTGTTCTGAAGTCAGCAATGCTGGAGTATTGCGTATTGATTAACCATCGCGAGCGTTCTTCGGTGTTAGCGGCGGATTCGATTTCTCCATTGTCGGACTTTTCACTTGAGGGAAACTTCGGGTCTGAGGCAAAGACAATATATCGTGGCGACAGATCAGCGGCGACCGCATACAGGGTAGGCAAACTCCAGGCGAGTATCAGGCAGGCGAGGAGTGTTGAGTGATTTGATAGTTTCATGGGAATCCATTCCGTCAGTAATGATCAGTGTTGAACTTATATTGTTCTGTTCAGGTGTGCGAGTAATGATTGGGTAATATTGATTGGATATGTTTCCTTGTGGTTGTTTGTTGGATGGGGTATTTGTTTGCAGGTGGCGATTGTTGTTCGTTGCACGATGATCAAATATTATTTATCCAATGGAGTGGGTGTTCGATGAGGTTATATAAGGAAATAAAAAAGTTGCTGGGTGTGGCGTTACTGTGGGCTTTTTTTTCTATCTGTGCAGCGGCCTCGACTGGGGGGCCAAGTCATATGATTTTTGCGTCGGATCCGCAATTTCCGTGGACTGAAAGTTCTGATTATAGCTGGGAGGAATCCAGCTCGGATCGCGACAAACGTTCGCGTGGGTTGATTGAGACCCAGTATTCGGATATTGCCAATTTCAGACGTAACTTTAGCCAGGACCCTGGCCGCATTCCGGTGATGATCAACGGCGATATGACGGCTTTCGGCCATGGCGGCGAGCGATCCACCATCAAATCTATCCTGGATAAGCAACTCGGAGGTCTTTATGACTATGGGCTGGGTAATCACGATTATGCCAATAACGTAGACGATTGCTTTCTCAATAACTGTGCGGCTGGGAGTGTTAATGATTTAAAAAGCCGTTATTGGGGTAAAGTTAATTCTATGGACTTGGCGGCTCGAGCTTCGGGGCTAGGCACAACCTATTACGGCAGCCTCGCCTATTCAAAAACCTTCGGTGATGTGCACATGGTTCAGTTGCACAAGGAGCCGACTTATACCGTTACCTTCACTTCAGGGATCGTTAAGACAACCACCTATGAAATCACCGATGCGCTTGATTGGCTGGATAAAGATCTGGCTCGGGCACGGGCTGACGGAAAGATCATTATCTTGAACATGCACAAGGTCTATGACTGGAGAAAGGCTAGCGCGGCTCAGATCAAGCGCTTCAGGGAGATGATCAACACCTACAAGGTTACCGCGGTGTTCGGTGGTCATGACCATTGGGGCGTTGGATGGTATGGCCGTGGCGAAGAGCTTTTTGGCGATGTGCCGGTTTTCCTGAGCGGATCGTCTTCGCAACAAACGTATCTGATCGCCAGCTTCACTGAGGACAGGCAGGCCCTTGAGGTCAGCGTAGTCAAAGGCAATAACTGGCCTAGTCGTCAAGTAGCAGGCGAAGCGCAAGTGCGCAAGTAACAGCTAACCGACCCACGTCCGCGTCATCTGCGTGACCACCGCTTGTGCCGGTCGGCGAATAAAAAGGCCCCGCCAACTTTCATTGGCGGGGCCTTTATATTGGTCAGGCATATGCCTTACTGGGCGTCTGCTCCCGGTGCTTTTTCACCATGAGACAGGCTATAGACGTAAGCAGCCAGCAGGTGAACCTTGTCGTTGCCTTGCAGCTGTTCTTGCGCAGGCATCTGGCCCTGACGGCCGTAACGGATGGTCTGCTGCAGTTGAGCGAAGCTCGAACCATAGATGAACCCGGCCGGGTGAGTCAGGTCAGGGGCGCCCATGGCTGGGGTGCCTTTGCCGGCAGGACCGTGGCATGCCACGCAGTTGGCGGCAAACAGTTTCTGGCCGGCAACCGGGTCGGCCTTGGCGCCTTCCGGCAGCTTGCGGCCATCGAGGTTGGTCACCACGAACGCGGCAACGTCGGCAACGCCTTGTTCACCGATCACTTCAGCCCAGGCCGGCATCACGGCATGGCGACCGCCCATGATGGTGGTCTTGATGGTTTCTGCCTCGCCACCCCAGCGCCAGTCGGCGTCGGTCAGGTTAGGGAAGCCGTAGGCGCCTTTGGCGTCGGAACCGTGGCAGACCGAGCAGTTGGAGGCGAACAGGCGGCCACCCATCTTCAGGGCTTGCGGGTCTTTGGCGACTTCTTCGATCGGCATGGAAGCGAATTTGGCGAAGATCGGGCCGAATTTGGCGTCCGACCTAAGCATTTCCTTTTCCCACTCGTGAACGCCGGTCCAGCCGGTCTGGCCGTTGGCGAACGCGGTCTGCTTCTCGTTATCGAGGTAGTTGTAACCCGGCAACAGGCCTTTCCAGTTACCCAGGCCCGGGTACAGCACCAGATAGCCGAGGGCGAAGATGATGGTGCCCACGAACAGCATGAACCACCATTTCGGCAGGGGGTTGTCGTACTCCTCGATCCCGTCGAAGGAGTGGCCAACCGTCTCTTCGGTGGCTTCGCTGCGCTGGCCCTTGCGGGTGGACAGCAACAGCCAGGTCAGGGCGAAGATGGTGCCGAGACTGAGGACTGTGACGTACAGACTCCAGAACGTAGTCATTCTTTGTTACTCCTAGAAGCTTGCTCGACGTGCTTGATGGCTTCGGGATCATCCGCAAAAGGCAGCAAGGTCGCGTCTTCAAACTCCGACTTGCGCTTGGGGCTGAACACCCACAGCGCCAGACCGATGAAGGCCACCATCACAACAACGGTGCCCAGGCCACGAATCATCCCGATATCCATCTAAATCACCGTTTGCTTTTGATGATGGTGCCCAGGCCTTGCAGATAGGCCACCAGCGCGTCCATTTCGGTTTTGCCCTTCACGGCATCCTTGGCGCCGGCGATGTCTTCGTCGGTGTAAGGGACGCCGAGCGTGCGCAAGACTTCCATTTTCTTGGCGGTGTCTTTGCCGTCGAGCTTGTTTTCCACGAGGAACGGGTAGGCCGGCATTTTCGACTCAGGCACCACGTTGCGCGGGTTGTACAAGTGCGCACGCTGCCAGTCATCGGAGTAACGACCGCCAACACGGGCCAGGTCCGGGCCGGTACGTTTGGAACCCCACAGGAACGGGTGGTCCCAAACGCTTTCACCGGCGACCGAGTAGTGGCCGTAACGTTCGGTTTCAGCACGGAACGGGCGGATCATCTGCGAGTGGCAGCCGACACAACCGTTGGCGATGTACACGTCGCGGCCTTCCAGTTCAAGGGCGGTGCGAGGCTTCATGCCCTCGACCGGCTTGTTGGTGACGTCCTGGAAAAACAGCGGAACGATTTGAGTCAAGCCGCCGATGCTGACGGCGATAACCATGAAGAAGGCCAGCAGGCCAATATTCTTCTCGACTGCTTCATGCTTCATCAGTGAGCTCCAACTACAGCAATCTTGGTAGCGGCTTCGGCTTCAACCGGGTTCGAGGCGCGAACGGTACGGAACACGTTGTAGGCCATGAGCAGCATGCCGCTGGCAAAGAACGCACCGCCCAGGGCACGAACGATGAAACCAGGGTGGCTGGCTTGCAGCGCTTCGACGAACGAGTAGGTGAGGGTGCCGTCATCGTTGATTGCACGCCACATCAGGCCCTGGGTGATGCCGTTGACCCACATCGAAGCGATGTACAGCACGGTACCGATGGTTGCGAGCCAGAAGTGCGCGTTGATCAGGCCGATACTGTGCATCTGCACGCGACCGAACAGTTTCGGGATCATGTGGTAGATCGCGCCGATCGAGATCATCGCTACCCAACCCAAGGCTCCGGCGTGTACGTGGCCGATGGTCCAGTCGGTGTAGTGCGACAGCGAGTTGACGGTCTTGATGGCCATCATCGGGCCTTCGAAGGTCGACATGCCGTAGAACGCCAGCGATACCACAAGGAAACGCAGGATCGGGTCGGTGCGCAGCTTATGCCAGGCGCCCGACAGGGTCATCATGCCGTTGATCATGCCGCCCCAGCTGGGAGCCAGCAGGATGATCGACATCGCCATGCCCAGGGACTGAGCCCAGTCCGGCAGTGCGGTGTAGTGCAGGTGGTGCGGACCGGCCCAGATGTACAGGGTGATCAACGCCCAGAAGTGCACGATCGACAGACGATAGGAGTAGATCGGACGCTCGGCCTGCTTCGGAACGAAGTAGTACATCATTCCCAGGAAGCCGGTGGTCAGGAAGAAACCTACCGCGTTGTGGCCGTACCACCACTGGATCATCGCGTCAGTCGCACCCGAGTAAGCCGAGTAGGACTTGAAGAAACTGACCGGCAGGGACGCGTGGTTGACGATATGCAGCATCGCGGTCACGACGATGAAGGCACCGTAAAACCAGTTACCGACATAGATGTGTTTGGTCTTGCGCTTGACGATGGTGCCGAAGAACACCAGACCGTAGGTAACCCAGACGATGGCCAGCAGAATAGCCAGGGGCCATTCCAGTTCCGCGTATTCCTTGGTGGTGGTGAAACCCATCGGCAAGGTAATGATCGCGCCGACGATCACCGCTTGCCATCCCCAGAAGGTGAAGGCCGCGAGGCTGTCGGAAATCAGTCGCGTTTGGCAGGTTCGCTGCACGACGTAATAGGAAGTGGCAAACAGAGCACAACCACCGAAGGCGAAAATCACCAGGTTGGTGTGCAGCGGGCGCAGGCGTCCAAAGCTCGTCCATGCCAGACCGAAGTTCAACTCCGGCCAGACCAGTTGCGAGGCGATGAAGACACCGAGCCCCATGCCAAGGATCCCCCAGACCACCGTCATGATGGCGAACTGGCGGACTACCTTATAGTTATAAGCAGTCGGACTGATTGCTGTGCTCATTCTAAGGTTCCACGGTTTGGGTGTTTTATTAGGATAAAAATCGGCCGCAAGTATGGAGAAAGCGGGGGGGTATTGCAACGCGCCATGACCTGGGTCAATGCTTTCCAAAGCTGATTCTGCGGCCTTTCCATGCGCCGCGTAAGGACAAAATTGCCCTCGGACAAAATGCCGTAGCGGATGAAAAAGGCGAGGGGTCAGGTCGGATGTAACTGGGTGTGTTCAAACACGACGATCGGGCAATAGATGGCAATGGGCACGACAGCCGGTATCTACCAGCCTTTGCGGCCTGTCATCGAGCAAATTCGTCACACATAGGGTTTGGATCGACCTGGAACCGGTGTTGGCCAGTCCGCATCGCAAGGAAGCTTAGACCCGAATCCGGTGAACTGAAAGGAAGACCAGGGGAGGGTGCGACAATGCGTCGCAAAGGGGCAGGGAACTGCCGCATCCGGGTGAATGCGGCAGCAGAGCGGACGAGATTTATTCGCTTTTGCCTTCAGCCTGTAAACGCTCAGTGCTCAACCCGTGAGACAGGCTGTACACGTAAGCAGCCAGCAATTGCACTTTGTCGTTGCCGAGCAGTTCGTTCTGCGCTGGCATATGACCCTGGCGACCATGACGAATGGTTTGTTCAAGCTGCCCCAGGCTTGTACCGTAGATAAAACCGGCCGGTTGCGTCAGCTTCGGCGCTCCCATGGCTTCAGTGCCCTGGCCGTTTGCCCCATGACAGGCTACGCAGGTGGCGCTGAACGCTTGCTGTCCGGCGTGCAGATCGGCTGTGTTGCCGGCGGGTAATGGAAGGCCGGCCAGTTCATGACGCACATAGGCTGCAACGTTCTTCACACCCGCATCGCCGAGGATTTCACCCCAGGCCGGCATCGCGGCCATGCGTCCGCCCATGATGGTCGTTTTGATCATGTCGGCATCGCCGCCCCAGCGCCAGTTGCTGTCGGCCAGGTTCGGGAAGCCAAATGCACCCTTGGCATCCGAGCCGTGGCACACCGAGCAGTTGGAGGCAAACAGACGGCCGCCCATTTTCAGCGCTAGCGGGTCCTTGGCCACTTCTTCCACCGGCATGGCGGCGAATTTGGCGAAGATCGGCCCGAACTTCGCGTCAGCCTTGTTCATTTCCTTTTCCCATTCGTGGACGCCGGTCCAGCCGTTCTCGTAACCGGGCAGGATACCTTTCCAGTTGCCCAGGCCCGGGTAAAGCACGAGATAACCCACGGCAAATACCAACGTTGCGGCGAACAGCAGGAACCACCACTGCGGCAGCGGGTTGTCGTACTCCTCGATGCCGTCGAAGCTGTGGCCCATGGTCTGGTCGGTGCTGCCCTTGGTTTCCCCTCGGCGCGTACCGATCAGCAGCCAGGTCAGGCCGATCAGGCTGCCGATGGTCAGTACGCAGATCCACGTACTCCAGAAGGTGGTCATGGCCGGGTACTCCTTGCGGCGGATTCTTGTTGGGTGCTGTTTTCGGATGGCGGCTCGTCGGCGAACGGCAGGAGGCGCGCTTCGGCGAATTCCGGATTGCGTTTGCTGTTGAACACCCACAGCGTCAGGCCGACGAAGGCCACGAACACCACGACGGTGCCCAGACCGCGGATCATTCCACTGCTCATTTCGCTGATTATTTCAAAGGGCATGGACATGACTCACCTCTTGCTCTTGATGGCAGTACCGAGCACTTGCAGGTAGGCGACCAGCGCATCCATTTCGGTTTTGCCCTGGAGCGAGGCGACTGAGCCTGCGATGTCGTCGTCGGTGTACGGCACGCCGAGGGTGCGCATGGCGCGGATCTTGGTTTCGGTGTGGCTGCTATCGACCTTGTTGTCGACCAGCCACGGGTAGGCCGGCATCTTCGATTCCGGCACCACGTTGCGCGGGTTGTACAAATGCGCGCGGTGCCAGTCTTCGGAGTAGCGACCGCCCACGCGCGCCAGGTCCGGCCCGGTGCGTTTCGAGCCCCAAAGGAACGGGTGATCCCAGACGCTTTCACCGGCCACCGAGTAGTGGCCATAGCGTTCGGTCTCGGCGCGGAACGGGCGAATCATCTGCGAATGGCAACCGACGCAGCCTTCGCGGATATAGATGTCGCGACCTTCCAGTTGCAGCGCGGTGTAGGGCTTCATGCCTTCCACCGGTTTATTGGTCACATCCTGAAAGAACAGCGGGACGATCTGGGTCAGGCCGCCGATGCTCACCGCGAGCACCATCAGCAACATCAGCAGGCCGACGTTTTTCTCGATTGTTTCGTGTTTCATGGCGGACTCCTCAGGCGATCTGCGCGGCAGCGGCGGCTTCGGCAGGCTGCGAGGCCTGCACGGTGCGCCAGGTGTTGTAAGCCATCAGGAACATGCCACTGAGGAAGATCGCGCCGCCCACCAGTCGCACGACGAAGCCGGGGTGGCTAGCCACCAGGGTTTCGACGAAGGAGTAGGTCAGCGTGCCGTCCTCGTTGACCGCGCGCCACATCAGGCCCTGGGCGATGCCGTTGACCCACATCGAGGCGATGTACAGCACGGTGCCGATGGTCGCGAGCCAGAAGTGCGCGTTGATCAGGCCGATGCTGTGCATCTGCGTGCGACCGAAGACTTTCGGGACCATGTGGTAGATGGCACCGATGGAAATCATCGCCACCCAGCCGAGCGCGCCGGCGTGAACGTGGCCGATGGTCCAGTCGGTGTAGTGGGAGAGGGCGTTGACGGTTTTGATCGCCATCATCGGCCCTTCGAAGGTCGACATGCCGTAGAACGCCAGCGAGACCACGAGGAAACGCAGGATCGGGTCGCTGCGCAACTTATGCCAGGCGCCCGAGAGCGTCATCATGCCGTTGATCATCCCGCCCCAACTTGGCGCCAGCAGGATCAGCGACATCACCATGCCCAGCGACTGTGCCCAGTCCGGCAGCGCGGTGTAATGCAAGTGGTGCGGACCGGCCCAGATGTACAGGGTGATCAGCGCCCAGAAGTGCACGATCGACAAGCGATAGGAATACACCGGACGCTCGGCCTGTTTCGGCACGAAGTAGTACATCATCCCGAGGAAACCGGCGGTGAGGAAAAAGCCTACGGCGTTGTGTCCGTACCACCACTGCACCATGGCATCGGTCGCACCGGCGTACATTGAGTAGGACTTGGTGAAACTCACCGGCAATTCCAGGTTGTTGACGATGTGCAGGATCGCCACGGTGATGATGAATCCACCGAAGAACCAGTTACCGACATAGATGTGCTTGGTCTTGCGCTGCATGATCGTGCCGAAGAACACGACGGCATAGGCCACCCAGACAATGGTGATCAGGATGTCGATCGGCCACTCCAGTTCGGCGTATTCCTTGGAACTGGTGTAACCCAGTGGCAGGCTGATGGCCGCCAAGAGAATCACCAGCTGCCAGCCCCAGAAACAGAACGCGGCGATTTTCGGCGCGAACAGCCGGGTCTGGCAGGTGCGTTGTACCGAGTAGAACGAACTGGCGAACAGGGCGCAGCCGCCGAAAGCGAAGATCACCGCGTTTGTGTGCAGCGGGCGCAACCGGCCGAAACTGGTCCACGGCAGATTGAAGTTGAGTTCGGGCCAGACCAACTGGGCGGCGAGAAAAACCCCGAGCCCCATGCCGACGATGCCCCACACCACCGTCATAATGGCGAATTGGCGGACCACCTTGTAGTTGTAGGCGGTACTGATAGAAGTGTTCATGGTTCCCCATCCACGGTTCAGCCGAAGTGAGGGCCTGTCTTTGCGAGTAAGCCGCACGGCAGACGCTTCCTTCGTCTGGAGTTATAGGCAGACTAAAAGCGAGGCAAGCATGGACAAAGAGCACAAGGCCAGTATTGACGGGGATCAATGGCTGCGATGTGTGCGGGATCATGGATGGTTGTGGAATGCCGCCACAGCGCCGGCCTCGGCGACGCTGATTCTGGCCCATGGGGCCGGTGCGCCGATGGACAGTGACTGGATGAACGACATGGCCGCGCGCCTTGCTGCGCATGGGGTCAATGTGCTGCGCTTCGAGTTTCCGTACATGGCGCAGCGGCGTGTCGATGGCGGTAAACGTCCCCCGAATCCGGCACCCAAACTGCAGGAATGCTGGCGCGAGGTGTATGCCGTGGTGCGACGCCATGTCGCTGGGCGGCTGGCCATTGGCGGCAAGTCCATGGGCGGGCGGATGGCGAGTTTGTTGGCCGATGAGTTGGGCGCGGATGCGCTGGTGTGCCTGGGGTATCCGTTTTATGCGGTGGGTAAACCGGAGAAACCGCGGGTCGAGCATTTGGCGGCGCTGAAGACCCGGACGTTGATTGTGCAAGGGGAGCGGGATGCGTTGGGTAATCGGGCGGCCGTCGAGGCTTACACGTTGGCGCCGAGTATCGAGGTGTTCTGGCTGGCGGCGGCGGACCATGATTTGAAGCCTTTGAAGGCTTCGGGGTATATGCATGAGCAGCATTTGGCGGCTGCGGCGGGCAGGGTGGCTACGTTTCTAGGTCAGTGATCGTTCCCACGCTCCGCGTGGGAATGCAGCCTGGGACGCTCCGCGTCCCAACAGCGGACGCAGAGCGTCCATTGAGGCATTCCCACGCGGAGCGTGGGAACGATCAGGAGGGGCCCAACAATCAGCGATTAAATCGCTCCACCAACGAATACTGGGTATTCGCGGTCTTGGTCAGTTCTTCACTCAACAGCGCCGAGTGCTGTGCCTGTTCCGAGGTCTGGTCCGCCAGTTGCGAGATGTTGCTGATGTTGCGGCTGATTTCTTCGGCCACTGCACTTTGCTCTTCGGTGGCGGCAGCGATCTGGGTGGTCATGTCGGTGATGTTGGCCACCGCTTCGCTGATGCCTACTAGCGCCTGATCCGCTTCCAATACCCGCGCCACACCTTCTTCGGCCTGGCGATGGCCAGTCTCCATGGTCTGCACCGCCGAGCTGGCGGTTTGTTGCAGCTTGGCGATCAGCGCGTGAATCTGTCCGGTGGATTCGCTGGTGCGTTGCGCCAATTGGCGTACTTCGTCGGCCACCACCGCAAAACCACGGCCCATCTCGCCGGCACGCGCGGCTTCAATCGCGGCGTTCAAGGCCAGCAGGTTGGTCTGGTCGGCGATACCCTTGATCACGTCAACTACACCGCCGATTTCATCGCTGTCCTTGGCCAGCTGCGTGACTGTCAGGCCGGTTTCACCGACTACAACCGACAGGCGCTGGATGGCTTCGCGGGTTTCCCCGGCGATGTCGCGACCGCGGCCGGTCAGGCGATTGGCTTCTTGAGTGGCGTCAGCGGTGCGCTGCACATGGCTGGCGACTTCCTGAGTGGTGGCAGCCATCTGATTCACGGCGGTCGCCACTTGCTCGGTTTCGACGCGTTGACGTTCCAGGCCGGTGGAGCTGTTGTGGGCCAGGGTGTCGGACTGTTTCGCTTGTTCGGTCAGGTGCTCGGCGGTGTCCTGCAGACGGGTCAGGCAGGTTTTCAGGCGTGCTTCCTGGCTGAGGATCGACATCTCCAGGCGTGCCTGGGCGCCGCGACTGTCGGTGTACATCTGCGCGATCAACGGGTCGGACGTGGTCTGCTCGGCCAGGCGCAGCAAGCGCTTGATCCCGCGCTGTTGCCAGCTCAAGCCCATCAAACCCAGCGGCACCGAGAGGCCGGCCGCGAGGGCGAAACCCCATTGAGAGTTGAGCGAGGCGCCGATCATGAAGCTCAGTTGGCTGACCAGAATGAACGGCAGCCAGTCTTGAAGCACCGGGAGCCACTTATCCGTTTGAGGAACGGCTGACTTGCCCTGGTTGATGCGTTGGTAGAGCGCTTCGGCACGGCGGATCTGTTCGGCGGTGGGTTTGACCCGCACCGACTCGTAACCGATCACCTGATTGCCGTCGTACACCGGTGTGACATAGGCGTTAACCCAATAGTGATCACCGTTCTTGCAGCGATTCTTGACAATGCCCATCCATGGCAAGCCTTGTTTCAGAGTGCCCCACATGTGCGCGAATACCGCAGCCGGGACGTCAGGGTGACGAACCAGGTTATGCGGCGCACGGATCAGCTCCTCACGAGAAAACCCGCTGATTTCGACGAAAGCGTCGTTGCAGTAGGTGATCACGCCCTTGGCATCGGTGGTGGAAATCAACCGTTGCTGAGCCGGGAAGGTCCGTTCGCGTTGTGTAATGGGCTGGTTGTTACGCATGGCTTTTTCAATCCGCAAGGCTTTCAGGCGTTATCGGCGGCGTAGCGGTTTGGTTGAATGTTTTTTTCAAGAGCCTGACGTGTGTATCAAATTCACAGCGTGAATTGAAAAAATAGACCTCTCGCAGTTGAACTTTTCAGGTTCCCCTTAATCGGGTCGGCGCGTATGATTCGCCGCTATTTTGCGTAGGATGTTATCTACGGTCAGGGTTTGAAAAGTTACTTAGCACGCAAAGTATTGCCGGATTTCCAGCATTTACATTAATGGGATTGGATTGTTGTTCAGCCTTTGGAAAGGGGCTGGGGATGAAAAGGGTTAGTCGCAATGCGTAAGAAAGTTGCAATCATAGGGACGTCGTTCCGTTTTCCAGGCTCCACTTCTGCAACTTTTTGGCCGCACCTGCTGGATGGGCAGAGCTTTATCACCCAAGCGGATTTTTCTCGCTGGTCCAAGGACGAGTTTCTGCACCCGGACAAGGCTAATCCTGCAACGTCCTACACCTTTGCCTCAGGTTCCCTGGGTGATATTTCCACGTTCGACGCCGGGTTCTTCAATATTTCTCCTCGTGAAGCGGCGGTCATGGACCCTCAGCAGCGGCTGTTGCTGGAGCTGGGCTGGGAAGTGTTCGAGAACGCCGGGGTCAAACCGTCGAGCCTGCGTGGCAGCGATTGCGGTGTTTACCTGGGGATTGCCAGTGTCGACTATGGCTATCGCCTGGCGCATGACATGTCGACGATCGATGCAGCAACCGCCACCGGTAATACCTTCAGTATCGCGGCCAACCGCCTGTCTTTCTTTTATGACCTTCAAGGTCCGAGCATGGCCATCGACACGGCGTGCTCTTCTTCCCTGATTGCCTTTCACCAGGCTTGCCAGGCCATTCAGAACGGCGACATCGACCAGGCGATTACCGGCGGTGTCAGTCTGCATCTTCATCCTTTCGGCTTCCTGATTTTTTCCAAGGCTTCAATGCTGTCGCGCACGGGGCAATGCCATGTGTTCGATGAGTCTGCCGACGGTTATGTCCGTTCTGAAGGCGCGGGACTTTTCTACCTGAAGGATTACGCCAAGGCGATCGAGGACGGTAACCAGATCCTCGCGGTGGTTGCCGGCAGTGCGGCCAATACCGATGGGCGAAAGTCGAGTCTGACCGTCCCCAGTGCGGATGCGCAGATTGCCCTGATGAAGCAGGCCTACGACAGTGCCGGCATCAGTGCGGCAGACATTGACTACCTGGAGGCTCATGGTACGGGCACGCCAGTCGGTGATCCGATCGAGAGCCGGGCTATCGGGGAGGCTCTGGGGCAGCAGCGCCCGGCGGATCAGCCACTGCTGATCGGTTCGATCAAAAGCAACATCGGGCACCTTGAGGCAGCCTCGGGTGTCGCGGGCTTGATGAAGGCGTTGTACTGCGTGATCGAACGCAAGGTGCCGGCCACCATCGGCATCAAGAAACTCAATCCGAACATTCCTTTCGCCGACCTCAACCTGAGTGTGGTCACCGAAACCCAGGCGCTCAAACCCAGTGGAAAACTGGTGGTCGGGGTCAACTCTTTCGGTTTCGGCGGGGCCAACGCCCACGTCATCCTGGAAAGTCCGCCACAAGCGCCACAGGCCTCGAGCCAACCGGCGTGGGCAGTGCCGCTGATGGTCTCGGCCAAAGACAGCGCAGCCCTGGCGGCCCAGTCCGAACAGGTCGCGCAATGCGTTAGCAGTCCGGACGCGGCAAACCTCTACGACGTGGCTTACCAGTCGATGTTCCGCCGCGAGTTGCACCCGCAAAGGGTTGTGGTGTTCGGCTGCGATGCACAGCGCAGTGCTCAGGCGCTACTGGACTTCGCCACGGAACCGGGCGTTCCGGCATTGTCGACAGTGCTGGAAAGCGGTCGTGCCCTGGATGAGGCCAAAGGGCCGGTGTTCATCTTCTCCGGTAATGGATCGCAGTGGCAGGGCATGGGCAAGTCATTGCTGGCCGACCCGGTTTTCCATCAGGCGCTTGTCGAGCTGGATGCTATTTTTCAACCGCTATCGGGCTATTCGTTGATCGCCGAACTGGCGGGCGAGTTGGGCGATGAGCGTTATCAGTTGACTGAGTTTGCGCAACCGGCGCTGTTTGCATTGCAAGTGGGTGTCACCCGCATGCTGGCCGCAAAAGGCGTCGTGCCGGTGGCCGTCATTGGCCACAGCGTGGGTGAAGTCGCTGCCGCCTGGGCCTGCGGTGCGCTGACGCTGAACGACGCCACACGTGTGATCTATCATCGCAGTCGCCTGCAAGGCTTGACCAAGGGCAGCGGCAAGATGTCGGCGGTAGGCTTGTCTGGTGCAGACACGGCGAGCCTGTTGCAGACGCTCGGCCTGGACAGCGAACTGGTGGTCGCCGGCGAGAACAGTTTCAAGGGCGCAACCGTCGCAGGTCCCGTGGCCGCGCTGGACATTCTGGAGCAGGCGCTGGCCGAGCGTCAGGTGTTCGTTCGTCGCCTGGGTCTCGATTATGCGTTCCACTCGCCGGCCATGGAGGTGATTGCCGATCAGGTCATCGACGTGTTGAGCGATATCGTTCCGGGGCCCGCCGCGATACCGATGTATTCGACCGTGACCGGCGATGTGTTGGCCGGCGAATACCTGGACGCCGGGTACTGGTGGAAAAACATTCGTTACCCGGTACTGTTCGAGTCCGCCAGTACGGCGCTGGCCGGGCAGGGCTATAACGTATTCGTGGAGGTCGGGCCGCACCCGATCCTGCGTGCCTATGTGGCCGATGCAATGGCCAGCCAGGAACTGCAAGGTGTTGTGATCCCGACGCTGTTGCGTGGCGAAGAAACCCCGCAGTTGATTGATCGAACGTTGGCGAAGGTGCTGATTGCCGGCGTCGACATTGACCTGCAGTGCCTGTTTCCCCACACCGGCCGTTTCGTGCAATTGCCAAATTATGCCTGGCAGCGCGAACGTCACTGGCACGCGGACACCCCCGAGTCTTCCGGCAACCTGCGCCGGGAGCGCGTTCATCCGCTGTTGGGCTACCCGCTGCACGAGCATGAGTTCACCTGGGACAATCGCCTGGATACGCAATTGTTCCCGTCCTTGGGTGACCACAAGGTGGGCGATTCGGTGTTGTTTCCGGGCGCAGGTTTCACCGAGCTCGCGCTAGCTGCTGCACTGCAATATCAACCCGGTGCGTATGTGGAAATCGAAGAGCTGGAGATTCACAGCCCGCTCTTGCTGCATGCGGATTTCAGCAAAAAAGTCCGGGTGATGATCGACAGCACCGACGGTGCCATTTCCATCGTGTCGCGCAGCACGGCCCAGGCTGAACCGTGGGTGCAGCATGTGGTTGCAAGGATTCCCGGTGAAGCACGCGGCGCAAGGCTGGCCTGTACTGCTCCGGTTTTGCCGGCACGCGCGCCTGACTTCACCATGGCAGAACACCTGACGCTGACCCGTGCGGTCGGCCTCAATTATGGCCCGGCGTATCAAGCGGTCGAGGCCGGCTGGATCGATGGCAACCAGGTGGTGGCGCGGTTGACGGTCCCGGCGCCGATCGAGGCTGAACTGGCCACACTGAATCTGCACCCGGCATTGCTGGACAGTGCTTTCCAGCTGATTACCCAGTTGTTGAGCCAGGAGGCCGACAGCCGCACCGGCCTGGCCTTTATCCCGGTGAAACTGGGCCGTATCAGCTTCGCTGCCGGCAGCCTGCCGCCTTGCCTGGCCCAAGTCACGCTGGTGCGACGCTCGGCGCATTCCCTGCTGGCGGACTTCACTTTGTACGACGTCCATGGACGCGCGGTCATCTGCATCGAGGACGCCCGTTTCCGTGGTGTCCGGCTGCACAAGGATCGCAGTGGCGACATCAAACTGGTGGACTTTGTCGGGGTGGCCAAACCTTATCCTGCCAATGAACGCGCATTGCCATGGGTCGGTTCGCGGCTGGAGACGCCGCTGCGCGAGCACCTTGGCGCTATCGCCGATGATCCGGGGTTGGCCCGTTATGCCGATGAAATCGACCCTTTGCTCGACGGTCTGTGTGGCAGCTTCCTGCTGGAAGCCATCGAGAAACTGGGCGGTGAGCTGACACTGCAGCAGCGCTCCACTTGGGAAGCAGGACATTATCTTGACCATCTGCTTGAGCAGGCGGTGGAGGATGGCGGCCTGATCGCGATCGACAATGGCGGCTGGCAGCTTGCCGATCAAGGCGAGCGAGCCAGTGCGCAAGCCATCTGGCAGGCGCTGTTCAGCAGTTATCCCGAGCACTTCCAGATCATTCATTCGGTCGGCCGGATCGGCATGCACCTGTTGGAGTTGATCAGCGGCCAGGTGAGCCTTGCGCAACTGCTGCCACGTGAAACCACTCCCGCCGTATTGACCCGTCTGGTTCTCGGTGCGGCTGGTCAGCAGGCGTTGCTGGGTAGCCTGCGAGAACACGTCGCCCAACGCTTGAGCGTTCTGCCCGAGGGGCAGCGCCTGCGTATCCTCGAGCTTGGTTTCGAGGGCGCACCGCTGGCGGCAGACCTGTGTGTCGGCCTGAATTTCGACCGGGTCGATTATCAGTATTCGGCGCAGAACATTGAAACGGCATCGATGCTCCAGGCTGACTTTCCGGATCTTCAGATCCTGACCCTGGAAGCGTCGGAAAAACTCGCTCGGACGCCGGCCAACGACTTCGATCTGATCCTCGTCGCCACCGACCTGGCACCGCTGGAAGCCATCAGTCAAGGCTTGCGCCATGGCGCTGCAAGGCTGTGTGCCAATGGCGAAGTGCTGCTGCTGGCGCAGCATCCCGCGCGCTGGGCTGATTTCACCTTCGGTGCCGAGCCTTCCTGGTGGCTGGCCCGACAGGAGCTACAGGCATTATCGGTACAACAGACGCCGGGATTCTGGCAACAGGAACTGCGGCGTCATGGCCTGAAGGTGTCCGAACCCCTGGAGTTGATTCCTGGCTCGGCGTCCGGCAGCTACCTGTTGCTGGCCGCCGAAGAGGGCGCGAAGGCTCCCGCGATTGCCCCTGAATGTCCGCGCCAAAGCTGGTTGCTGGTAGCCGACGAGCAAGGACCTGAAGCCCCGTTTGCCCAGGCATTGGCCTCGCTGTTGCGTGCGCAAGGACAAGAGGTGGCGCTGCTTGCACCTGACTCGGCGTTGGTGCTTGCGCAACAGTTACGTGAATGTCCAGTGGCGCCTCAACACATTGTGATGCTGGCCGGGTTGTTCGCCTCCGAAGGGCTGGATGCGCAGGCTGACCGCTGCATGCTCGCCGCCGCCATCACTCAAGCCTGTGAGTCAGCCGGCGTCGCTGCGGATTGCTGGTTGCTGACCTCAGGCGCCGCCGTGCATTTGTTACCTCAGGGCGCCCACCGGGAAACGACTGTGCAAGCGATCGCCGATGCTGCCTTGTGGGGCTTCGGTCGGACCTTGACCAACGAAGCGGTCAGCTGTCGTGTCCGTCTGCTCGATCTGGCGCCTGGCGCCGGCGTCGAGGCCCTGGTTCCAGCGCTGCTCAATGTTGATGAAGAAACCGAACTGGCCGTCAGCGCGGCGGGCGATCGTTATGTCGCACGGCTGCGAGTCCAGCCCGATGAGTTGCCAGGTCATGCGCTGCCGGATGCGCCGACGCAGGTCAAACTCGGCTTCGATTTGCCTGGGCAACTGCGCAACTTGCGCTGGGAAGCACGCGCGCCGCGAGTGCCGGCCGACGATGAACTGGATATCGAGGTGCAGGCCACCGGTTTGAACTTCCGCGATGTCATGTATGCGTTGGGTCTGCTGTCCGATGAAGCGATCGAAAATGGTTTCTCCGGGCCGACGCTGGGCTTCGAATTTGCCGGTGTGGTGCGTGGTAAAGGGGCATTGGTCGAGGGTGATTTCCAGCCGGGCGACCGTGTCGTCGGTTTTGGTCCGTCGAGCTTCGCCAATCGCCTGATCACCAATGCCAACGCGGTGGCGCGTATTCCTGAAGGCATGTCCTTCGAAGCGGCGGCGACCATCCCCAGTACTTTCTTCACGGTGTATTACGCCGTGCATCACCTGGCGCGCCTGGAGCCGGGAGAGAAAATCCTGATTCACGGTGCAGCGGGCGGCGTCGGCATTGCCGCGATCCAGATTGCAAAATGGTGCGGCGCTGAAATCTACGCCACGGCGGGCAGCGACGAGAAGCGCGATTTCCTGCGCCTGATGGGCGTCGAGCATATCTTCGACTCGCGTTCGCTGGCGTTCGCCGAGGACATCCTGAGCATCACCGATGGCCGCGGCGTGGATGTGGTACTCAACTCCCTGGCGGGCGAGGCGATCAATCGCAACCTGCGGGTACTCAAACCGTTTGGCCGCTTCCTCGAACTGGGCAAGCGTGACTTTTACCAGAACACCAAGATCGGCCTGCGCCCGTTCCGCAATAACATCAGCTACTTCGGCATCGATGCCGACCAGCTGATGAGCGAGCGCCCGCAACTGACCCGTCGGCTGTTTGGCGAAATGATGGCGTTGTTCCGCGACGGGATTCTGAGCCCATTGCCGTATCGCGCCTTCGATGCCAATGAAGTCGTCGAAGCCTTCCGCTACATGCAACAGGCCAGACAGATCGGCAAGATCGTCGTGACGTATCGCACGCCGATCCAGGGTGTTGTCAGCGCGCCGGTCGCGCAACCGCGGGCATTGACGTTGGCCGCGAACGCCACCTACCTGGTCACCGGCGGGCTCAGCGGTTTTGGCCTGCGCACTGCACAATGGCTGGTGGAAAAAGGTGCGCGTCACCTGGTCCTGCTGGGCCGTCGCGGTGCCGCGACTGAAGAGGCGCAACCCGCGCTGGCGCTGTGGCGCGAACAAGGGATCGAGGTCCAGGCGCTGGCCTGCGATATCACCGACGCCGCGCAACTGGCGTCCGTCATGTCACGCATCGAAGCCAGCGCCCGGCCATTGCGTGGCGTGGTGCATGCGGCAACGGTGTTCGATGACGGCTTGATCCGCAACCTGACCCGCGAGCAATTGCAGCGCGTTCTCGAGCCCAAGGCCAAAGGCGCGCAATACCTGCATGAATTGACGGCCCATTTGCCACTGGACTTCTTCGTGCTGTTTTCCTCGGCCACGACCTTGTTCGGTAACCCGGGGCAGGCCAACTACGTCGCCGCCAACCATTGGCTCGAAGCGTTGGCGCGTCATCGGCTGGCACTGGGGCTGCCAGCCACCAGCGTACTCTGGGGGGCCATCGATGATGCGGGGTTCCTGGCTCGCAACCAAGACATCAAAGACGCCCTGCAAAGTCGCATGGGCGGTGCTGCCTTGCAGTCGCAAGCGGCACTGCAGACCCTGGAGCGCTTGTTATTGCAACGGCGTTCGGGGCTCGGCGTGCTTGAACTGGACTGGAAAGCGCTGTCGCGATTCCTGCCGGCCGCCGGCTCACCCAAGTTTAATGAGCTGGCGAGGTTGCACGGTGGTGAGCAGGACGAGGAAAGCGATGTCGATGATATCCAGCGGTTGTTGGCAGAAATGGACGACCCCGAGCTGATCGAACTGTTCAGTGAAATGCTCAAGCAGGAAATCAGTGAAATTCTGCGTTTGCCAACCAGCAAGCTGGACGCCTCGCGCCCGCTTCAAGAGTTGGGGCTGGACTCGCTGATGAGTGTCGAACTGGTGGTGGCTGTCGAGGAGCGATTCGGTGTGCGTCTACCGGTGATGGAACTTAGCGAAGCCTCAAGCATCGGCAAGATCACCGTTCGAATCCTCGAACTGCTGCGCGGCAATCAGGATTGCGATGTGCAACCGGAGAATGGAAATAGCTTGCAGGCACTGGCGAGCGATACGTTCTCTCGCCACGGAGTCGACCTTTCCCGTGACGACATCGCGCAGTTGAGTGACGGGCTCGACGCCCAGACTTCGAAACCTTCACGTTTGATTGATTGATCCGGCCCATGACCACTAAAACGACACCCGGGCTTGCCACTTCGATGAAGGACAAGCTGATTCAGCAGGCCCTGGAAAGGCGTATGCGCAAGATCGGCGATGGCGCCCCAAGCCCTTCGCTGAAGGACGTCAAAGGCACTCCGGGCGAGGGTTTCGCGCAATTTTGCCGATTCGATCTGCACCCTGGTTATCAGCAATTGCGCCTTATGCTCGACGGCGCCGCGCGCTTCGGCCTGACCAATCCGTTTTTCAAGTTGCACGAAGGCCTGGCGGGGGCAGAAACCGTCATGGGCGGTAGCCGCTACGTGAACTTCGCAAGCTACAACTACTTGGGCTACTCAGGTCACCCGGTTGTCGCTGAAGCCGCCAAAGCGGCCATTGATCGTTATGGGACCTCGGTTTCGGCCAGCCGTCCGGTGTCGGGGGATCGTCCGATCCATCGCGAACTGGAACAGGAACTGGCCCGGCTCTATGAGGTGGACGACGCTATTACCTTCGTCAGCGGTCATGCGACGAACGTGACCACCATCGGTTATCTGTTCGGTCCGCGGGATTTGATCCTGCATGACGAACTGATCCATAACAGCGTTCTCCAGGGGATCCAGTTGTCCGGTGCCCGGCGCCTCGGCTTTGCCCATAACGATTGGGAAGCGGTTGATCGGGTGCTGAGCGATCAGCGTCAGCATTTCGAGCGTGTGCTGGTGGTGATCGAAGGCATCTACAGCATGGATGGCGATTTCCCTGATTTGCCTCGTTTCGTCGAACTCAGGAACAAACACCAAGTGTTGCTGATGGTTGATGAAGCGCATTCGCTGGGCGTCATGGGGCAGACCGGCAAGGGCATTCGCGAGCATTTCGGTCTGGCCGGCAGTGACGTGGATATCTGGATGGGCACCTTGAGTAAAAGCCTGGCCAGTTGCGGTGGCTACATCGCCGGTGAGTCTGCGTTGGTCGAACACCTCAAGTTCCTGGCGCCGGGCTTTCTCTACAGCGTCGGCATGCCGGCACCGGTGGCTGCGGCAGCGTTGGCAGCCTTGCGTTGTCTACCCGAGGATGGCGAGCGCGTTGCCACCTTGCAGGCCCGTGGCAGGCAATTTCTCGAGTTGGCCAGGGACGCGGGGCTGGACACCGGCACCAGCACGGGGCTGGCGGTGGTGCCAATCATCACCGGCAGTTCGCTCAAGGCCACCCAGCTGTCCAGCGCATTGTCCCGTCGTGGCATCAACGCCCAACCGATTCTTCATCCGGCGGTACCCGAGAAATCGGCGCGTGTGCGATTTTTCATGTCATGCCTGCACACCCGGGAGCAAATCACCGAAACGGTCAACGCAGTGGCGCAGGAACTGCAAAAGCTGTAGGAACTGGCTTGCGCAAGAGCCGGCTTGTGTAGGAGCTGGCTTGCCAGCGAAGGCAGCCTCACGTCATGCACCGCCCATGAAAACGCCTTCGCCGGCAAGCCGGCTCCTACGGGGTCGGCGGTGTTCACAAAATGCCGGTATACCCACATTGGTGTAGGAGCTGGCTTGCCAGCGAATACGGCTTCACGTCATGCGGCGGAAATGAAAACGCCTTCGCCGGCAAGCCGATGCCTACAGCCATACGGCGTCCCACAACGGGTAATCATGTACGCGTCTGACCAAGCCTGCGCGCATTGGGTTGGCGATAATGTAGCGGGCCACCGTCAATAGACTTTCTTCGCGGCGGATGGCGCGGTCGTGGAAGCCTTTTTGCCAAAACTGGCCCGAACGACCCAGGCGGGCATTGATCTCTCTCGCACTGCGGGATTTTATCGCAAGCATCAACTCCGATAGCGTGTTGTTCTGGAGTTCGACCAGCCAGTGAAAATGGTCGGGCATCACTACCCAGGCCAGAGAATCAGCCCGTCCGTCCGTCCGGGCCTGACGAAATTGATCCACCACCAATCGTCCCACTCGCCAATCGCTGAAGACGGGTTCTCGCAGGTGGGTGACGGCAGTGAGCAGATAGATTTGTCCGGATTGGGAGTGACGCCCGGCGCGCAGGTGGTTGGCGTGGGAACGAATGGGCAATCCTTTGCCCTCCTGTTTAGAAAATAAGGGTAAGGCTAGTGCGCAGCTGATTTAATGCTGTAAAGATTTAGATCCGGATGTGTGTGGATCGGTGCCTTCGTCACGAATTCGGCATCGTTCCCGCTGTGTAGGAGCTGGCTTGCCAGCGAAGGCAGCCTCACGTCATGCACCGCCCATGAAAACGCCTTCGCCGGCAAGCCGGCTCCTACAGCATGCGATTGAGGTAGCGCTGTATTTGTCGATAGCGCGGGCAGTTGTCGAGCAGGCCTGTATTGGGTCGTGCGCTGTGTTCGAGTGCCTGTTGTTGGCTGCAGGGCATGCCCCGGACTTGCACCAGTGGGTGCTCGGTTCCGTCGTTGCGCTTCACGATCAAGCTGACCGTTGCGCTGCCCGGACGTATACGCCACAGCGGTACGCTGTGTGCTTCAGCCCGTGATGGCAAGTCGTGAGGTTCATGGGCGCTCCACACCAACAGCTTGCCGTTTTCGCGAGCCACTGTCGTCATCAGGTCGGCGTTGTCATGGGCGAACGTCACCCGGCCCCAACGGCTGTCGAGCAAGGTGCGGATCGCCGGTTGCCGGCGCCGAGGCACACCCAGCACGGTCAGCGCGCCGGCGAACAGGCTGTCCTGTTCCTTTTGTCGGGCCAGTTGCCGGGCGACGGTCAGCACGTCGCAGCGCTGATCGGTCAGCGGGTCGACATAGCGGCAGTAGCGAATGTAGGCGGCGGCCACCAGTTGCTCCAGCGTTGGCCGTGCCTGGCGCCGGGGGATCGGCATGCGGTCGTCGGTCAGTCCCCAGCCGGCGTAGAACGGCAACCCGAAACACGTCACCGGTACGCCCTGAATCAAGGCTTCGAGCCCGGCCTGGCTGGTGGCGATGTACACCCGCGCGGCCCGTCGAGCCAACGATGCCCAGGATACATGACGACTTTCCAGAGCCACGCCGCGCGCGGTTGCCGCTTCCAGCAGACAGCTTTTCTTGTGCCCGCTCAGGCAGTCTGGATGAATCCGCACACGAACATCGGCACCGGGGTTTTCTGCCAGCGCCGTATCGAGCATGCGAATGAAATCTGCCTCACACAGACCACCACCCGGAATCGAGAAGTCGCCCCAGGTTTGATCCACCACCAGGATCAGCGGCACCTTGCGCCCCAGTGAATCATCGTCACTGAGGTCGGGTGCATTGTTGTACTTGCCGATGCCGCTGCTGCGTATCAGCGCAATCAACTGCGCAGCCGTGGAGATTTCCCGGGTCGTCAGCCGTTGGGGTTGCTGGAGGATGTTTTCCAGCAATGACGGACGATCCGCCAGGTAGTGGATGCCGATCGGATCGACCACCATCGACATCGGTGTATCGCCCTCGACCCCGAGAGAGGAGGAGCGCAGAAAGCCGTCCTCCAGTGCGATGTAAGGAATGCCCCAGCGCTTGCACAACACCCGGGCATGGTCAGAGGAGCGCTTGTAGCCAATCCCGGAAATCGCCTTGAGCCCTTTGGGTTTATTCCGGCCTCGGCGCCATAGCCAGGCGGGTACACCTTCGGGGTCAAGAAACTCAGGGAGATGAAAAACCCGCCACATCACCCACTGGGACATGATTCCAATCCAGCCTGGACCGTCCACCAGTGATTCAACAGCGGGTACCGATCGATTCATCTCGTCGCAGCTCATGGGAGGGATGTCAGTGAGCGGCGCATGTTCATCACCGCTGGAAAGGGCAGCAGGCGGCCGAGCCAATTCACCGGTGTGGTTCGGACCCTGGTGAATCCCTGCTGCGTGTAGAGTCGCTGGGCACGTTGATTTTTCACCTGGACCTCAAGCTCCACCCGGTCATGGCCGGATTGCCGGGCCTGATTGAAAATCTCGCTCAGCAACGAAGTCGCGATGCCCTGATGGCGTGCTTGCCGGGTCACGCGCAAGCCATAGAGATAGAACCCGTAATACCATTCCCGGCATTCAGAAATGACAAACAGCAGATAGCGCAATCCGCCCCTCAGCCATCCGAATTCACGCACAAAAGGCCTGACACCTGGCGAGAAAGGCCCACGCCGATGGTGCTTGAAGGCGGCATAGCCCAGCGCGGCGCAATCGCGGTACGCAATCAGAATCCGGTCCCAGTTGATCGATTGGCCGAGCAGGCGATAACGGCAGTCTTCATCGCCGAGGATCAACGCCAGCGAGCCGCGTCCCGAGGTGATCATCCGCGCGATCGAGTCATCATGTTCCGGCAAGCTGGAACCGAGAACGATCCGTAGGGGGGCGGTGGCGGTTTCAGTCATGGATTGCCATCGAGGCCGCACTTTTGACGCAGGTCTCGCCTTGACTCATGTGCTCGGCGAAGGTCTTGGCCAGCCGTTCAACACCCATCGTCTTTGCGACATTGTGAGTGAGCGTCTTGTTGGACCAGATGAAATAGTCGGTATCGCCATCCGGCGTACCCAGCGCGGCATAAACATCCGGGAGAATCGGCACGTGGTCGCCAAAGAAACACAGCCCGGTCGGCGTCGGGCGGGCCAGCAGGTACTCGCGTAACCGGCCGAGCATCCGGTCGGCATTGCTCAAATGTCGCAGATAGGGCACCAGGTCACGCATGCCGTCGAGCAGCGGACGATCGAACCAGGTCGGCAACTCTGTTGCAGTAACGTTCTCCAGGTGCAGAGGCCCATGGTTCTCCATTGTCACGGCATGGATATACAAAGGCTGAGCGCGGGCGCTGTCACCGAGCAATTCGATGATCTTGTCCGCCACGGCACAATCGCCAATGTAAGGGCCGGCCTTTTGCCCGTCGTCGAAGCTTCGGATGTCGATGAACTCATCGAAACCCAGCGCCGGCAACACGCGATCCCGGCCGTAGAAACTGCCCGCGTAGGGGTGAATGCACACCGTGCGGTAACCCTTGCGTTTCATGTCGGCGGCGATGCTTGGCAGCCCTTGGCGGGCCAGATGGCGGTAGGGATTGAAACGATGCACGCCGAGCCTGTCGCCGGCAATGCCCGTGAGAAAGGCGAACTCGGTACGCACGGTATTGGCGCCCCAGGCAGCGACTTGCAAGCGACCATGGGCCAGCGCTTCTGCGCGCAGCACATCGTATTGGCTCAGCACCTGTTCGCGGATGCCGGGCCACAGCCTGCGGATATCGAAAAACGATTCGCTCTGCACCGAGATCATGTCAGGCAGGGCAGCGGCAGGCGGAGTGTGCGCCAGGCGCGGATCGATCGCGAAAGGCGAGTCGAGTTCGTCGAGGTGTACCTTGCGCCGGGCTGCACAAAAGTAGGTCCACAAACTGGCGGCCAAACCCCAGCGGGTCAAATCCAGGTTGGCGTCGTAGCTCGGTTGCAGCGGTTTCCAGCCACCGGCGATCAACAGCATCACCGCACTGGCAAGCACCGTTGCACCCACCGCTAGCGCATCAGTGGCAGCGGCTTCGAAATAGAGTCCGCAGGCCAGATAGGCGACAAAGGCCAGCGCCAGCGCAATCGTCTTGCCGATGCCAAAGAAGGGCAGGTACAGGCGTGGAAAGCGGATGGCATCACTGAAGTATTCAAAGTCTGCGCAGACGAAGGGTTCACGCAATGAGTGGTACTTGGCATTGCTCACCAAAACGATCAATAGCCACAGGGCCAGTACATTCACGGCGCTGAAATACGGGCGTCCGGTGATGCCATAAAGCAGGGCCACCGAGAACAACCAGGCCCCTGCGTGGAGCAGCCAGCTGCGCAACGGCCGGCGCAAGGGGGGCCTGGGAGTCAGCATCGTTTCGATGGCGCAGGAAAGCAAAAATCCGCCAAGGATGACCCAGCAGAACGTACTGTTCAGAAATTCAGGCACTGTAGTCCAGCCATCGCAAAATTACAGACGACATCCGTGGAGGAATTACCCCCAGGGCCCAGCATCCGAGGTTCAAGGGGAAGGGGAAACTGATGCGTGCCTGATCGGCTGCCAGGCCGCGACGTATCCGCTGTGCGGCTTTGTCCGGGTTCCAAAGCAGCGGTTTCGGCCCAGGCATTTCGACGCACATTTTCGACTCGACATAACCCGGCATGATCACGTTGATCCGCACGCCATCGGCGGCGACCAAATCGCGCATGGCTTCGCCATAAGCTTTCATCGCCGCTTTGCTGGCGCTGTAGCTGGGTGTGACAGGCAGCCCGCGCCAACCGGCAAGGGAACTGAACAGCGCGATCTGGCCGTGCTTTCGAGTACGCATGGCCGGCAACGCCGCTTGCACGGTCGCAATGGCCGCCATGACGTTCACTTCGATCAAGGCCTGGGACAGTTCCCAGACTTCATCTTCCGCGTTCGGGCCCGTGGCGGTATTGACCCCGGCACCGACGATGATCAGGTCCGGTTGCTCGGTTTCACTGATCTGGCTGATCCATTCGCGCACCGCAACCAGATCCTGGACGTCGAGCGCATGCAGGATCACCCGGGCGCCGGCAGCGCGGCATTGCTCGGCCAATTCTTCCAGGCGCTCGGTGCGTCGGCCTTGCAGGATCAGGGTCACGCCCGGTGCGGCATAGGCAGGCGCCAGCGCACCGCCGATGCCACCCGTGGCGCCGGTAATAAGAATGCAGCGTGGGTTTTTGTGCCGGCTCATAAGTACCGTTCAATCCTGGAGGTTTTTGCCATCAGCACTTCCAGCGAATTGTTTACGGCCATGTCGATGCCACAGCGCGTATAGAAGCCGCCATTGACCTGGGTGGTATGAATCACCGTGCTGCGAAAGCGCTGGAACAGCGTAGGGTCAGGCGGTTCTGGCATGCGCCAGAAGTCGTCGAGGCTGCCTTGGTGGGTCAAGCCCTTGAGTGCATAAATCGGATTGCTCAGGGCGATGGTCGGCACGTTGTGCATCAACGAAGAACCGCCCACGGTGCTGTTCACAGTGATCACTCCGGCGACGTGCGACAGCAGCGTCGGCATGTGACCGCTTTCCAGAAAGTCCACCCGATCGGCAATGCCGAATTTGCCGGCAATGCGCAGCGTGATGCGATGGTAGTTGACGATGCCCGGCGTCAGCGGATGGTTCTTGACGACCAGGCGCGCATCACTGGGCGCATGACGGGCAAACGAGGCCAGCACATGTTTCAACACGTCTTTCATGGTGTTGAACTGAGAGTGGTCGCGGATCTGTGCGTCACTGTCCAGTTGCAGGGGCAGCAGGAACGTCGGGTGACGGTTGCGTGCGACTTCACTGATGACCGATGAATCTCGTCCCTTGGCGCTCGCCAGACGAATGCCCTGGCGAATATAGCCGGCATATTCGACCGCTGCGTTGAACGGCGCGTGGGTCTTGTAGTGCGGGAAGCAGATTTTGTTCAGGGCGCCACCGACGTGATACATCACATCGTGGAAGGCCCGGGAGGTGAAAGACAGCTTGAACGAATCACCGTTGTGGTAGCGCGGAATGTACTTGCCGACTTCCCGATACCATTCCGGATCCCTCGGCAGTAACGAATGGTTATTTACCCCGTCACGTTCCAGCGTGACCCAGTAAGGCCGGAAGTACCCTTCTTCGAAAACATGCACCCGCACGCCCAAGCGTTTCGCCAGCGTAACGGCTGGCAAATGCACCGGGCGACAGTCGCCGAACAGCACCAGGTCGGTGATGCCGTTCGCCTTGAAGGTCTGGCTGTAGAAGTCCTCGAGCTGTTCGGATCGCGCCGAATAAAACACCCGCGAACCCGCGCCGTACAGGGTATCGCCCATATTGAAACTGACGGATTTGACCCACTGCCCTTCGGCACGCAAGGCTTGAACCAAGCGCGCAAAAAAGGGTGAGCTGACACCTTGCAGGAACAAAAAGGAGTTGCGCGGTTTGCTCGACACGGAGCGTCTTGCAATACCAGCGGGGGCCAACTGTTCTTTTACGATGTTCTCAAGGCGATAGGGAGCAACCGTTGAATCACTTCTTGCCATCTTGGCTTCTTTCCTTGAGCTGGTACTTCATGCCAGTTCTGCAGTTCCAATAGGGTTCGTTCAGGGGTGGTGAATTTTTGCGTGATGCGGCTTACATAAGTCGGGTAGTTGATCAGGGTGCCGGCCACCAGCTCGTCGAGACTCAAGCGTCTGGTGCGACGCGCCTGGACGTCCGGGTGCATGTCTTCATCCGTGGTCAAACCCCAGCCGGCGTAAAACGGCTGGCCATACGTGGTGACCGGAATCCCTCGCAGCAAGGCTTCGAAGCCGGATTGGGAAGTCAGTACATGAACCTCATCCACTTCCAGCAGCAATGAGTGGAAGGGCACATCACCCACCACCTCATTGCACCAGTGCGCCGTCTGCTCTTCGTCCTCGCCGCGCTGGCGTGTCCCGGCCATCACTTCCGGATGCGGTTTGTAGAGCAGCCAGGCCTGCGGATGGCGCTCGCGCACCGCTCGCAACAAATCGAGGTTGCGGCGGATGCGGTGAGCGCCGTACTGAATCGAGGCATCGGACTCAACCTGGCCCGGCACCAGAATGACCTTGCTCACGCCGGCGGGCCGCTTCCACTGTGTGCCGGGAAGGTTGTACTTGGTGACGCCGGCCGCGCAGATCGCTTCACGCAAGGCAGCTGCCCGATCCACCAGGGCAGGGCTGCAGGCGTCGTTTTGCAAGTTGTGTTCAAGGCGCGAAGGACGCGTGGCGTCGTAGTAGATGCCCAGATCGTCGAAGACCCAGGACAGCGGGCGCACTTTCTTTGCGCCAAGGCCGACCGAGCGCAGGAAGCCGTCTTCGACCCGGCCGATATGACAGTGGCTGTTCTTGATGGCCAATGCCGAATCGTGCATGCAGCCCCAGCTAACGACCGGGACGGTTGTCTCTGCGTGGCGACCGGCGAAACGGATGGATGAACCGTTGAAAAAATCCGCCACCAGCGGCCGCTTCCACTTGGAAAAACCAAACATCTGCAGGTTTTCCGGCAAGCGACTGCGCATCCGCCGTTGCAGGCCGAGCCAGGCCAGTACCACTTCGGGCTGGCAGGCCTGACCAGATTCCGGGTCCACATAACGCGGGTATTCAACCAGTGCCGCATGCAGCAATTGTTCAAGGCTGACCGGCTGACGACGCGACGGCGCAGGCCGTGCATCCCGGGTCAAACCCCAGCCGGCAAAAAACGGCATGCCGAACGTGTGCACCGGCTTTTCCCACAGCAGCGCTTCGAAGCCCAGTTGCGAAGTCATCACGTACACCGCCTGGACTTCGCTCAGTAACTCGGCGGGATGCACATTGCGGCTGATCACCTGGACTCGCGGCCGTTTGCCCAGCGCGGCAAGATCAAAGTGGCCCTGCTTGCGACCCGCCACCACATCCGGATGGACCTTCACCACCACCGTGCTGTGAGGATGCTCATCGAGTGCAGCCTGGAGCATGCGCTCGAAATCAGCATCACCGGCACCCTGAAGTGAGGCATCGCCCTTGGTCTGGTCAGCGACCAAGACGCAAGGTTGCGGTAACTCGCAATGTTCGATACGGGCGTTGTTGTACTTGGACACGCGCTCTTGCCGCCAGCTCGCCTGCAGGGCCCGGGCTCTAAGAATCTGAGACTCACTCAAGGTTGTCGGGATCAACACTTCCAGGCGCGATGGCGCGTCGGCATCGTGATAAATGCCCAGGTCATCGACGACCAGCGACAGCGGCGGTTCATCCGCGCCAAGGCCCACCGAACGCAAAAAACCATCCTCTACCGACAGCACTGGCAGACCGGCTTTTTGGGCTTCCCGTTGGGCGAGCAGTGCGCTTGGTTTGCGTCCCCATGCCAGCAACACATCGGCTTGCGCGATGTCACGAGTCGAACCCGACAACAATCGGTAGTCGGGCAACAGGGCGGGCAGGGTAGTGACTTGCTGAACACCTTTGGACAGAGCCAACAGGCACGGGCGATTCAGGAGGCTATTGTCCATAAAAAAACGGCGGGTATCCGTAGGTGACGCACTCGATGGCGAGACGCGTGAAAATCCAGAAGCGCCTCAGGCAACGCTCTTCCATAGGTGGCGCGGATGATAATACAAAGCTGACAATTTATAACGATAAAAGAAGGAAAGTTTCCTACAAATAGGGGGGGCGTGCCGGGTTTGATGGTGTGTATATCCGTTGCTGCGGTAACGGCCGCTGGCGGTTTCGCTTTTACAGCGAGTCACTTTCGAAAAGCGCGAAAGTAACCAAAGCGCTTCTGCCCCTTTCGTTCGGTGCCTCGCCCAGGCTCGGCATGCCCTCGCTCCGGTCCTGCTCCGTGGGCCCGCCGCGATCGGCCATCCATGGCCGTGCGCGGCTAACCCGGCATCCATGCCGGGTTGCCCACTACGCAGAACCTGCGCTCGGCCTCTCGATGGGGCGGTGCCTCAAGATCAAGAGCTGCAGGCGAGCTAACGCTCGGCCTGTTGAGTGGTGAGAAGCGAAAGCAGTGCGCCGCCCCCTGTAGGAGCGAGGCTTGCCCGCGAAGCTGTCGATCTTGCCGTTGCCGTTGCCGTTGCCGTTGCCGTTGCCGTTGCCGTTGCCGTTGCCGTTGCCGGTTGCCGGTTGCCGTTGCCGTTGCCGGTTGCCGGTTGCCGTTGCCGTTGCCGTTGCTTTGGCTTTTGATCTTGATCTGTCGCCCCTTTCCCAGAGGCCGAACGCAGGCGTTGCGTAGGGGGCACCGCGGCAGGGATGCCGCGGTAGCTGCCCCCGGCCATGGATGGCCGATGGCAGCGGGCCCCCGGAGCAATGCCGGAGTGAGGGCATGCCGAGCCTAAGCGAGGCACCGAATGGCGGGGCAAAAGCGCTTTGGTTACTTTCGCGCTTTTCGAAAGTGACCCGCCGTCAGGGCGGAACCCTAAGCAGCCGTTACCGCAGAAATGGATATGTACTCCAACACCAAGCACCAAGCACCGGCAGTGAATCTCTGTAACTCGATAGATGTGTAGACACCTATGCAGGAAGAGGAAGCGCCAACAGGTAGTCATACTTCTCACGCAAGGACGTCATCTTCTCTTTTTCCCGGTACTCGGCAATCGTCTCCGGCCGCAAGCAGTGCCACAGCGAATTCAGCAGAAAAATATAATTGAGGTTGAGCATTGCGCTCTGCCGATCGAATCGTTCATCCAGCGCTTCGGCATAGGCCTGCAAAAACTCATCTCGCACCTTGATAAAGCCCGGTAAATCATTGCGCCGAAAGATCGCGCTCAGATACGCGCCGCCATCGAAACCGATACGCCCCACCTTGACCTCGCTCCAGTCGATCAACTGCAGCCCCTCGGGGGAGAGGAAGAGATTCTTGCGCAAATAGTCCATATGGCAAAAACAGCGCTGGCTGTTCCTGGCCGTTGTGGCCGCTCGGCGCAGCATCGGGCTCAAGGCGTGCATCTGGTCAGTCAGACCGCTGAATCGCTCATCCAGTTTGGCCAGGTTTTCCAAGGCAGGTAAAAAGCGCTGGTAATTGAAGCGTGACCGCAGCAGATACCAGGGGCGAAAAAAATCCATCGTCCAGAACCTGCGAGCCTGCCACCGCGAAGTCCATTGCACGTGTCGGCTGGACAAGGTTTCGATTTCGGCTATTCCCCGGGCCACATTCACGGCAATCGCCGCCATTCGCGGTGCCCGTCCTTGAACGTAGTCGGTAAAAATCAGGCTTTCCCAAGGCGTTTCGATAACGCCCAGGCACGTGGGATGCTTGAAGTGAACACTGTCGGCCAGCACATCCCGCTCACGATAGAAACGCGACTCCAGGCTGGTGATGAACCCGATTTTACGAATCGATTTTTCGACCACGTCCAGTGTTTCACCGGTGCCGAGTTCGGTCAGACGGTGATGGCGCACGTAATTGACGAACGAAGCGTTGGACGCCAAATCAGTCGTGGTAATGCTGAATCCGTCCGCCCGATAGGCCGGCAAAAGAAAACTCAAGCGTTTTTCCAGGGCGGCATGGCTTAACCAGAACGCATGCCTGCCGCTGACTGATAGTTCGGTATTCGATTCGCTGCTCATGCGTTCCAACTGTAAACAACCATCCGGTTTCTGGCCTGACACACACACGTGAAGGGCGCAGCGTACTTGCTGACTCTTTATAACAGTCGCTCAGAAGGGGCGCGATAGTACGGATTCCGACCGGCCATTGCCATGTTCGCGGCCCGACGCCAAGGAAAATGGCGTTTTTTTCCGGGAGGTCATCAGAATGATGGCAATGTTAGTTTTCGTCAGCCTATTGAGTCGTTAACATACGCGCCACTTAAATCAAGGAACGATCGTTTCCCCATGAATCACCTTCCCATCGCCAAAGATGCACTCTGCGCCCAGGCGCAAGCCATCAGCCAACTCGCAGAACGTCTGGATGGCGAGTTCCAGCGCGCCGTAGAACTCATCCTCGGTTGCAAGGGCCGCGCGGCGGTCTGCGGCATGGGCAAATCCGGGCTGATCGGCCAGAAAATGGTCGCCACCTTCGCCTCCACCGGCACCCCGAGCCTGTTCCTGCATCCGGCCGAAGCCTTCCACGGCGACCTCGGCATGCTCAAGCCGATCGACGTACTGATCCTGATTTCCTACAGCGGCGAAACCGAAGAAGTCATCAAGCTGATCCCGAGCCTCAAATCCTTCGGCAACAAAATCATCGCCATGACCGGCAACGGCCAATCGACCCTGGCCAAACACGCCGACATCTGGCTCGACATCTCCGTTGACCGCGAAGTCTGCCCGAACAACCTGGCACCGACCACCTCGACCCTCGCCACCATGGCCATGGGCGACGCACTGGCCGTGGCACTGATCGCCGCGCTGGACTTCAAACCGATGGACTTCGCCCGCTACCACCCCGGCGGCAGCCTCGGCCGCAAACTGCTGACCCGCGTCAGCGACGTCATGCACACCAACATCCCCAAAGTCACCCGCGACACCTCATTCCACGACTGCCTGCTGGTCATGACCTCCAGCCGCCTCGGCCTCGCCCTGGTGATGGAACAAGACAAACTGATCGGCATCGTCACCGACGGCGACCTGCGCCGCGCGTTGCTGGACAACCCGGGGGTTGTGAATGAACACGTGGCGACTTTCTTGACGCCGAATCCGCATACGGTCAAGGCGTCTGCTCAGTTGTCGGAGGCCGAGGCTTATATGCTGGATCACAAGATTCGGGCATTGCCGGTGACGGCGGATGAGGGGGATGAGGTTGTGGGGGTTGTGGAGATTTTTGATTAGGGTTTTGGTTTGGATAACTAGGGATATCCAGTGATGACGACGAGGTGCTGTCGATCTCGCTTCCCTTTGCTGCTGGTTTTTGAATATTAAGTGATTTTGGCATTATCCTATTACAATCAAAAAATTAACTTTGGGTGAGAGTGATTATGACGGCTATAGATGTTTCGCAGACCAATATTAAATACTCAATAGTTATCCCTACATTTAATCGGAGTGATATAACAAGAAGTTCTGTGTATTCGATATTGAATCTTGTTAAGTCGCGTAAGCAGAACGATTTTGAAATAATTATTGTCAATGATGGTTCGACTGATGACACCCAAAGTTATTTTGAGCGCGCTTCAAAAGAGAACGAATGTATTCGCTTGATTAATACGGATAAATTGAATTCTGAATATAGAAATCCCGGGTTTGCAAGAAACGCAGGGGTCATGGCGGCGAAAGGTCGGCGCGTCTGCTTTTGTGATGGAGATATAATTCATCTGTCTGATCCGCTTGGTGAGATGGATAAGCTATTGAGCAAGCATGGGGATGATGTATACGTCACAGGTATTCATTATAGGCTTTTCGATAATCGACTTGACGGTCCGAGAGGCGTAAATAGTGATATGCCTCATGGTTCTTGGTTGTCAGTAGAGCGAAAAGTGCTATTGGAGATCGGCGGTTATGATCAGCGATTCAAAAAATATGGTAATGAAGATCAGGATATAGTTCAAAGGTTAAGGCGGCGAGGGTTGAAGCATGTAGTGGGTGCCAATATCATAGCTATCCATCCGAGATTTGATGCGGAGAGGTCGGTTAGTAGCTTTGATCAAGTAGCAAAAGATATACAAATTGAATTTCAGCGGGATATTTCTGTACAAAGAAACATTGGCCAGCGTTGGGGGGGGTTTAGCGAGGCTGATCCTCGTCAAGATCAGGTCGGTGTTACTCCTTCAGCTGTTCAGGCAAGTCCTGTAGGTAGTAAATCCAGTGAGTTAGGCACTGCGCAGCTAAATTCCACGCTGACATCTCTGTCAGAAAGCTTGATGATGTTGGCTGAAAATAAAAAGAGCACTGATAAAATACTCAACTTGGTAAACAATATTCACCGCGGATATGTTTCAGTTGAGAGTGCTCCTTTTGAAAGAAAAAAACATAAGGCCGGCAGGAAAGAAGTCTTTGACTTAATGGCGTTTGGCGAATCTCAGATCGTGGCGACGGATCACAAACCTTCGCTTGCGGAATTTAATGGCGTTGCCCTTGCAGATGCGTTAGAGCTCTCATGTGATGTTGTAATTCTTTCTGAGTTGCATAGACAGCGGAACGTAGGCTCCTACTTGGATCGAGCTCTAAGCTTGCTTAAGACAGGTGGTGTTTGTATTGTTTTTTGTCCTGCATATTCGAATAATGTAGGGTCAGGAAATACAAGTTCACTTTGGAATGCTGGCTATCTTTTATATAATTTGATCCTTGCGGGCTTTGATTGTAAGAGTTCCAAGGTGTCCACTTTTGAAAATGAAATTCAATTGACTGCTTATAAAAGCAATAGGGTTAGTAAGGGAGGGGCAATTGGGGATCTGTCGGATTTCTTTCCGATGGAGGTCTATCAACACTTTAATGGAAATATAAAGGAATTGAATTGGTTTAAGGATAGTGTGAAGTAATTTTTCTTGTGTTGTCTTTGTGCACAGGCCCTGGCTGTGTTTAGGGCCTGTGTCGACGTAGGGGCTTTATTGCGAAGTTCTTTCCTGTTTGTATTTCGTAAAATTCAAAAGCTGCTACTAAGTAATAGAGGCCTCGCAAGGAGGCACCTATTTGCCCGACTTGGCTGAGCTTTTATGAGTTGGCCCAAAAGAAGTGATGCAGCCAACGAATTTTTGTATTTTTGGAGTCTAAAAAAAACTTCTTCGGGGTCTTTAGGAATTTTGCCAACTTTTTCTTGGTTTTTGATTTAGTTGGTTTTTCTGGTGTTGGGTCGATTGCGTTTGATTGGTTTTTTGATGGCTGAATCGGCTTAGTAGTTTGAGTTTGGCTCACTTGCTTGGCAGGCACTGTTACTGCTTTTTCTACCGGATTATTGGTGAGTGCTATATGTGGAGTAATTTGAAAAATGGTTTTTAATATGACTTTCCCAGACGGGAAGGCGGATACTAATGAAAACTGCAATGCCTTTGTTATGAATTCTTCAAAAAGACGATACTGTTCAAGTCCCAATTTTTTTGGGATTACATCATTGTTCAAGTCGCAAACAAATTCATGTAAAGATTCTGGCGTGTAGTCGGAAGTAAAGCCTTTGCTTCCATAAAATGCATCCGCGAACTGAATAGGTTGGAATCCCTCAAAGGCAGCCTCGAGGAGTGCTTGAGAGTTCAGGCCCATAACATAGTCAGTCTGTTCAAATACTGATTTTATATTGTAGTCTTCGAGAAGCAAAAGACGATTTTCGCATCCATAAGAGTGTTTATTGACCGAAAAATGATTCTTCAGCGCATTTAAAGTGAAAGGGATTTGAATGTTTTTCTTTTTTCTTTCCCATGGATGAGCTTTAAATACGATGTTGAAATCTGTTTCTTGTATTATTTTTTCTATTGCTTCTTTATAAAAGGCTAGTGTGTTAAGTCCAATGCCTTTGTATTCAAGGACCGAGAAGTCATTTAAAACTTGACCAACTATGAGCAGTGTCGGGTTATTGTTAGTAAAAAGTTTTTTTGAGTTTTCCGGTGGTTGTGTAACGTTCTTGTTCTTTGCTGCTAGGATTTTATTAATTGCTTTATTTCGACTGCGATCTCTTTCGGTAGGTGACTCTCCGGCGCCCAGTGAGCGATAGTAAGCCATAAATTTAAGATCGGAGTTATTTGCAATTGGTTCGTATTTTTCCTCTATATAGTTATCGCTTCCAGTAAAGAAGCTTTCAAGTACGAAGGCGCGCGGTGCCCTATTCTTTAGTAGTTCAAGAAGTGTTCTTGCGTAGATCAGGCTTCCCGAAAAAACTAAAATAAATTTAGGGTTGTGTTGTTTGATTATAGGCGACCAATAGTTAATCCATTGAATGGCGGAAGCCATATTCCATAGTAGGGCTTCTCGGTCCTTTTCCAAGATTAGATCAAACAGGTCTCTTGTGTTTGAAGGTAGAGCATTGTCGTTGAAATCGGTTTTGGTTATCAGTAGCGATAGTGTCTCTGCTCTTGCTGCCTTGAAAATATTAACTTCAAGTATAGATAGCTCATATAACTCGTTAGAAGATAGAGTTTGTAGATAGGTGTACTCTTCAAGTAACGAGTCTTTCTTGGATGAGTAGTCGCCAAAGAGGCTCAGCCATTCTTGGCGCTCTTCGTTGAGAATTACAGTGCTTTTTGATTCGTTAAGGTACTCGTAAAGACTTCCGAAATTTTTTACATTGATATGTAAGGGGTCGGCAATAAAAAATTTGCTCATGCGAATGACTCTAATATTTTACTGATTGAGGCTTGGCTTCTCTTAAGTACATCCAAATGTTGTTTCATGTTGAGATTGATTGAGTCTTGCCAAGTGATAAGGTTTGAACTTGGATATTGGCATGATTCAACGAGTTTTTTATATCTTGGGCTGTTTGGGGTCGCCAAATCGTTAAGCATCATCGCATCTGCGTTAGGATCCATCTTTAGATAGATTCCGTGCTTCTCATGCTCGATAAGGTCGGGGACCATTCCAATAGGGTTTGCTAAAACCGGCACTCCCATTGCGGCAGCTTCAGGGATGTTAGCCGGCCCTCCTTCAAAGTTACTCGTCATTAGTAGCGCGTTGACACCTCGATAGGCATCTATGAGCGTTGGGTAGGGTAGTCGTTCATAGACTTCTGCATCGAATCCCAGTTTGCGAAGTACTCTACCTTCCTCTGATCTGCCCTCACCAATCAATAAGAATTCAATATTATCTGAGTTAAGTCGTTTTGCTAGCTCATAAAGATAAGCTTCGCCCTTAACTTTTCTAGCGTAGCGTTTTGATACTATGGCTACGGTAAACTTATTTCGTTTATTTTGGTCGAGATTTTTTGCGTGATCGATTAAATGGTGGTTGTAACCATGTGGTATTACACAGGTGTTGTGGATCTCATGCTCTGCAAGTTTTTTTTGTTGTAGGGTGTTCAGGCAAATTATTAAGTCCGCCTCTTTGTAACGATCAATAAAGGCTTGCAGAGATAACCAGCCATCCGGATCACTCAGGTCGTGATGTACGGTGACTACGCACGGGTTGATTAAATGCTCTTCCAAGTGTGGCCGATGATAATGTCTGACATGGGCGCCTAGAATCGGCTTTTCACTAGGGATGTGCTTGGCATATTGTTCGGTATATCGAGAGAAATAAGAGAAAATGTCCTCGAAAATCCCGCTGCGAACGTTATTTGATGTTACGTGATTAACTATGATAGTCATCGTTTTGCCTGTGTTTAAATATTTTAGCGTTGAAGACTATCTATAGTTCTACCGAGAACCAAAGTTTGCACGATAGGTGAAATGATTTTTTGCCATTCATAGACTGCAGCATTGGTCACATAAATTGTATCGTCTGGCTTCAATACAACTTGCCGGGCATAAAAAATCGCGGCAGGGTCACGCATATCAATGCGCATGACGAGTGGCTTGGCCGGTTGTGACGAGGTGGCATCACTCATGCGAAATACGAATACGCCGCGTGGGTTGGCGTTGGCTTCCTTCAACCCACCTACTGAGCCCAAGGCATCCAGCAGGCTTGAGTTTTGCGAAGGTAGGTCATGCAGACCAGGCTCACCCACGGCGCCCATTGCTACGAAGCGCTGACGGGCTCGTTCCAGAATCACTTCCGAATTCGGCTTCAGAACGAAGTTATTGCCGGCTAGTACCTCTTCATAGTTGAGGGTGGTGACCTCGCTACCATTGCGCACGGTTACATTGGTCAGATGGGGCTCCATAACCGGGCCACCGCCCTGGTTGATGGCATCGAGCAGCGTCAGCGGGCCTTGCAGGGTAGAGAAGCGCCCCGGTGCTTTCACCGCGCCCGCGACCAGCACGGAACCTGAGAGATCACCGACCAGATCGACATGCGCCTGAACGTCCGAGGTGACACCTTTCAGTTTTTGCCGAATCATGTCTTCGACCTGGATCAGGGTCATGCCCGCGACGAACTGATGGCCAACGTAGGGCAGGGAGATCATTCCCTGAGAGTCGATACGCACTTTCAGCTGAGTGCCTCCCGCAGACAGGGGGGCGAACAGTGCAGCGCCTTCCGGTGCGTTGTCGGTGATCAGTACGTTGATCACGTCACCGCTCATCAGGCGTACGGCCGACGCAGCCGGGCTGGTGATCGTTGCAGTCGGGGGCTTGGTGGCCGGGCGCATGAAGGGGGCGATGGTGTTGGCGTTGATGTCCACCAGATCATAAGTGGTGTTCTTGCTTTCAATATCGTCCTTGTACGGACCTGCACCCGACAGCGTGTTGCTGCAGCCGGACAGGATCAGAGTCGCCAGCATCAAACCCGTAACTGCGCTGTTTCGCATGCTCAAGTTCAGGGGGCGAAGGGGCAGGCCAGAAATGGATTTAATCACGATGATCCTCGATCGATGCAATTAGGAAGCGAGAAATGCCATACATCAGAAGCAGGGCCAAGAAAATGGTCGCTAGGTTGTACAGGCGCTCTGGATAAAGGGCAATTTGCGGTGTGTTTGGACTGATAACGGTAACCAGCGTGCGGATTTTTTTGCTAGCTTCGATGCGTGCGTTGTCCAGCGCAGCGACCGCGGTTTTGTAAGTTTCTTGGGCAATACCAGCGTCGAGTGTCAGCTGCTGGAAGCGCGAGGCTACAACGTTGAGTTGAGCTCCGTCGGGAGCTGAAACAAGAAGGCGTTTCTCTGCGTTTAGTTGTTCGCTAATAGCGTTCACGCGTTGCTGCTGCTGTTTGACTTGAGGCGAATCTGGGCGAAGTTTGTAGAGCATTTGGGTGAGAACTGCGCGCTCTTTAGAATGTTCGCCTTCCAAGCTGTCAATGATGCTAGCGCGACCCTGGGCTGAGCTTTTGCCGTCGAGCACCTTATTTCGATTCTGGAAGCGCAGCAATTCCTCCTTGCGATTGGAGTAGTTATTTCTTGCGCCTTCCAGTTCTCCTTGTGCAAAGCGCATCTGTTCGCGAGCGATGCTGTGAGAGACTTCGTTCACGAAGTGTTCACTTACCTCAAGGATTGTTTTAACCATTTTTTCGGCCAGTTCAGGGTTGAAAGCTTGCACTTCAACTTTTAGCAAACCGGTGGTTTCGTCGTAATGAGCCGAAACCATGCGCTGATAGTAGCTAAGAAGGTCTTCGCGCGGTGTGTCTGCTACCAACCAGAAGAACGGGTCGTTGCGTTGCTGAGTGTATTGCTCGACCCAATGCAGGCGTTCTTCAAGTGCCTGCATCATTTCCATCGAAACAATGTATTCGCGTAGGTAGAGGGTTTCTTGCCGGGAAGCAGAATTACTTCCACTCAGCAGAATACCCAAGCCGGGCAATTGTGCACCCGGATTACTCCCCTCTTGGCGCACTACTACTTGGGCGGAACTTACAAAACGGTCAACAGCAAAGAAACTGTAGTAGACGACGGCCAACGCCATTGGAATTACTATCAACAGCAAAATAAGACGCCAGCCCTTGTATTTACCCGTACTACTCATATGCGCACGTATCCTTGAGATGAAACAGTTTCGCCAGCTAAGGGCGATTAATTGTTGTAGGCCTTGATGCCTTCCGCGACATCGTCATAGATCTGCACTCCGCCATTGTGCACCAGCAGCACGATGTCGCAGAGCTTTTGGATGTCACCCATGGAGTGTGAGATAAGCACCACTTTGGATTTCTGCAGTTTTTCCTCAAAAACGTCAGAGCATTTACGTTTGAAGTGTGCGTCACCAACCGACATGACCTCGTCGATTAAGTAGTAATCGAAGTCGAATGCCATGCTCAACCCGAAGGCCACACGTGAACGCATACCTGAGGAGTAGGTCTTAACCGGCTCGTCGATCCAATTGCCTATTTCCGCAAACTCTTCTACGAAGGCAACTTTTTGGCGCATTGCGTCGCCTACAGCACCATACACCCGGCTGACAAACTTGATGTTTTCGCGGCCGGTCATGCTGCCCTGAAATCCACCGGCCAGCCCTACGGGCCAGGAGATACTTTTGTCGGTAGCAACGGTGCCTGAGTCGGGTACGTCGGCCCCCCCCAACAGTCGCATTAATGTCGACTTACCCGCTCCATTGCGACCTATCAGGCCTATATTTTTTTCCGGCGGAATCTTCAACGACAGATCTCGGAAAACATACCGACGGCCTTTGGGAGTGAGATATGACTTGGTGAGATTTCTGAGCTCGAACACGGGAAGCCTGTGGTTAGCCGTTCTTGGTAGAGATCAAATGCAGTCGACGAACCCGGTAGGTACCGAGAGAGACGAACAGCAAAACTAGGGTGGCGCTGATTACGTATTTAACTGAGATGCCGTCGACGGGAACGTAGTACGGGAATATCTCCGAACGTATCAGTTCCAGAAGGTGCAGGAAGGGGTTGAGAAGAAGCAACGGTAGCATTGCTTGCGGCAGGTAGGCCGCTGGTATGAGTACGCCGGAAATGAAGTACAGGGGAAAGAACATCATTTGAATAAACAGCTTGCTGTCAGGCAATGCGTGAGCGATCAGCGCCAGTAGGACCCCTAGACTAAAGGAAAACAGTAATCCTAATAGAATTGTTAACACCCATTCGATGGGTGCCTTGATCGACATATCGAAGCCATACCAAGCGAAGGCAAACACCAGAATGACATAGACGCTCGACGAAATACTGAACTCGACCAATACCCGGGCGATAAATGTATCGAGAGGTTTAATCTGTTTATAACCAAACAGTGAGCGGTTTTCCTTGGGGCTGTTCATCAGGCGCAAGGCTGTATTTCGAAATAGAAGGAAGGGGGCAAGTCCCACCAATACAAACACTGGAAAGTCGATGCCCGCTATCGTCCGACCCCGAATCAGGCTGAATAACACACTCAGGATTAGTAAGTGGCATATAGGCTCTAGCAAAATCCACATTGCGCCCATGCGTCGCTCACCGATACGCGCACGAGCTTCACGGAGTACAAGAGCAAAAATGACGGATTTTTTGATTTGGAGGGGGGAGCGAGGCTTCAGCATGATTTACCGCACAGCACAACAGCGCGATAAACGCGCTGCTTGAATTCATTTTCAGAGGACTGTCTGTCGAAGTAGCACAGACGGCTTCCGTTCGTGGGGCGCGAGGTTAAACGGTGGCGGAGACAGTAGTCAAGCCGATTGGTTCCCTTGCAGTGTCCGACAAAAAATAACAGTTAGAGCCGACGGATTGGGCGTCAAGAAAGCGATTTTTCCAAGTGTTTACGGGGTGTTGCCACGGGCAGTGTCAAAATAACGTGGGCTATCGAAGTACTGAATTACCAAAGCGAAAATCGTGCCACGGAGCAGGAACACCGGATTCGGCTCTGGTTTTTAGCCGATGGTGAGTTACCCGGCCAACATCGGATACGTGAACAACCCGAAGTGCAGCAGGTTCAAGCCAAAATGGGTGGCGATGGCCGCGCCCAAGCCACCGAAACGATAGGCCAGGCCATAGCCGACACCGGCCAGGCTTGCCAGCAAAACCCATTGCCAGCCAGCCCCCAGGTGAGCGAGGCCGAACAGTAACGAGGCGAGCAACAGTGCGAGGTTTTCGCCATGGGGCAAGTGTTTGAAGTGCCGACTCAGACCGCCCTGGATATAGCCGCGAAACAACGCTTCCTCCACCAGTGTCACCAGCAATAGGTTGTTCAGCACCCATAGCCAGGCCTGATCGGGCCACTTCGGTGCCCAACTGATCAGGCCCAACAACAGCGCGCCACCCAAGGCCAGCACGGTGCTCACGGTCAAGCCGAGGGCGGTGGCATAAACCGACAGTCGCAGGGAACGCCGGCCGACAATCCACGGGCAGGCCAGCAACAGCCAGAAGCCGATCAGCGGTTTGTCCTGATTCAGGTACATGGCAAATGAGACAGCATCGTCGGTGAAACGCTGGGGATTGATGGCGCGACCGTTGTAGAAACCGGGAAGCCAGTGCACTGCCAGCGCCACCGTCAGAACGATGAACAAGCCGTGGCCGAGGTAGCGGCCGATGGGAATCTGTTGTTGGCGAACGGCGAAACCGGCAACCAGCAGCAATGCGAAAGAGAGGGTGGCGAGCCAGCCGAGATGGCCGTAGAGCAGCGCCATGCTGTAGCCGAGGGAGAGAAGTGCCAGATAGGTCCATGGCAGAGCAAACATGTGAAGTCCTTGTGTCAGAGTCTGCAGTCGGCCTCGGTCCCCTTGATCTGACCCCGAAACCAGAATTGGTGTCCAACTTTTGGGGTGCAGATCACCTTGTAGATACTCTGTTCACGGTCAAGCTTTCGCGAGATGTTTTTCGCTGAAAAGCTTGGCCGTATCAAATTCCTCTCCAGAACGCATGCACGCCCATAACCCGGTCAGGTATTTACGCATCACCGCTC
>NZ_JAKLSP010000038.1:0-52223 GCF_022014505.1 Pseudomonas sp. PGPR40 | reverse complement strand
AAAGTAGAAGCCAGGAACGTCAGTTCCGAGCCTTGCTGCGCAAGGCTCGGAAACTGGGGATGGACTTGGTGAAGGCAGCGTGATTTTTCTTTTTAAATCAATTGGTTATTTTTTGTTTGATGAGAGCAGGCTTGCCTGCGAAAGCGGTAGGTCAGGCGACATCACTATTGACTGTACTGCCGCCTTCGCGGGCAAGCCCGCTCCTACAGTGAAAGCGGTCTGTCTGGCGACATCGATGTTGACTGCACTGCCGTCTTCGCGGGCAAGCCCGCTCCTACAGATGGGCAAGCCCCCCTCGCCACATCCATGCATCACTTACTCCTTCACAATTTTTTCACCAACGCCAACCACCGTCTAAGCTTCAAACAAGTCCGATCAATCTGCGTGAATGGATCAGTCGACTATGGGCGCTTTGTGGCAAACCGATTCGAGTAAAACTGTGGTTCCGACTGAACGAGTGGATGAAGCGCCTTTACCTGAGAAACCCCGCCGGTCCCGACACGGCTGGGGGGCGTTCTGGTTGTTGCTGCTGATTATCCTGATTGTCCTGGGCCTCGCCGCGGCCAAGGAAATGCGCACCTCCAAGTTTCAGGCCCGGGAAATCAGCCAATATGCCGCCTCGCTGAAGTACGAGATGCAACCCGGCCCCAGCGACGCGATTCGCTACCCTGGCGCAGGCCCGTTCGATCAACGCTTGGGTTACAGCACCCTGGATGAATTTCTGCCGCGCCTGCTCAAGCGCGACTATGTGGTGTCAGCACAAACCCGCTTTTCCCCGGCGCTGATGAAATACAGCGAAAAGGGCTTTTTCGTGCCCTATGCAGAGAAAATCCAGGCCGGGCTGTCGATCACCGATTGCCGCGCGGCACCGCTGTACCAGTTCAAATACCCGCAACAACTTTATTCAAGCTTTGCGGCGATCCCCCCGGTGGTGGTCAGCAGTTTGCTCTTCATCGAAAACCGCTTTTTGCTCGATCCCCATCAACCTTTGGCCAACCCCGCCGTGGACTGGCCACGGTTCGGCATGGCAGCGTGGTCCCAGGTGGCCAAGTTGTTGCGTCTGCCCGGTCAGTCGGCGGGCGGCAGCACGCTGGCAACGCAGCTTGAGAAATATCGACACTCGCCCGATGGCTTGACGGTGTCGGGCGCGGAGAAAATCCGGCAAATGATTTCCGCCAGCGTGCGGGCCTACCAGGCGGGGCCGGAAACTCTTCAGGCCCGGCAAAATGTGATTCGCGACTACCTCAACAGTGTTCCACTGTCGGCGGTACCGGGCCACGGTGAAGTGCATGGCATGGCCGAAGGCCTGCGCGTCTGGTACGGCGCCGATTTCAACCAGGCCAACGAACGGCTGGCCAGCACCGATACCGATCCGAAGAGTCTGTCGGAAAAAGGCCTGGCCCTGCGCGAGATGCTGTCACTGATGATCGCCCAGCGCCGCCCTTCCCATTACCTGACCAAGGGCCGTGATGAATTGGCCAGTCTCACCGACAGCCATCTTCGCTTGCTGGCACAGAATGGCGTGATCGATGCGCCACTCGCGACGGCGGCATTGGCCAGTAAAGTGACTTACCGCGACTGGGCCACCCAACCCACCATTCAGCCAATCGAAACCAACAAAGGCATCAGCGTGGCGCGCAGCCGTCTGGGCGGGTTGCTCAATCGTCCGCTGTATGACCTCGACCGTCTCGACCTGTCCGCCACCAGCACCCTGCAAGGCGAGCTGCAAACCCAGGCCACCGCGTACCTCAAACATCTGGCCGACCCAACCTATGCAGCGGAAATCGGCCTGATTGGCGAACGCCTGCTCACCCCCACCAGCACCACACAGGTGCGCTACAGCTTCACTCTGTTTGAACTGACCCCGGACGGCTCGCGGGTACGGGTGCAGACCGACAGCACCGACCAGCCGTTCGACATCAATGAAGGCAGCAAACTGGAACTGGGCTCCACCGCAAAAATGCGTGTGCTCACCACCTACCTGCAGATCATCGCCGAGCTGCACGATAAATACGGGACGATGACCATCCCTGAACTGAAAAAAGTCGACATCCCGGACCAGGACCGTCTGAGCCGCTGGGCCGTCGATTACCTGATTCAGAACACCGATCGCGATCTGTCGAAAATGCTCGGCGCCGCGCTGGATCGCAAATACTCCGCCAGCCCCGGCGAAGCATTTTTCACCGGTGGCGGGCTGCACACGTTCGTTAACTTCCGCAAGGAGGACAACGGCCGCCTGCCGACCCTGCGCGATGCCATTCGTGAGTCAATCAATCTGCCGTTCATTCGGCTGATGCGTGACCTGGTGCGCTACAGCACCTATTCCGGCCCAAACAGCAGCGCCGAATTGCTCAAGGACGATCGCGATCCTCGGCGGCAGGAATACCTGGCCTCATTCGCCGACAAGGAAGGGACCTCGTTCCTGCTGAAGTTCTGGAAGAAGTACCGCAACAAGGACACCCAGGCGCGGCTCGAGACCTTTCTCGATGGCATGCGCCCGACGCCGATTCGCATGGCCGCCGTGCATCGCTATCTATTCCCCCAGGCCGACCAGGAAAGCTTCAACACCTTCGTGCGCTCGCACCTCAAAGGCGCCAAGCTTAAAGAAAAACTGACCGATGAACGCCTCGAACGCCTCTACCTGAGCTACGGCCCAGGCAGTTACGATTTGCCGGACCAAGGGTTCATCGCCAAGGTCCACCCGCTGGACCTGTGGTTGATCGGCTACCTGATGAACAACCCTGACGCCAAGTTCAGCCAGATCGTCAAAGCCAGCCAGTTCGAGCGTCAGGAAGTCTATAGCTGGCTGTTCAAGAGCCGCCACAAGGGCGCCCGTGACAGCCGCATTCGCACCATGCTGGAGATCGAGGCGTTCCTCGACATTCACCAGCGCTGGCAGAAAGTCGGCTATCCGTTCGATCACCTGGTGCCCTCACTGGCCACCGCCATCGGCAGTTCCGGCGACCGTCCGGCAGCGTTGGCGGAGCTGATCGGCACCATTCTCAACGACGGGGTGCGCATGCCGACGCTACGCATCGATAGCCTGCACTTCGCGGCCAACACACCCTATGAAACCAAATTGATCAATGATCCGGACGTCGGCAAACGGGTCATGCCCTCCGAAGTCGCCACGGCCATGCGCGAAGCCTTGTCGCAAGTGGTGGATGCCGGTACGGCGAAACGGGTGTCCGGCAGTTTTGTAACCCCCGATGGCAAACCGTTGGCGATGGGCGGCAAAACGGGCACAGGCGACAACCGCATTGAAGCGATCGGTTCGGGCGGACGGATTCTAAGCTCCAAATCCATCAACCGGACGGCGACGTTTGTATTCTTTATCGGTGATTCACACTTCGGCACATTGACCGCGTTCGTGCCCGGGCGCACGGCCGAGGCGTTCAAGTTCACCTCGGCATTGCCGGTGCAAGTACTCAAGGGCATGGCACCGATTCTGACGCCCTACCTGCAACCCGGCAGCCATACAAACTGCTTGCCGACGGAGTTAGCACGGCGTTGACATAACTTCACTGCGCACAGGTGGTAATTAATTATTTTCGGCATGGATAATTCCAATGCTTTGGGAGCAGGGACGCTGTTCAAGCAAACAATAATTCAGACTTTTACTTTGAGCCTTGGGCGTTAGGCTGATGACTCCCATCAACACTCAAGGTTTATTAACGACATGCCTGACTTACAAGGAAGTACGTCGATAACCGACCATAAAGGCCGGCACTACGAATTGATCAAAAACCGGATTCATCCGGTTTTTCAAAGCGTTTCATTGCGAAATACCCGGGAACTGGGCCGCGTCGAAAAAGCGCCCGAGCCCTGGATCAAGACAGCCACCGCACTCGATCAATCCCGCTTACAAAAAGCCAGCCTCGAGCTCTGGTCTTCCCGCAACCAGGTGGATCGATTTCTTGAACAGTTGCAAAACGTTTATGAATTTGCCGAGCCCCTACTCACCGATGCGCTGAAGAAACTGGATATTGATGTCGACGTTAAAAAAACGTACTTGCATCTTTATCTGCCCAAAGAACTCCCCTGGTATGTCATCGATATGTCCGGGGGGGTCGTCACCCATACTGTTTCGCTGATCGACGCCGCCCTGCACAACTTCGCGCGTGGCGAAACCTGCGAACCGGATTCGGACTTCATCAGTCAGCCCGATCAGCGTGGTCAGTTCGATGTCTTGCCCCTCAAACACAAGCTCTCCATCGCCAGGTTCCAGACGTTATGCCGTGAGCTGGACATCGGCGCCCGCTACACCCGATACCTGGAAGAGCAGTTGTTGCAGGGTGATCGCCTTGCAAGGTATTGGCTCCAAAGCCATATCGTTGAAAGCGAGAAAGCCGCTTTCAGAGCCGCCGTGGAACAGGCGACGATGGCCGGCGATGTCGACGCCGATGCCCGTGACATGGTCATTGAAATGCTGGAAGGCCAGCGCAACACCACCTGGAAAGGCAAGCCGGTGCAATTTGCCGACCTGTCCATTCTCGACGGTCCCTTGACCGGCATCATGCTGATCACTGCAGACCTGGAACAATCGCACGAGGTGATGCCTGTGATCGCTTATGTGCCGCAGGATCCGCAGCACCCGCTCAAGCAATACCCCTCGCCCGTCGCGTTCATGAATGAACTGATGCGCCAGCTGCGCGACGACGCGCTGATCGCTTCCACCGGGATGACGTACCGCCAGTTCTTCAGCCGGTTCGTCGACCATTCGCAACGCGGGCATTTCTTCGGCGGGCTGCAGCAACGTCTGTTCGCGGTCAAATGGCATCGAAAGGAACCGTTCGATCCGGGCCCGAGCTGGCGGGAAGTGCCGATCGATAACCCGCGATTGAGTTTCGACATTGCGCCGATCACGGGCGACCTCTGGGTACATCTTTATCAAAACAAATTGAACAAGATTCTCAATGATGCTCGGGACATCGCCGTGTCGACCGCCGACACCGATAGTAAGGCGCGGTGGGCCTGGTGGGATAACTTCAAAAAAATAGCCTCCGATATTTTCAACGTTGCTCTGTTGATCTCTACGCCATTCGTTCCCGGGCTGGGCGAACTCATGCTGGCCTACACGGCGTATCAACTGACCAGTGATGTCATTGAAGGTGCTGTGGACCTGGCCGAGGGACTATGGGCAGAAGCAGCGGATCACGTTGTGGGGGTCGTGACGGATGTGGTTCAACTGGCCGCGTTCGCCGCCGGGGCGAGCATCGCCGACGCATTCCGGCTGAAGATTTCCGTGTTGGTCGAGGGCATGCAACCGGTGAGCTTGCCAACCGGTGAAACCCGCTTGTGGCACCCCGACATCGAGCCCTACGCCCACCCCAGCCTGACGCTGCCAACAGACTCCAGGCCAGACCGGCTGGGACTGCATCGCCATCAAGGCCGGGACATTCTTCCTTTGGAAGGTCGCCACTATGTGACTCGCAAAGATCCGCAAACCGCACAGTATCGACTTGAACACCCCACCCGTCCCGAAGCCTATGCACCGAAACTGTCCCATAACGGTCGCGGCGCCTGGCGCCATGAAGGTGAAAACCCCTTGACCTGGGAGCACCCGAAGCTGATGCATCGGCTGGGGCACATGACCGATGGCTTAAACTCACGGCAACTGGAAAACATCCGCCTGATCAGCGGCACCGAAGAAGACGCACTGCGGCGCATGCATGTTGAAAACGCCGAGCCGCCGCTATTGCTGGAAGACACGGTAAACCGCTTCAGGGCGATGGAAGATGTTGCTGCCACGACTACGCAGATTCGTTCGGGAAGCCCGATAGACCCGTCATCGCACTGGTTCGAGCAACTGATCACCGAACTGCCGGGCTGGCCGTCCGACCATGCCTTGAGGGTGTATGAACGATCCGACCTGCTCGGCGCGTCCCGCCTGTACGGCAACGCCAATGCCCGGCCGGAACGGACGTTGGAGATCGGGCTGGCGGACGTGATGGCAGGCAGGCTGCCGGAGCGGGTCGTCAGGTTTCTCGGTGAGCGACAGCTCGAAGCGCTGGTCGGACCGGGGCTCTCCAGACAGGCGAAGGTGCAGCGCCTGCGTGATCGCCTGGCCGACCAGGTCGACGGGCGCAAGACCAACATCGCGGATTACATCTATCGCTTTCGCGCACGCAGTACCAATCGACGCGTTCAGGTCATGCAGCGGCAATACCCTGAACTGCCGACGATCATCGCCGAACGCCTTGTCGCCAATGCCAGGCAGGACGATCTGCGTATCGTTGATGCACAGCAACGCCTACCACTGGATCTCAAGAGCCGTGTGCGCGAATGTGCTTTTGAAACTCGCTCGACACGCGCCAGCGAGGGCTTTTATCAGGCCGAACGACTAACCGCCGACACCGAGCGCCTGGCGCTCAACGCGCTGCGATTCAACAGCGAGGGCCTGCGCGATCTGCGCGTGGAAGTACGTGACGGCACCGCCGAAGGTCCTTTGCGGTGCAGCGTCGGTCCTGACGATGCCACTCAAGTACGACTGCTCTTACGGGTGGGAGACGATCGGTATGAGGTTGTTGACGGTCAACATCGCTCGCTTTCCGATACTGTCGACTTTCACGAAGCGCTGCTGCGTGCCTTGCCGGTGCAGGCACGCCGGTCAATAGGTTATGGATTGGGCCAGGGACAAGCTTTCAAGCAATGGATTATGGCCAAGACCATGGCACCGGCGGAACGCCGCACCCTTTTGCTAGAACCTTTCATCCGGCCGGTAGCGGAGCTGGAAACGAGCCTGCTTCTATGCGGCCCTACTTTCTCCAGACAGCCAGTCACCCTTGAGCAACGAATGAAAAATCTGTATCCGCACCTGCGTGAACATGACGTCGACAACTTCATTCGCTCCATGCCTCCCGGCACCGATCCTGTTCAGTTGCTGAAAAACCTGAAGCAAGAGCTCATAGAGCTGGAAAACATCCTTGCTGCATGGAAGATAAAGAACACGCCATTCGAGCCCGACAATACGCTTCTTGCGCCTAGGGAAATCACTTTTATCGCTGATCGCCTGATGGAATGCTTCCAGCGAAAACCTTTGGAATTCGGTGAGCGCAGCACGCACTTCGACAAGGGCTACGCTCTGGACTTGTCCTCTGAGTCACTGAGTTTCAACCTGGAGCCCTGGTGGAAGACATTGCCGCAAATTCGCCCGTATCTGGAACAGATCAGCACTTTGAGTCTGGATGGGGTGAAGTTCTCGCCGGGCTCCACGGGACTTTTGAAAGACTTTGCCCGACTACGCCACCTCAGTGCTCGTCGCTGTCACCTGACCCGTTTGCCGGAAAACGTGGCAAGCATGCACCTGCTCGAAACCCTGCGTCTGAGCTATAACCTTTTTGAACTGGATGACGCAGCGGTCGAGCGATTGAAGCATCTGACGTACCTGCAAACCCTGCGGCTCGATAACAACCCGCTACGCCGGCCGCCCAATGTCGAGCGCATGCCACGCCTGAAAGTGCTCAACCTTTCAAACACCGGGATCGATAACTGGCCAGACGGCTTGCTGAGCAAGCATCGCCCCAAGGGGTTTTTTCTTGATTTGCGTAACAACCCGATCAAGACCGTACCCACTGTCGTCAACGGGTCAAGGCAAGCATTGGTGGTAGCACGCGCGCGGCTGGACATCGACTCCTTGCACGATACCCAGCGCCAGCTCCTGTTCCAATACCGCGATTCATCGGGCTTGCCGCGCCAGAACACCTACGCCCCTCTGGCCGCCAATGCGCGCGCCAAATGGCCGGTCGATGATGACTCATCGCTCTGGGGTGCGAACTCGCCTGGCCTGGGGACGTACAGAGCGGAGGCCTGGGACAATCTCATGAATGAGCCGAACTCCGATGGTTTCTTCAAAATCATCGACAGCCTGACGGATTCGGCCGACTTCAGAGCCGGTGGCGCTACTCGCAAGGCCTTGTCCCGTCGCGTCTGGGAACTGATCGACGCGGTGGATCTGGATACACCGTTGCGCGAAAAACTATTCCAGACCGCCGAGCAACCCACCACGTGTGCCGATGCCAGCTCCGAAGTCTTCAACACCATGGGCATCCAGGCGCTCGCCTCCCAGGCTTATTCGTACACGACCAACGCCGCCGAGCTGGAAGCCCGGCTGGTGAGCTTGAGCAAGGGCGCCGCGCGCTTGCAACGGGTCAATGACATCGCACGGGCCGATGCGCTGTCACGCCCGAGCAGGGTCGAAGAAGTGGAAATTTACCTGGCGTATCAGACCCGTCTGGCATCGCGCCTTGAGTTGCCCTGGCAATCGGAGGGCATGCTTTACCAGCAGATCGCCGCCGTGAGCGACAACGCCATCGAGCAGGCGTACGTCACCGTTCTAGCGCTGGAGCAAGGGGACGGCTTGCTTGACGTCATGCTCGAACAGCCGTTCTGGGACCAGTACCTGCGCGAGACCCATGACCTGAGATTCCGTTCGAATGATCGGGCGTTCGATGAGAAGTTACGACTTCTCGAGCAACGCAGGGAGGCTGGCGAAATCAATGAGCAGGCCTACTCGGATAGCCTAAACACGCTGGCCGATGAAAAACTGCAACTGGGACGAAGCCTGACCCGGATGCTGCTGGACAAACACGCGTTGTAAACGAGTAACCAACTCCTGGAGTCCAGGCGTCGCCTTGACTTCAGGAGCCTTTGCAATTTTTACCGGAGCGTCACACATCCGAGTCCCAGATAACGATGATGTCGCCGCTGAACGTGTCATTGAATCCGGTACCTACTACAACATCGATGGACTCCTTATAGACCTCGAAATGCAATTTCCCCGCTTTTCGATCCGCATAAAACCGAGGCTGAAAGGGTCCATACCAAACGCCGTTGTTCAGCAAGAGCTGCTTGACCGGCCCGTTGTTGCCCTCGATTCCGTCGGGCAGACTGAGTCTTGTGTCCACAAGGGCGAATTTTGTCCTTCCCCGCAAAGGGCAACTGTTCCCGCTCGGCTGACTGCACTGCATCATGACTCTGAAGCGCGACGACGCCGAGATGTAAAACAATTGGTCACGGTAGATGCGGGTCGGCTTGCGACCACTCTCGATCCAGGGTCGCCAGCCGCCCTCCGGCTCCAGCGTCACCTTGTTCCCACCCGGTGGCAGGTCGACCTTGAGCGTGTGCTGAACATCCAGTACAAAATCGAGGCTCAGCAAACTATCGTCCGGCACCATCATCGGCCCCATGTCGAAATCCGCGCCTGGCCCGACGGAATAAACCATCGATCCGGTGTAAAGCCCGGATGACATACCCAAGGGATTGGGGGTGCGCAGCTCATAGGCAAAATCCATATTCTCGAACGACATGCTCGGGATGGTAAAGGCGGGCAACTTGGTACACGCCGCTTGCACGGGCGTCTTCCAGAAAAAACGATAAGCCGAATCGTTGTAGCTTCCCACACCGCTGTATAGACAAGGCGGTGCTGCGTAAACCCAACTACGGTCGGTCCAAAGCTTTTGATGGCCTTCGAGCATGTCTGTTACCCCCACCAGGTTGGCGGCTGTATCGCTCAGTACATATCTTGAACCCATGCCAATGATGCGTATTTCAACGGTCTCCGCTTCCTGGGTGTCGCGATTGGTGACGGTCAGCTGCCGCCAATTGGCGGGCGCTTTCACCCCCACACCACCACCGCCGGGCACGACGGCGCGAGTGGAATTGAAACGAATCGGCACCTGAATGCTGAACGTTTGGTTGGCCGCACATTCGGAAGGATAGATCGCGCAATAACCACTGTTGGGCGTCTTGTTGATAAACACATTCCTGTTCGGTTGCGCTGGATCGGGCGTGAACAATGCGCGGATCTCTTGATTCGCCGCCTCTGCCGAAGGCACGCACAGCGTCATCAGCAACGCCAGTTTGCCGGTCAGTTTTTTCAAAAAGCCCATTAGTGTCATCCCCGATAGATTCGTCGCTCGATATTTCATTCTCCCGGCGCCCTGGCGTTGAACAACAGCAAGACGTTGCCGGCATAATCACCCGCGCGGTATCCGCCGACCGGTTTTATGGGGTCGATCTGCAGCGCCACGCGCTTGCCCGCCGCGGCTTCTTCCCGGGACACGACCTGGCCCATGACAGTACTCAGTTCAACGCCGTTGAATCTGACCCGCAGAGCGATGTCATCGTCCGGCCTGCCATTCGACAGGTAGGGCGCGCTTTCCAGACGCGCTTCAATCGCGCTGGTGTCGTGGCGCACGTCGAAGTTCTTTCGCAGACTGCCCAAGGTTGATGTGGGGTAGCTCCAGAGCAGTGGCTGTGGCCGGTGAATCCAGTCCGGTTCGGACGGAATGATGTAGAAAGCCCGACTCGGAACCGTCAGCGATACTTCGAACGTGTGCTCCTCGCGAGCGGCCCAACTCATGGTGCTCATCAGTCCAGTGATTGCCATCAATACGACGACGGCGCATTGCTTGCTCATATTCATTACCTACCCCCCATGGAAGCAGCCGTTAACGGCTCACTACCTTCAAGTCCTGTTTACGTTCGCCTTCGAGCAATTTGAAACGGTACTCACGGCCCTTTTCCTTGTCGAAAGCGAATGACTTGCCCGCCAGCACATGGTGTTTGGTGGTGGCGCCACAATCGCTCTCCTTGCTCAATGAACAGCTTTTGAACTCATCGACGACGAGCACCGAGTTGCCGTTGTTGCGCAGCTCGTAACGGCTGTCGGTTTCAGTGATGGCCGTCTCGAAACGGGCGTTTTTGGGCCGCACGAAGAAGATCGTGCCGAACCCGGTCATAACGTTGACGCCGGCGCTCAGGGTCTTTTTGTAGTCCTCGCGTTCTTCGCCGCTGACCACGAAGTCGTCCTCCTTTTCCGGCACCACCGGCACGAAACGCACGCGGAAATAACGCTCGCGATCACGTTCGCCCATGTACAGCAGACGAGTGCCCTGCATACCCTGCGCCGGTACGATCAGCCGCGCGGGACTTGCCATCAGGCCATTGCGCGACGCCTTGTCGGCAGCGGTCTCGACCGGAATTTCCCGAGACGTGCCGTCAGCCTCATACACGATCTCCAATACGTTGACCTTGACGAACGCGGTGCTGTCACCGCTATTGAAGACCCGCTTCAGGTAAGTACTTTTGTCGCCATCCAGATAGTCATAAACAGTGCCGACATTGATTTGCGGCCCGGCGTTCGCCGCTATGCAAAACACACTGAGCATCGACAGCAAAAACAGACGTGTCATGTTTTCAATCCCAAAAATTCGAAAAATGAAGGGTTCCGGACGTTCACACTTCCGAATCCCAAATGATGGTGATATTGCCCTTGAGCGTGCCGCTGAAGCCGGGACGCAGCAGAAAATCGATCGCGTCCCGCGGCATCTCGAAACGCAGCGAACCTGGCTTGCGATCCAGATAATGACCAGGCTGAAAAGGGCCTATCCAAACGTTATTCATCAAGGTGAGATGATTGACCGGCCCGTTACCGGGGCCGGTGATTCCCGCGGGCAGGCTGAGCCTGGTCTCCACCTGTGTGCTGTTGCCGTTCTCGCCGCGCAGATAACATCGAGTACCGCCCAGCGAATCGCACTGCATAATGACCTTGAAGCGCGAGGACGCCGAAATGTAGAAGAGTTGATCGCGGTAAATCCACGTCGGCTGACGACCGCTTTCGATCCAGCGGTTCCACCCGCCTTCGGGTTCCAGCGCCACCTTGTTTCCACCCGGTGGCAGGTCGACCTTCAAGGTGTGCTCTACATCCAGGTTGAAACTGAGCGTCAATACCGAGTCATTCGGCTGCATGATGTCCCCCATGTCGAAATCCATTCCGGGGCCGACGGTGTAGGTCAGGTCGCCGTAGTACTGGCCCGAAGACATTTTCAACGGGTTGGGTGTACGCAGTTCATAGCCAATCTGCACATGCTCATAGGTAAAGCCCGGGATGCGGTAATTGGCCCGAGCGGCGCACACGCTCGTTCCGGACGTTAGCCAGAAGAATGTTCTGGCGTCTGGCCACGCATACATACCGCCGGTACTTCTGCACGGTGATGGCGGTGCCCAGGTCCAGTCGCCCAATAGACGTATATGCCAGCCGGGCCATGTCGTGGGCTCGCCTTCGCCCACCAGGTTTTCCGCCGTATCGGAAAGAATGTAGCGGCCTCCGATCGAGACGATCCGCACTTCGACCTCGGCCTCTTCCTGCGTGTCGGCATGTCGCACGCTCAGTCTTCGCCAGTCCCCCGGGACCCGAAACATCGGGCCACTGCGCTGGTCGTGCCCGGCCTCGATCGCACCGACAGACCGGAAGCCGATCGGTGTCAGCAGAGAAAACAGGTCTCTCTCCTTGCAGAACGCAGGTTGATTCGCGCAATGCCCGGTGACGGGGGTCATGTTGATGAATTCGTTATGCATCGGTTTTGCCGGGTCGGGGCGGAACACCGCGCGGATATCCATGGTTGCCCCCGACGCCGACTCACCTGCCAGGCTCAATAACAGCAATACCGCCAGCCCCCCCAGTGAACGTATTGACCTTTTCATCACTCAACCCGCCTTCTGCTCGGCGAAGCTGATATCGGCCAGGGTGTCCGGCGTGCACCGCAGGTCACCGATCATCAACACGTTATTTTCACTGCGATGGCGGTCGGCCTCGAGACGGAACTGGCACAGCAACTGGTTGCCCTGGCGCACTTCCAGCGTTGGCGAACCGGCATTCATTTCCATCGAGAAGAAACCATCGACCTCTGTCACGCCACGACTGGCGTGGTTGATCACGTGGTGGCCCTTGAGCGGCTGCCCTTGCGAATCGACCAGCCGGCCCAGTACGGTCAGGGTTTTCATCACCCGCACCTTGCGGTACTCGACCCCACCCTTGTTCAGGTGATAACGGGTGCGGGCCGGTTCGATGGTGGCCGCCGGCACATGGTTGCCTTCGAAATCGAAACTCACCGAGCTGTTCTGGTACGCGGTGATGGGGATGAAGTTGCGTCCCGGCTTCAGCGCCGCGCTGCCGCCGCTGTAATCGTCGGCACGCAGGGCAATGTCGTCGATGTCCGATTCCACATCGACAATCAGCCCGGCACCGCGCATCTCATGCTGGCTGGTCAACACCATCTGCTGACCGCCGAGGACCAGGGTACTGTCCAGGTTGAGGCCGCCGGTAAAATTGCCGTTGTAGGACGAACGCTGAACGAAGCCATCCCCATTGATCGCGTCGGTTCGAAAGTTGGCGAGGCTGGAAACGCCGACGCCATAGGTATCGGTGAGCGCCGTCACCGAGACGTTTTGCAGCACGTGATCTTTCAGGTCTTTGCGCCAGCCAATGGAGGCGTTGTTGTCGCGTCCCCCATCCCGGGCCGTGCGCGAACCGATGCTGCCGGTGATCTGCTGTCCAGGTGTGCCGAGCGCCAGGTTGATGCTCAGGTCGACGCCACGATTGCGATCGTTGCCGCTGCTGAAACTGCCCGGCCGATCGAACAGTGACAGCCGCCAGTTGCCATCGCTGCCAAACAGATTGGTGCGCTGGTTCCAGCCCAGATCGAGGCCGACGCCTTCGACGTTGCCCTCGCTGTGGGATACCCGGGCATTGATCGTGCTTTTGCTGCTGAGTCGATGATTGAGTGCCAGCGATGAATTGCTGGTCTCGCCGACGAATACGTTGCGTTGACGTATCCGGGTGCCATCCGGCAGGGTTTCGTAAAGATTGGTGGTGTCCAGCCAACTGCGGTTGTGGCTGATCACCACGCTGCCGGCGCCATAGTTATAGAGACTTTGCAGGTCCAGACCGGTGCCGTGGTCCTGCGTCTGGTAGACGTTGGCGTACAGGCTGAGGTGATTGGCCAGGGTCCAGTCGATGGAACTGCCGTATTGCAGTTTTTCGCGAACCTGACGCGCCGACAGCCCCAGAATGACCCGTGGGTGCGCCAGGTAATTGACCGAGGCCCCCGCCGTGGCGCTGCCGCTGGACTGCTGATCCCAGTTGCTCAACAGTTTGCTTTCTTCCCCGGCAAACAGGTTGTAGCGCCAGCGATCGTCGAGGTTGCGCCAGTTGTTGGGTTTGTACACCAACTCTTGAGTGCTCGAGGTGATCTGACCGTCTTCGATCAGACGCACTTCGACTTCATAGATGCCCCCCGGCAGCGGTCGGGTGTCGAGGGTCTGCAAACCGGCGGGCACCGACTGGGTATTGATCAACAGACCGTCGCGGTAGATTTCCACCGAGCCCTGGCGATTGGCCGTGACGTAGACCGGATAGACGCTGGGCATCGGACTGTTGATGGCCAGGCTGTCGGAACTGCCATACATGACGCCGACAGCCGTGTCGGGACTGGTGCCGAACGTGCGCGGCTGGCGGGTCAGTCCTTCGGAATTGGGGGTGAAATAGCCCAGGCGAAAGAAGCTGCCTTGCAATTCGCGTTGGGTGTAAAGCTCATGGACCGCGTGATAAAGCTTGTCATCCGGACCGCCAAGACGGGCCAGTTGCATGTTGAATGTCTGACTCCAGTTGCCCAGGCTGGCGCTGGCTTCAAGACCGAAGCGTCCGCCCAGATCCTGTTGCTGGCCACCGTTGAGATTGAGCTGGTTGCGCACCATCAGACCGCTGCTGCCGCCATCAGGCTGCTCGTAGTAACGCTTGGCCTCGACGTCGCGCTCAGCGTTTTCGGTGAGGATCGAGACGAGGGAGTTTTCCAGGTTGTAATGCACGGCCAACACCTGATCCGGACACGAACCGGTGCACGTGCCCAGCGGCACGCCTGGCTTGAGATAACTGGCCCACTTTTCCCGTTCGGCGGGGCCGAAGCGGTTTTCGCTGGTGTCGGTGAATTCAAGCAAGGTGATGCGATCATCGCGAGACAACACCACCATGGCCTCCCCCAGCGGTTGCTGATCGAGTTCCACCCGAACAGCCAGGGGCACATCAAAGAAATGCTCCTCGAAATCGGCCGGCAGGCCTTTGGCCTGAGCCAACAGACTTCGCGGTGTCGTACCGGCGGAAGAAACGGGAGCCGCCACTGCACTGGCACAAAACAACAGCGCAAGCGCAGCCGCGATGGGTGTCATCGGGAACATGAACTCTTACTCTGGTTACGAACGGGTTGGAATCCGGCGGACAAGCCGGTTGGGTTGTCCGCCGGTGAACGCCACTTGAGCAGTTAGCGTTTGTTGCCTTGAGGCTCGATCAAGGCGTGACGACCGGAGCAACGGCGTCGAAGGTCATTGCGACCACACCGGTGTAGTCGCCCGGCTGGAAGGTGGTGCCCTTGGCGGTGATTTTCAGCGGTGCGCGGTAGTTTGCATCGGACTCGGATTCCCCCACGACCAGTTGTGGAGTGAGCGTCAGTTCCTTGTTATTGAACTCGACTTTCAAATCAATCGACTGAGCACCGGAGATCAATTTAGGTGCACTTTCCAGGCTGGCATGAACCGAGCCGTTATTGTTGCGCACGTCGAAGAAACCATTGACCTCTCCCATCTTGCCAGTGGCTGGCTGGAAGCTCATGTCCTGATCCTTGTTGACCAGATCAGGGTCGGTTGGCACCACATAGAAACCATTGGTGGGCACGTGAGCGATGAGATTGATCGAGTGAGCAGCCTCGCCCGCGGCGAAAGCCATGGAGGATTGGAGAGCCAGAACAGCCAGAGGGGCAGCGATTGCAAATTTCTTGAACATCATTCAGTACCTGTTTTCTTTTAAAGGATCGGTCCATTGAAAGTTCAGACAGCTTATTGCTGTGCGCTTTCAACGCCGGGGCATGATCGACTTATTGCTCTGGAAAGTAAGCAGGCAACTTCCTATGAGTTCGTAGTTCAACAACCTCATGACCAGAAAGACAAAACCGCAAAAAATCAAAATATAAAACAATGACTGTAAGTTACGCCTTACATACAGTTTTATTGAAAAAACCAGACAGCAGTTATAGCCGCGCAATCCTTGTAGGAGCGGGCTTGCCCGCGAAGACGGCGGAACAGTCAACATTGATGTCGCCTGATATACCGTTTTCGCGGGCAAGCCCGCTCCTACATTGCAGACGGTAGACATTCTGCTATGCCACCGCTCGTCGGCATAAGTGCGCCCCCACGGAAAGCGCCTTGATCAAGACATAAGATATATCTTAAGTTGTATCTAAATACGACGAGAGCAAACCAATGAGAGACCATCATTCCCCCCACCGAGACCACGGTGACGCCCGCGACGGCTTCGAGAAACGCCCCGGACGCGAACGCGGCGGCCGTGGTCCCAGGGTATTCGCACCTGGCGACCTGAAATTACTGCTGTTGGCACTGATCGCCGAGCAGCCCTGCCATGGCTATGACCTGATCCGCCAGATTGAAAGCATGTTCGACGGTGCTTATAGCCCAAGCCCTGGCGTGATTTACCCGACCCTGACCTTTCTGGAAGAAAGCGAAATGATTCAGGGCGATGCCGAAGATGGAAAAAAAAGTTACAGCGTGACCGACGCCGGACGTCTGTCTTTAAGTGAACAAGCGATTGCCCTGGACGGCGTGCGCATGCGCATTGAAGTCAGCAAGCGCTCGTTGCGCGGCCATGACCGTCCCGCCGAGATTCACGAAGCGGTGCATAACTTGCGTCATGCCTTGCAAATGCACCATGGCCGCTGGAGCCCGGAAGAGATCCTGCGTGTACGCGACCTGCTCAACAACACAGCCAAAGCCATCGTCGACGGCCCTGCCGTTCAACCCGTTCAGGAGAACGCCGAATGACCGACGTTATCGTGCCATCTCAATCCATTTACCGTGTCAGCCACGAGATCAAACGCCGTCGCCTGGAAGTCCTGCGAGTGGTCGACCTGACCCCGCGTATGCGCAGGATTACGCTGGGCGGTCCTGAGCTTGAAGGCTTTGTCAGCCTCGGAACGGACGACCACGTCAAACTGCTGTTCCCCCAAAATGCAGCAGAACAAGCGGCATTGGAAACTCTGATTCTTGGGGTTGGCAAAGACAACGGGCCGATGCCCGCGATGCGCGATTACACACCGCGTCGTTACGACCTGGCCACGCTGGAGCTGGACATCGACTTCGTGCTGCACGGCGATGGCCCTGCTTCGACCTGGGCCGAGCAGGCCAAACCCGGCCAGTTCCTGCACATCGGCGGGCCTCGGGGCTCGATGATCGTGCCGGACATTTTCGACAGCTATTTGCTGATCGGCGACGAAACCGCCCTGCCCGCCATCGCCCGTCGCCTCGAAGGCCTGGCCGCCAACCGCCATGCACTGGTGATTGTGGAAGTGGAAAACGGCGCCGAACAACAACGCCTGGAAAGTGCCGCACAGGTTGATGTGATCTGGGTGCTACGTGAAGGAGGCAGGAATAACCTGCTGACCACCGTGCAACAGATCAAGGTGCCCGATGGCAATCTGTATGCGTGGGTGGCGACCGAGACCAAGGTGTCGCGGCAGATTCGCCGGGTATTGCTCGATGAGCACGGACTAGATGAGCAATTCGTAAAAGCCGTCGGCTATTGGCGGCTGGATGGAGACGAGAACTGAGGGACTTTAAGCGCCCATCGCGAGCAGGCTCGCGATGGTGATGCTACAGACGCTACAAATCCATACCTCTATCACGCCCCCCAAGCCACCGATCCAGCCCAATCACCAGCAGTGAAATCAGCACAAACCCCGCCAACAATCCCCCTGCATTCACAAACACCTGTGGATAACCCAACTTGTCGACATCTATGAACGGATAGGGATAAACCGCCAGCAGATGCCCGCGCCATAACGCATAGCCGAAGTACACCAGCGGATAGATCACCCATAACGCAATGTGCCGCAGCCGCAACGTACCTTTGGGCACACCGAACCACCAATAAGCCAGAAACAGCAGCGGCATGACGTCATGCATCAGCTCATCGGCCAGCCATTGCCAGCCTTCGGGATGCCACAAGTGGCGCAACAACAGGCTGTACGCCACACCGACCACGGTGATGCTCACCGCAATCCCACTGCTCACCCACGGCCGCAAAAACCAGCGTCGCGCCGCCGACTCTCGGGCTGTCAGCTCACAAGTCAGTACCACTGCCACCAGCGTGTTGGTCAGCACAGTGAAAAAGCTGAAAAAACTCACCAGCCCGCCCAGCAGACTGGCCCCGACACTCCAGCGTGAGTAGAAAATCAGGTACATCTGAATGCTTAAGCCCGCCCAACCCAGAATCGCCGCCACGGCAACACAACGACGTCTCGCGGCTGAGGGTATGACCATGCTCAGACCGGGCGCTTGGTGCGCATCAGCTTCACATACAAGCGTTCGACCTTCTCCCGCGCCCACGGGGTTTTGCGCAGGAATGTCAGGCTCGACTTGATGCTCGGGTCACTCTTGAAGCAGCGGATGTCGATGCGCTCGGCCAGCCCCGACCATTCGTAGTGTTCAACCAGGGCGTTGAGGATCTGTTCCAGCGTCACGCCGTGCAGCGGGTTGGTGTTCTGTTCGGTCATGCCGGGCCTTCGAGCGATGAAAGGATTGGGAGCCGCGCACCTTAGCCGAGGCCTTCGTGCAGTGGAAGGGCCCCGGACAAAGGCATTCGTCAGAGGCTGAATTAACTGTAGGCGAGTTGGACAGCCTCTGAGAAAAACGTCAGGCGATAGCGCCGTCGGCTCAGTAATAACGTCGCGGGTCCGAATCGATCAGGCTGGCCAGTTTGGTCAGGGCAAATCTCAATTCGTCCTGGCTGGTGGGCGACATCAATACCAATCGCACGCAGCGGGTCATCCCGGTACGTTCGGCCTGGAACTGGGTGCCACTGAGGACCAACACACCATTGGCACGGGCCAGCATGGTGAATTCATCGCTGGTCCAAGGCTCGGGCAGCGTCAACCAGACGTGGTAGGAGTACGGCTGGGTCTTGAGCTCGAAATTGGCGAATATTTCCTGAGCGATCGCCTGCCGCCCGGCGGCTTCGTTGCGCTGAATACGGATCAGCTTTTTATCCAGCCCCCCTGTGATCACGTTGCTGGCCAGCTGAGCGGTCAACGGCGACGGCATCCAGACGCTGCTGCGCACCATCGAGGTCAGGCGCGACAACAGTTTCGGCGGGCTATAGAGATAGCCGATCCGCAAGGCCGGCATGATCGACTTCGATAGACTGGTCAGGTACACCGAACGCTCCGGAGCGAACGCCGACAGCGGTTTGATCGACGGGTCGGTGGCCAGAAAACCGTAGATGTCATCGTCCAGGATGATGAAGTCGAACTCCTCGGCCAACGCCGCGATTTGCGCCCGACGCTTTTGCGACATGATCGCGGCCGTCGGGTTCTGGCACGTCGCCACGCAGACCAGCATCGCCGGTTTCTCACGCTGGCACAGTTCGCGCAGAGCTTCGGGAATGATGCCTTCATCGTCCATTGGCACGCCACGCAGACGTCGTTCCAGACCATGGGCCAGGGAAATGATGCCGGGGTAACAAAGCGCCTCGCAGAGCACCAGATCACCGGCGTTGGTCAGCGCACTCATCGCGACCATCAAACCATGCTGCGCGCCTGCGGTGATCACCACTTGCTGCCATTGCGCATCGGGCAATGAATGGCGCAACCACTGCGCGCCCGCCTCGCGATGAGCCAGATGCCCGCCATCGGGGGCGTAATCGAGGGCACGGGCAAAATCCGTGCTCTTGGCCATGCCCACCAATGCATCGCGCAACCAGTACTCCAGGGTTTCGCTATAAGGCTTGATGATCGAAAGATCCAATGATTCGGACTGCCCCAGACTCAGCGGGGCGGCACTGTTGCTGGCTGGCAGTTCCAGTTGCTTCTGGTTGAGCACATAAGTGCCACGCCCCACTTCCCCCTGCACCAGACGCCGCCGTTGGGCTTCGCTATAGGCCCGGCTGATGGTACCCGGCGTGACATTCAGTGTGGTGGCCAGCTCCCGCAAGGTCGGCAGACGATCACCTTCTTTCAACACGCCGTTGCTGATATCGCGCGCCAACGCGTCGGCAATCGACAAATACATCGGCTGGCCGAACTCGTTTAGCTGAGGAACCCACATGAATGATCGCTACCCATCGTAGAAATGATGAATATCCGAGCATATCACAGGGAAGTTAGCCAACTTATAAATCGACCCAATCTGCAAATTGAGTTGATTGATGCGGTGATTGAATCGACCAACGCTTTTCACATAAAATCTTCTAGACAAGTATTATTTTCTTAACAATCAAATAGTTATCTCAGAAAAAGCTGATAAATAAAAACCGCTGGCAAAAAAACACATCCTCACAGTCTCTCGCCCTATTGAATCAACTCAATTCATTCAAATACACTCATCTCGAATCGAATCAATCGACTCAATATCACGCCTGAATCATCAGGTGCCAGCCACGCCAAGTCGAGACATCATGGACACACTCAGAAAGGATCTATCCCTGTCAGCGATCATCGCAGGCTTCATCGCCGTGATCATTTCCTATGCCGGCCCGCTGATCATTGTGTTTCAGGCGGCTCGGGAAGCGCACCTGCCCAATGATCAGGTGTCGTCCTGGATCTGGGCCATTTCCATCGGCAGTGGCGTGACCGGCCTGCTGTTGAGCTGGCGTCTGCGGGTTCCGGTGATTACGGCATGGTCGACACCGGGCGCAGCGTTACTGGTGTCGATGTTGCCCACGGTTTCCCTGCCCCAGGCCATCGGCGCCTATGTGGCGGCTTCGGTGATTATCGCGGTGGTCGGCCTGTCCGGCGCGTTCGACAAACTGATGAGTCGCCTGCCCAAAGCCATCGCCGCCGCCATGCTCGCCGGTATCCTGTTTCGCTTCGGCGCCGAACTCTTCACCTCGATCAAGCTGCAGCCGGCGCTGGTGCTGTCGATGATCGCGGCGTACCTGATCTTCAAACGCTTTTCACCGCGCTACGCCATTCTGTCGGTATTGGTTGTCGGCTGCGCCGTGGCGGCCTCGTTCGGCGAACTCAACAGCGGATCGATCAGCATCGATGTCGCCCACCCGATCTTCGTTGCACCGGAGTGGAGCTGGCACGCGATCATCAATATCGGCCTGCCGCTGGCCCTGGTCACCCTGACCGGGCAATACGTGCCGGGCATGGCGGTGATGCGTACCTCGGGCTACAACACCCCGGCACGCTCGATTATTTCGGTCACGGCCATCGGTTCGATTTTGATGGCGCCATTCGGCTCCCATGGTCTCAATCTCGCGGCCATCACCGCCGCGATCTGCACCGGCCGCGAAGCCCATGAAGATCGCGACAAACGTTACATTGCCGGGATCGCCTGCGGGGTGTTCTACATTCTGATGGGCATCTTCGGCGCGACCCTGGCTTCAGTGTTTTCTGCCTTGCCCAAAGAGCTGATCGCCTCCCTCGCCGGCCTGGCCCTGTTCGGGGCGATCAGCGCCGGGCTGACAGGCGCCATGGCTGACGAGAAGCAACGTGAAGCGGCGCTGATCACCTTTCTGGTCACCGCCTCGGGCATGAGTTTCCTGGGGCTGGCCGCTGCATTCTGGGGGCTGATCTTCGGACTCGTGGCGCATTTCATACTGACCTGCACCAGGGAAAGCAGAGCCACCGCCGTCACCGAGGGCAATCGACCATGATCGTTCGTTACGACTCCATTGTGGTCGGCGGCGGACTGTCACACGCATCACCGCATCTCGCGCCAGCCTCCGTGACCGAAGCACTTATCCAAGGAATGACTCCATGCGCCTGCACCATTTCGACCCTGTCATCGCCCGTCTGATCAGCCGTGAACGCAACCGTCAGGAAACCCATCTGGAGCTGATCGCTTCGGAAAACTACGTCAGCGAAGAAGTGCTGGAGGCACAGGGTTCGGTGCTGACCAACAAGTACGCCGAAGGCTACCCGGGCAAGCGCTATTACGGTGGCTGTAAAGTGGTCGACGAAATTGAAAGCCTCGCCATCGAACGCGCCTGCAAACTGTTTGGGTGCGACTACGCCAACGTCCAGCCGCACTCTGGCTCGCAAGCCAATCAGGCGGTGTTTCTTGCGGTGCTCAACCCCGGTGACACCCTCCTGGGCATGTCCCTGGCCCATGGGGGGCACCTGACCCATGGCGCCTCGGTGAACTTTTCCGGCAAGTTCTATACCGCGTACGCTTACGGTCTGGAAAAATCCAGCGAAACCCTCGACTACGCCGAGATGGAAGCCCTGGCCCGGGAACACCGGCCGAAGATGATCATTGCGGGTGCTTCGGCGTATTCAAGGACCATCGACTTCCAGCGTTTTCGCAACATCTGCGATGAAATCGGGGCCTACCTGATGGTCGACATGGCGCACTACGCCGGGCTGGTCGCAGCCGGCCTGTACCCTTCGCCGGTTGGCATCGCCGACTTCGTCACGTCGACCACGCACAAAACCCTGCGCGGCCCACGGGGCGGCCTGATTATGGCCAAACGCGAATACGCGGCGCTGCTCGACAAGACGATATTCCCGGTTTATCAGGGCGGGCCTCTGATGCACGTCATCGCCGCCAAGGCTGTGGCGTTCAACGAAGCCATAGGTGATGAGTTCAAACACTATCAGCAACGCGTCATCGACAATGCCAGGACCATGGCGGACATCCTTACGCGGCGAGGCCTGCGGGTGGTGTCAGGTGGCACCGACTGCCATATGTTCCTGCTCGATCTGCGCGCGATGAACATCACCGGCAAAGAGGCCGAGGCGTTGCTCGAAAGTGCCCACATCACCTTGAACAAGAATGCGATCCCCGACGATCCGCAAAAACCTGCGATCACCAGCGGCATTCGCATTGGCACACCTGCCCTGACTACGCGGGGCTTCGGCGAAGCCGAATGCGCCGAAGTGGCCAACCTGATTGCCGATCTGCTTGAACAACCGACCCATGCGGTACTGCTGGAAAAAGTCCGCCGACGGGTGATGCATTTGTGTGAATGCTTCCCGGTCTATCTAATGACTTGACGGCACTGAAACATGCGGGGCGGGCGCTTTAGTCCGCCCTTTTTTGCACGGGCAGATTACTGCGGCGACACGTCGCAGCCGACTGTTACCAAATCCGAAATGATTCATGTCAATAAAAGCTCTTTCTCTATGTGTTACAGGACATTATCCTTACGCCCGTCCTGCTGAAACGCTTCTCCCCCTGCTTCATCCCGCTGCGTTCAGTGCACCCCCCTTTAGAAAAAAGACCAAGAACTCCTTCTCTATGCCTGATTTTCAAACTCCGCGAGACAGCGCTGTCTTTCCTCCTGTGGCCAATCGAAAAGTCCTGAACCTGATCGGCGGTTTCACCGCATTGGGCCTCGCCACCTGCGCCCAGGCTGCACCGGCCTTCGATAGCGATTCGCCGTGGATGCTCGGCGACTGGAACGGCACGCGCACCGAACTTGCGGAAAAAGGTTACGACTTCAAAATCGATTACACCGGCGAAATGGGCAGCAATCTGCACGGTGGCTACGACCATGACCGCACCGCTCGCTACAGCGACCAGTTCGCCTTTGGCAGCCATCTGGACTTGCAGAAGATTCTCGGCTGGGACGACGCTGAATTTCAGCTGACCATCACCGAACGCAACGGCAACAACATCAGCAACGACCGGATCAACGATCCGCGGGTCGGCGGTTTCACCTCGGCTCAGGAAGTCTGGGGTCGCGGCCAGACCTGGCGCCTGACGCAGATGTGGTATCAGCAAAAATTCTTCGATCAGAAACTCGACATCAAAGTCGGCCGCTTCGGTGAGGGCGAAGACTTCAACAGCTTCCCCTGCGACTTCCAGAACCTGGCGTTCTGCGGCTCCCAGGTCGGCAACTGGGTCGGCGACATCTGGTACAACTGGCCGGTCAGCCAGTGGGCGATGCGGGTCAAATATCACCTGACGCCGGAGCTCTACGCGCAAGTCGGGGTTTATGAGCAAAACCCGTCCAACCTGGATCGCGACAATGGCTTCAAGCTCAGCGGCAGCGGCACTCAGGGCGCGATCCTGCCGGTGGAACTGGTCTGGACCCCGAAGCTCAATGGCCTGCCGGGTGAATACCGGGCCGGTTACTACTACAGCAACGCCAAGGCCACCGATGTCTACAAGGACAGCCATGGTCAGCCGGCAGCCCTCAGCGGCGAGGCTTACCGCAGCGCATCGAGCAAGCACGGCGTATGGCTCGGTATTCAGCAGCAACTGACCAGCCGCGCCAGTGACCATTCTCGCGGCCTGAGCGTGTTCGCCAACGGCACGATGCACGACAAGAAGACCAACGCCATCGACAACTATGTCCAGGCCGGCGTCGTCTACAAAGGCTTGTTCGATGCCCGCGCCAGGGACGACATCGGTTTTGCCCTGGCCCGTGTCCACGTCAACCCGGCCTATCGCAAGAACGCCGAAGCGACCAATCAGGCTCGCGCCGTCTTCGACTACGACGATCCGTCGTTCCTGCCGCCACAAGACACCGAATACAGCGCCGAACTCTATTACGGCGTGCACGTCACGAACTGGCTGACCGTGCGCCCGAACCTGCAATACATCCGCCATCCCGGTGGCGTGGACAAGGTTGATGACGCGCTGATTGGCGGGATCAAGATCACCTCGTCGTTCTAGGCGAAAAACCTGTGGGAGCGGGCTTGCTCGCGAAGGCAATTTCACATTCAACATGGATGTTGACTGACACACCGCTTTCGCGAGCAAGCCCGCTCCCACAGGGATTGCGGCGTTCCATTTCAACTGAACAGTTTTCGATGAACCCTGCCCGCACAAGATCGTCATCTACAGTGAACTTGCGCGGGACTACTTAAAACGTCACGGAGAATCACACTATGAGCGCTGATGGTGCTTTCAGTCGAAGCCGTCTGCTACCGAGCCTGCTCGGTATCGTGCTTCTGCTAATGGGCCTGGCCTTGCTGGCCGGGGGGATCAAGCTGAGCATGCTTGGCGGCTCGCTGTATTACTTGCTGGCCGGTATCGGCCTGATGCTGACCGGGGGGCTGCTGCTGGCCGACCGTTATGCAGCGATGAGCGTGTACGCGGTGGTGCTGTTCGCCAGTACGGTCTGGGCACTGTGGGAAGTCGGCCTGGACTGGTGGCAACTGGTGCCACGTCTGGCGCTGCTCTTTGCCCTCGGCATCGTCATGTTGTTGCCATGGTTTCGTCGCCCGTTGCGTACCGGCGAGTTCAACCCGGTCGGCACCGGTGTACTGAGCGCTGCCGTGGTTATCGCCGGTATCGCCGCGCTGGCCAGCCTGTTCACCAACCCCGGTGAAATCAAAGGCGAACTGGATCGCGACGCCGTGCCTGGCATGACCAACACTGCTCCGGCCATGCCCGACGGCGACTGGAACTCCTACGGCCGCAGCGCCCATGGCGATCGTTATTCGCCACTGGCGCAGATCACGCCGCAGAACGTCAGCAAACTGGTGCCTGCCTGGACCTACCGCACCGGCGACCTGCCTGGCCCGAACGACCCGGGCGAAACCACCGCCGAAAACACCCCGCTCAAAGCCAACGGCATGCTCTATGTCTGCACGCCGCACAGCCAGGTGATCGCGCTGGACCCGGACACCGGCAAGGAACTCTGGCGTTTCGATCCGAAGCTCTCCACGCAAAACGCGGCGAACTTCAAGGGTTGGGCGCACATGACCTGCCGTGGCGTGACCTATCACGATGACGCCGCTTACGCGTCCGAGCAGAGCCCGACCGGCACGGCCAACGCGCCAGTGACCAGCGTCTGCCCGCGCCGGATCTTCCTGCCGACCGCCGACACCCGTTTGATCGCCCTGAACGCCGATACCGGCAAAATGTGCGAAGACTTCGGTAACGGTGGCCAGGTTGACCTGACGACCAACATCGGTGAATTCACCGCTGGCGGTTACTACTCCACTTCGCCACCGGCGGTCACCAAAGACTTGGTGGTGATTGGCGGCCACGTGACCGACAACGTTTCCATCGACGAACCAAGCGGCGTGATCCGCGCATTCGACGTACACACCGGCAAACTGGTGTGGAACTGGGACAGCGGCAACCCGGACGACACCACGCCGATTGCCGAAGGCAAGGTCTACACCCGCAACTCGCCGAACATGTGGTCGATCTTCAGCGTCGACGAAAAACTCGGCATGATCTACCTGCCGATGGGCAACCAGACCCCGGATCAATTCGGTGGTGCACGTACTCCTGAATCGGAACTGCACGCCGCCGGCCTGACCGCACTGGACATCGCCACCGGCAAGGTGCGCTGGCACTTCCAGTTCACCCACCATGACCTGTGGGACATGGACGTCGGCGGCCAGCCAACCCTGATGGACCTGAAAACCGCAGACGGTGTGAAACCGGCGGTGCTCGCGTCCACCAAGCAAGGCAGCATCTACGTGCTGGATCGCAGCAACGGCAAACCGATCGTGCCGATCAAGGAAATTCCAGTGCCGCAAGGCGCGGTGGAAGGCGACTACACTTCGCCGACCCAACCGATGTCCGACCTGAACTTCGTGCCGCCGGTCCTCAAGGAACGCGACATGTGGGGCGTGACCCCGTTCGATCAGATGCTGTGCCGGATCGACTTCAAATCCCTGCGTTACGACGGCATGTTCACCCCGCCGTCGCTGCAAGGTTCGCTCGTTTATCCCGGTAACTTCGGTGTGTTCGACTGGGGCGGCATCTCGATTGATCCGGTGCGTCAGATCGCTTTCGTGAACCCGAGCTACATGGCGTTCAAATCGAAACTGATCCCGGCCGCCGAAATCGCCAAACAAGGCCCTCGCGTCAGCGAAACCGAAGGCGTGCAGCCCAACAAAGGCGCGCCTTACGGCGTGATCCTCGAAGCGCTGCTATCGCCAATGGGCCTGCCATGCCAGGCACCGGCCTGGGGCTATGTGGCCGCAGTCGATTTGACCACCAACAAAACCATCTGGATGCACAAGAACGGCACCGTGCGCGACAGCGCGCCGGTCCCGATCCCACTGAGCATGGGCGTACCGAGCCTGGGCGGGGCCTTCACCACCGCCAGTGGCGTGGCCTTCTTGAGCGGTACCCTCGACCAGTACCTGCGCGCCTACGACGTGAAAAACGGCAAGCAACTGTGGGAAGGCCGCCTGCCAGCAGGCGCGCAAACCACACCAATGACCTACACCGGCAAAGACGGCAAGCAATACGTGCTCGTTGTAGCGGGTGGTCATGGATCGCTGGGCACCAAGCAAGGTGACTATGTGATTGCGTACAAACTGTCGGAATAAGCGGTAGCGGCAGTTAAAAGAAAGGCGACTCCTGTGAGGGAGTCGCCTTTTTTGTGGCACTGCAATCTTGCACATCCCCTGTAGGAGCGAGGCTTGCCCGCGAAGACGGCCTGACATTCAACATTGATGTCGCCTGACACGCCGCCTTCGCGGGCAAGCCTCGCTCCTACAAGTGGGTCGGCGTACGTTTGAGAGGGATTGGTCGGCTGTCAGGCGCCAGGTCCAGGCACCTGTCAAAACCCTGAACACACACGCTGAAATATCCAGAGCCATTGAAACCACCAAAAGCCTGCCCCATCTAAGACCCATACTCTATTGCGCAGGTGCCCCATGACCGACCAGCAAGAATTCCCCGAAGACCCGAGCGAATACGCAGAAACAGACAAAAACGAACACCACACTCCCGGCAAAGGCCTCGCCCTGCCTGGCCAGAACCTGCCGGACAAGGTCTATATCATCCCGATCCACAACCGGCCCTTCTTCCCGGCGCAAGTACTGCCGGTCATCGTCAACGAAGAACCGTGGGCCGAAACCCTCGAACTGGTGAGCCAGTCCGAGCACCATTCCCTGGCCCTGTTCTTCATGGACACCCCTCAAGAAGATCCGCGCCACTTCAATACCTCGGCCCTGCCCGAATATGGCACCCTGGTCAAAGTCCACCACGCCAGTCGCGAAAACGGCAAACTGCAATTCGTCGCCCAGGGCCTGACCCGCGTACGCATCAAAACCTGGCTCAAACACCATCGCCCGCCCTACCTGGTGGAAGTCGAATACCCGCACCAGCCCACCGAGCCGACCGACGAGGTCAAGGCCTATGGGATGGCGCTGATCAACGCGATCAAGGAACTGCTGCCGCTCAACCCGTTGTACAGCGAAGAATTGAAAAACTACCTCAATCGCTTCAGCCCCAACGACCCGTCGCCGCTGACCGACTTCGCCGCCGCGCTGACCTCGGCCACCGGCAGCGAGCTGCAAGAAGTGCTCGACTGCGTGCCGATGCTCAAGCGCATGGAAAAAGTCCTGCCGATGCTGCGCAAGGAAGTCGAAGTCGCGCGCCTGCAGAAAGAAATTTCCGCCGAAGTGAACCGCAAGATCGGCGAGCATCAGCGCGAGTTCTTCCTCAAGGAGCAGCTCAAGGTCATCCAGCAAGAGTTAGGCCTGACCAAGGACGATCGCAGCGCCGACGTCGAGCAGTTCGAGCAACGTCTGACGGGCAAAGTATTGCCGCCCCAGGCGCAGAAACGCATTGAAGAGGAAATGAACAAGCTGTCGATCCTCGAGACCGGTTCACCGGAATACGCGGTGACCCGCAACTACCTCGACTGGGCGACTTCGGTACCTTGGGGCGTGTACGGCGAGGACAAACTCGACCTCAAACACGCGCGCAAGGTGCTGGACAAACACCATGCCGGTCTCGATGACATCAAAGACCGCATCCTCGAATTCCTCGCGGTCGGCGCTTATAAAGGCGAGATCAGCGGCTCCATCGTGTTGCTGGTGGGCCCGCCGGGCGTGGGCAAGACCAGCGTCGGCAAGTCCATCGCCGAATCCCTCGGCCGGCCGTTCTATCGCTTCAGCGTCGGCGGCATGCGCGACGAAGCCGAGATCAAGGGCCACCGCCGCACCTACATCGGCGCGCAACCGGGCAAACTCGTCCACGCGTTGAAAGACGTCGAAGTGATGAACCCGGTGATCATGCTCGACGAGATCGACAAAATGGGCCAGAGCTACCAGGGCGACCCCGCCTCGGCGCTGCTGGAAACCCTCGATCCGGAACAGAACGTCGAATTCCTCGACCATTACCTGGATCTGCGTCTGGACCTGTCGAAAGTGCTGTTCGTCTGCACCGCCAACACCCTGGATTCGATTCCCGGCCCGTTGCTGGACCGGATGGAAGTGATTCGCCTGTCGGGCTACATCACCGAAGAGAAAGTCGCGATCGCCAAGCGTCACCTGTGGCCGAAACAGCTGGAAAAGGCCGGCGTGTCCAAAGGCAGCCTGAGCATCAACGACAACGCCCTCAGAGCGTTGATCGACGGTTATGCCCGTGAAGCCGGGGTGCGCCAACTGGAAAAGAACCTCGGAAAATTGGTGCGTAAAGCGGTGATGAAGCTGCTCGACGATCCGAAAGCAGTGATCAAACTCGGCCCGAAAGACCTCGAAACCTCACTCGGCCGACCGGTGTTCCGCAACGAGCAAGTATTGTCCGGCATCGGCGTGATCACCGGGCTGGCCTGGACCAGCATGGGCGGCGCGACCCTGCCGATCGAAGCCACGCGCATTCACACCCTCAACCGTGGATTCAAACTCACTGGGCAACTGGGAGAGGTGATGAAAGAGTCGGCGGAAATTGCCTACAGCTACGTCAGCTCCCATCTGAAGCAATTTGGCGGTGATCCGACGTTCTTCGACGAAGCCTTCGTCCACCTCCACGTACCGGAAGGTGCCACGCCGAAAGATGGCCCGAGCGCCGGCGTGACCATGGCCAGCGCCCTGCTCTCGCTCGCCCGCAACCAGCCGCCGAAACAAGGCGTGGCCATGACCGGTGAACTGACGCTGACCGGGCATGTATTGCCGATTGGCGGCGTGCGCGAGAAAGTCATCGCGGCGCGGCGGCAGAAGATTTTCGAGTTGATCCTGCCGGAGCCTAATCGCGGCAGCTTTGAGGAACTGCCGGAGTATCTGAAAGAAGGGATTACCGTGCACTTTGCCAAGCGCTTTGCGGATGTGGCGAAGATATTGTTCTGATAGTTATGTAGTGCTTGTGCGATTGCTTTCGCGGGCAAGCCTCGCTCCTACAGTGTTTTGCGTCGTTCATTGATCGTTCCCACGCTCCGCGTGGGAATGCCGCCCGGGACGCTCCGCGTCCCATCACGAGCGTGACGCGGAGCGTCACAGGATGCATTCCTTTGCTGCGCGTGGGAACGATCATCTCCCGCCACGCTGTCACACTTTGTCTCATCTTCAGTTATGCTCGCCGTTCGTCGTGAACGCCGGAGCCACTGATCTTATGTCCCCCATCCGCCTGTTGATCCCCCTCGCCCTCACTCTGCTGAGCGCTTGCGCCACGCAACCGAACCAGAACGTGACCGTGGAAAAACAAAGCGAATGCCCGGCGAAACTGCACAACGGGCAAAACCTGATTCTGACCCTGCCCAGCAACCCGACCACGGGTTACCGCTGGACGATCCAGGATTCAGCCGGTGGTGTGTTGCGAGCACTCAGCCCCGAGGTCTATAGCAACCCGGAAGATGCCGGGGTCGTCGGCAGCGCCGGCCTTTCGACCTGGCGTTTCCAGGCCTTCGCCACCGGCACTGGCCGTTTGCGTCTGACCTATTCACAGCCGTGGGCACCCGAAGTGCCGGCGGTGAAAACCTTCGACTGCGCCATCGCGGTTAACTGATCGTGGGCTGGCTGATTCTGGCGTTGATGGGCGCAGTGACCTTTGTTTATGGCCTGAGTGTGCATGCGACGCTGCTCTGCCTGCTGGTCAAACCGATGCCGGTGCTGGCTTTGCTTGGCTGGTTGCACGATGCGCCGCCCAGTGACTATCGACGCTGGATCAGCCTGGGGTTGATTTTTTCCCTGGTCGGCGACGTGTTGCTGGCATGGCCGGGGGATTTGTTCGTGTTTGGCCTAGGGGCATTTTTGCTCGCGCATCTGGCGTATCTGAAGGCTTATTTGAGCGATTGCCGGCGTCTGGCACTGTTGCCGTTGATCATCGCGATGAGCGTCGGCGCGGTACTGCTGGGGATTCTGATTGCCAAAGGCTTGGGACCGCTGCTAATCCCGGTGATCGTCTACGGGCTGGCCATCAGCGCCATGCTCTGGCGCGCCCTGGCCCGACTCGGCACCGACGTGCCCAAACGCTCGGCGTTGCTGGCGGCGGCGGGTGCCGTGGCGTTTGTGTTTTCTGACAGTTTGATTGGCATTAACCGGTTTGTGATGCCATTTCATGCCGCGCCTTACGTGATCATCCTCAGCTACTGGCTGGGGCAATGGGGGATTGCGGCGTCGACTTTTTCTCAATCCGTTCGCCGTCCTCTATAGATCGTTCCCACGCTCTGCGTGGGAATGCAGCCACGGACGCTCCGCGTCCCGCGTTGGGGTAAACGCGGTTTATCAGACAACCCGCGCATCCCCCCGTCAATTTGGCTAAAATGCCAGCCTTTTCCACCTACGCCGCTGGAACCGCCGTGAGCAAAGAATCCGATCGCCTTTTCGCCCAGCCTTTGACCCAGGTGCCTGACTTCTCCTTTAACGAGGATGTGGTTCGGGTGTTCCCGGACATGATCAAGCGCTCGGTACCAGGTTATCCGACCATCGTGGAAAACCTCGGCGTGCTCGCCGCGCAATTTGCCCAGCCCAACAGCGTGCTCTACGACCTGGGCTCGTCCCTCGGCGCGGTGACCCAGGCCTTGCGCCGGCACGTGCGCACCGATGGCTGCCGCGTCATCGCTGTGGATAACTCCGCCGCCATGGTCGAGCGTTGCCGCGAGTACCTCAACGGCCAGGATTCGATGTTCCAGGAGTTGCTGCCGGTGGAAGTGATCGAAGGCGACATCCTCGCTCTCGAGTTTCAGCCGGCCTCGGTGGTGGCGCTGAACTTCACCCTGCAATTCATCGCCCCGGACCAGCGCACCGCGCTGCTCTCACGCATCCGCCAATCGTTGTTGCCCGGCGGCGCGCTGATTCTCTCGGAGAAGCTGCGCTTCAACGATCCCGAAGAACATGCGTTGCTCACCGACCTGCACGTCGCGTTCAAACGCGCCAACGGCTACAGCGAACTGGAAATCGCCCAGAAGCGCAGCGCCATCGAAAATGTCATGAAGCCCGACAGCCTCGAAGAACACCGCGAACGCCTGCTGGCCGCCGGGTTCTCGAAAGTCGTGCCGTGGTTCCAGTGTCTTAACTTTGCCTCGTTGATTGCCTTGCCATGATTGATCTGTCCCCCCTCGCCCGCCGTCTGGCCGGTACACCACTGGCTGAATGGGCCAACACCCTGCAAGTGCAACTCGATAAGAAAATGGAAAAAGGTCACGGCGATCTGGAGCGCTGGCAGAGTGCGCTGGATGCGTTGCCGAAGATTCAGCCGAGTGAAGTCGACTTGGTGAACGGCTTGAAACTGGACACCGATTGCGACGACGAAACCCGCGCGCAAATGCGCACCGCACTAATGGGCCTGTCGCCCTGGCGCAAAGGGCCGTTCGACCTGTTCGGCGTGCACGTCGACACTGAATGGCGCTCGGACTGGAAGTGGTCGCGGGTCGCTCCGCACCTGGACCTGAAGGGTAAACGCATCCTCGATGTCGGTTGCGGCAACGGCTATTACATGTGGCGCATGCTCGGCGCCGGCGCTGACAGCGTGATCGGTGTCGACCCGAACTGGCTGTTTTTCTGCCAGTTCCAAGCGGTGCAACGTTATCTGTCGGAACCGAATGCCTGGCACTTGCCGTTTCCCTTTGAGGATCTCCCTCCCAATCTGGAAGGCTTCGACACAGTGTTTTCCATGGGCGTGTTCTATCACCGCCGCTCGCCGATCGAGCATTTGCTGGCGCTGAAGGATTGCCTGGTCAAGGGCGGTGAACTGGTGCTGGAGACGCTGGTGATCGAAGGCGATCAGCAACAGGTGCTGGTGCCGGAAGACCGTTACGCGCAGATGCGTAACGTGTGGTTTTTGCCATCGGTGCCAGCGCTGGAACTGTGGCTGCGCCGTGCCGGCTTCAGCGATGTGCGTTGCGTGGATGTGAGCGTGACCACGGTCGAGGAACAACGCGGGACGGAGTGGATGAAGTATCAGTCGTTGAGCGACTTCCTTGATCCAGAAGATCACAGCAAAACGATCGAAGGGCTGCCGGCGCCGATGCGTGCCGTCATCGTCGCCCGCAAATAAAACACCGATCTCCCTCCCCATGGAGATCAAAATGTGGGAGCGGGCTTGCTCGCGAATACGGACTAACATTCAACAGGGATGTTGACTGATCCACCGCTTTCGCGAGCAAGTCGAATCGTCGCACCGCCGCCCCCACATTGGGTCAGTGTTTAGTCTATTGGTTTGGCTCTACGCGCCTTAAAGAATTCGCTCAACACCGCGCCACACTCCTCCGCCAACACCCCACCCTCATACAACACCCGATGATTCAAAAAGCCCTGGGTAAAAAACTGCCCCTGGCTCTGCACAATTCCCGCCTTGGGTTCCAGCGCGCCGTACACCACCCGCGCAATCCGCGAATGCACGATCAGCCCGGCGCACATGCTGCACGGCTCCAGCGTCACGTACAACGTACTGCCCGGCAGGCGATAGTTGCTGGCGGCCTGGGCGGCAGCGCGAATCGCGACCATCTCGGCGTGGGCGCTGGGGTCGTTGCCACTGATCGGGCAGTTGAAACCGCGTCCGATGATTTCACCGTCCTGCACCAGCACCGCACCCACCGGCACTTCACCCAGCGCCGCGCCTTGAGCGGCCAGGGCCAGGGCTTCGCGCATGAAATCACGATCACGGCTGCGGTCGATAATCGCTGCGGGGCGAATCTGACGCATCACACCACCTCGATGGCGGCCATCAGGCCGGTTTCCATGTGGTCGACCACATGGCAGTGGAACATCCAGACCCCAGGGTTATCCGCCACCAGCGCCACTTGCGCGCGCTCGTTCTTGCCCAACAAATACGTGTCGGTGAAGTACGGAATGACCTTGTGCCGGTTCGAGGCAATGACCTTGAAACTCATACCATGCAGGTGGATCGGGTGTTGATACTGAGTCATGTTCTTCAATTCAAAAATATAGCTTTTGCCCTTTTCGAGCTTGGCAATCGGTCGATCGGCGCAGGTCTTGTCGGTGATGTCCCAGGCCTTGCCGTTGATCTGCCATAGGCTTGGCGGTTTGCCATTGTCGACGTTGACCGACACCGAGCCCACCCATTCAAAATTGAAGTTGAGTTTCTCGGCATTGGCCAGGTCCGGCTCGGCCACAGGATTGGCGGGCAGCGCCGCTGGCCATTCGGTCGGCGCATCGGTGTTCGCCACTGAGCGGAAGGTGCCCAAGCGTACCGGGCCGTTGCGCAAGGACAATTCTTCGCCGGCCGGCGGTGCCTTGATCGCCAGGCAAATGCGCATGCCAGGACCCAGCCAGTATTCCTTACCCAATGGGCGCGGTTCAATCGGATTACCGTCCAGCGCGTAGATCTGCGCTTCGACGCCGGGGATGTTGAGGCGGTACGTCAGCGTATTGTCGAGGTTGAGCAACCGTACGCGAGTGATCTGCCCGGCGGGCAAGTCGATCACCGCTTGCGAGACGCCATTGATGGTCGACAAGCCCCCCGCCGTGCCGCCACGGGCCGCTTCGCGAGGAATGCTGAATGCTACGAAGGCGCCCTCTTCATCGACGTGCCAGCTCTTGAGGCTCAAGGTCTTTTCGTATTTGAAACCGGTGGGCTCGCGCTCTTCGATAATCAGCGGGCCGACCAATCCGCGACCGAGTTCTTCGCTGCTGTTCACATGCGGGTGATACCAGTAGCTGCCGGCGTCGGGCACGCGGAATTTATAGTCGAAGTATTCGCCCGGCAGCACCGGCAACTGCGAGACGTAGGGCACGCCGTCCATTTCCAGCGGCAGGCGGATGCCGTGCCAGTGAATGGTGGTCGCCACCGGCAGATGATTGATGAAGCGCACCCGCAGCCATTCGCCCTGACGCACGCGCAATTCAGTGCCCGGCGCCGACGGGCCGAACGCCCAGGCCTGGGTTGTGTGCCCGGTCACCAGTTCGACGTCCAGCGGTGCGGCGATCAGCTCATAGTCGTGGCCGGCATCCGCGTCGGCCATTTTGCCCAGCCAGTAACGCGACGCGCCACCGGCCCCCACGCCAACTACCACAAGACCGGCCAGACCACCGAGTATTTGTCGACGGGTAAAGGACATGAACTCAACTACCTCACGTATCAGCCACAGACGCGGAGGCCTGCAAAAGGCGAATACGATACACCTGCGGTTGAGAAACAGTAAGGGCGGCGCGGCGGATGGTCACAGTCAAAGCACGGCTGGCAATGTACTTGTGAATGATCGTTCCCACGCTCTGCGTGGGAATGCAGCCCGTGACGCTCTGCGTCACATCGGTGTCTGGCTCGACAGCGGCGGTGTGGCGGGAACGCGGAGCGTCCCTTGAGGCATTCCCACGCGGAGCGTGGGAACGATCACCGTGTAGAGTTGGCGCTCAGCAGCCCAGCGGGAATAAGCTCCCTCGCCACAGGCAAGCCCCCTCACCACAAAGGTCCGGTTATGAATGAAGACCGGTGATCAGATGAACCACTCCATCCTCCAGCATCATCACCCCCGGCACCCCCGCCGCAGTCAATGCCTGCCGATCCATCCGCGCCATATCTCGCAATTCAACCCGCACCCGGGTCAACGCCACGTGCTGCTGCGACTTGAGGTTATCCACACCACCCAGCGCGGCCACGACATTCGCTGCCAAACCGAAAACAGGCTGAGCCTCCACTTTCGGCTCATCCACCACCAGATCCGGGGTCAACGCTTTCCAGAACGCTCGCTGCATTTTCTCGAACATGTTCAGTTCTCCAGAACCAGTGAAGTATCGACAGTCGCCTCATGGTGCAGCCGCAGTGCCTCGCGTACCTGCTCGGCACTTTCCAGCCCCAGCACTTGCTGGGCGATGGCCTGACAGTCCAGCAGATTCACTTCGCGAACTGCCGCTTTGATCGCTGGAATCAATGGCACGCTCACCGACAGTTCATCCACCCCAAGCCCCAGCAACAGCGGCACCGCCAGTTTTTCCGATGCCAGGGCGCCACACACGCCGACCCATTTGCCATGGGCATGAGCGGCTTTCACGGTGTTGGCGATCAGGCGCAGCACCGACGGATGAAAACTGTCGGCCTGACTGGCCAGCCGTGGGTGATCGCGGTCCATGGCCAGGGTGTATTGGGTCAGGTCGTTGGTGCCGATGGAGAAGAAATCCACCTCGGGCGCAAACAGATCAGCCATCAGCGCCGCTGCCGGTACCTCGATCATGATTCCCAGTTTCGGCAGTTCCGTGAGCCCCAATGCCAGCGCCTCTTCTTCAAGCAACTGACGGGCCAGCCGCAACTCCGACAGCTGCGTGACCATCGGCAGCATGATGTGCAGGCGAGCCAGCCCGGCGCTGCTCAGAATCGCCTTGAACTGATCGCGCAACAGCTGCGGACGCTCCAGGCACAAGCGAATCCCGCGCATGCCCAAAAATGGATTGGTTTCGCGCTCCATCGACACATAGGCCAACGGTTTGTCGCCGCCGACATCCAGGGTTCGCACCACCAGATTGCGCGCCGGTCCCAGGGCGCGGGCGATAGCGGTGTAGGTGGATGCCTGCTCGTCATGGCTTGGCGCGTGGTTGCGATCCAGATAAAGAAACTCCGAACGCAACAGACCGACGCCCTCACCGCCCAACGTCATGGCCTGTTCGGCTTCGGCCAGCGAAGCGATATTGGCGGTGATTTCAACGTGATGCCCATCGCGGGTACAAGCCGCCAGCCCTGCATTTTCCAGCTCGTATTGTTGGCGTTTGTTTTGTCGCTGGCGATTGGCTTGCAACTGCTCAATGGCGGCCAGATCAGGATCAAGCTGTAGTTCGCCTTTGTCGGCATCGAGCAAAACCCGGGTGCCATTGATCAGTGCAAGCACCTGAACCGGCAAACCACAGATCGCCGGCAAACCAAAGGCCCGCGCGAGAATTGCCACGTGGCTGGTGGCGCCACCGCCGACCGTGGCGAACCCCAGCACCTTGCGCGTGTCCAGGCCAGCCGTCTGGGAGGGCGTCAGTTGCTCGGCAATCAGAATCGCCCCATTCGGCAACTCCATCGCACGATCCTCCACGCCAAGAATCAACTTGAGCACCCGTTGACCGACGTCGGCCAAATCCGCCGCCCGTTCGGCCAGCAAGGCATTGCCCAGGCTTTTGAACAAGGTTGCCGTCGACTCGGTGGCCGCACGCCAGGCGAAAGCGGCGCTTTTGCCGGCGTCGATCAGTGCGAGGGCCTGATCCAGCAGGCCTGGGTCTTCGAGCAGTTCCTGATGCGCCTTGAAGATGTCGGCTTGGGCGTCACCCGTTGCGTTGTCCCGCAACTGCTGCAGGGCTAGAACCGCCGCCGCCAACGCCCGGGACAGATGCTCACGTTCAACCTGAGGACTAACGCCCGATTCGCTCACCTCGAGGGTCTGCTCGGCAATCTGCACCACTTGGCCAAACGCCGACCCCGCCGAGGCACAGACGCCGCGCAGCACCTTCAGCGATAAGGTCTCAGCTGTAACCGTCTCAACTTCGGCAACCACCGTCACGGCTTCCCCGCAACCGGCAGCCAGCAGCTCGGCCAACGTCTTGATCGCCACTTCAGCATCCGCGCCCGCTGCGCTGACCTGCAGGACATCACCATGGGCAGTCTGCAAAGCCATGATCGCCACCAGGGATTTGGCGTTCGCGCTGTCCTGCTGTTTATGCAGGCAAATGCTCGCCGAAAAGCCTTTCGCCGCTTGGGCAAACACTGCCGCAGGGCGCGCGTGCAAGCCGTTGACGTTGGGTAGCGTCACCGGTCTGGAGAACAGCGCCTCGCCCTCCTCCGGCGTCCGCTCATCAGTCGCCACGTCGGACGGATTCAGACTCAGCAGCGGCTGACCGCCTTGCACCACACCCGTTTCGGGCGTCAGCCAGGTGAACGGCTCACCGCTGACCACCAGCATCAAGGTCAACAAACTGCGGGCGTTCAAGGCGATATGATCGGCATCGAACTCGATCAGCGCCTGCCCCACCTCAACCCGCTGACCTTCCTCCACCAACCGGGTGAAACCCTTTCCAGCCAGGTTCACGGTGTCGAGGCCGATGTGCATCAGCACTTGCACGCCATTGTCGTCGGTGATGCTGACGGCATGCCCACTGACCTGCACATTGCTGATCACGCCGGCCAGCGGTGCGCACAAGGTTTGTGAAGTCGGATCAATGCACAGACCGTCGCCGATCACGCGACTGGAAAACACCTGATCGGGCACCTGGTCCAGCGGCATCAACACGCCGGACAGGGGTGCCAGTAGTTGCAATTGTTGGGATGTGGCCATGACGTCACCTGCTGTTTTGTTCTTTGAAGTGCCGATGGAGCGCGAGGCTCCGACAGCATCGCTTATTTCCACCAATACTCGACCTGCAATCCGACGTTCGCACCGTGTCGCGCTGTGCCGAAAGCGCCGGTATCGGACAATGCCGAACCCGCCGCCAGTTCATTGGCCGCCCGTTTGGCCGCCTCGTTCCAGTTGGCATAGGTGTAATACAGACGCACCTCGGGGCGCGCCCAGAATTCCGGACCCTTGGGCGACCAGGTCGGGGCGAAGGTGAACTTGCTCAGCTTGCGCGTCCCGCCCGTGGCTTCGACCTGATCGTGGCCCAGTTCGGTCACCAGTTTGATCTGCTCGGTGATCGCATACGTCGGACGAATCCCGAGGGAAATCCAGTTCTGGTCGGCGCCGTCCGGGCGGATGTCTTTCTGATAGACCGCTTCGACCTGCCCGCCGAAACGCGGCGTCACTTGCCAGTCGAAGAACTCGACCACGCGGTAGCTTTTACTGTTGTCGTCCAGCCTCACGTTACCGGTATAGCCCAACCCGGTGCCGGGCCCTTCGCCGTACTGAAAGGCCAGTTTATTCTTGCCGCCCAGAAAGCCTTTCTGCACATGCTGGGTGGTAATTGCCCAACCGCGATGAGCGTCGCGGCTGTCGGGTTTGTCGATGTAGCTCAGGCCGAATTCCAGCTCACCGCCGGGGTTGGTGTTGAAGCCGGCGACGTTGAAATCGTGACGGTTGATGTAGTCCTTCTGATACAGATTGTCCTTGCGCGAGAAGGCGTAGCTGTACTTCAGATCACCGATCAGCACATCTTCGATACCGCCGCCGGTGGCGCTCTGGTTCCAGTAGTAGAAGTCGGAAATGTGGATGTCGTTCCGCTTGTAGTAACGCCGACCGGCCCACAGCGAGCCGCCGTTGAGGCTGGGCATGTTCGACCACTGCGCATACAGCTGCGGCAGGCGCACCGAGCCGTTCTCGCCGTTGAACGTCAGGTCCTTGTCGTACTGGTTATACAGCGAGGCCATGCCGTCGACGCTGAGCACCGAGCCATCGTCCAGGGTGTACAGATCCTGACGCAATTCAAGTTCAGCGTACTGCTCGCATTCGTTACCCAAGCGGTATTTGGACTGCGCTCCTGGTAGCTGGAAACACTGCTGTTTACCGCTGTTAACCGAGGTCCCGACGCCGCTGCGCAAGTAACCGGCGAATTCCAGCGCCTGGGCCGACAGTGGTAATGCCAGGCACACGCCCGCTGCTACAAGGCTGCGATTTATTGTTGTTTTCAAGAACCACCTCATTATTTTTATTGTGTGATGCAGCAAAATCGGCGCGCAAAACTCCCCCGCGCAGCGTTCTGCGTGTTTTTTGAAACGGTGTTTTTATTGGTTAAGGGCTAGTGATCTTTCAGGTGCAGAACGAACGACTCATAGGGCCGTAGAAACACCTGTCGGCTTCGATCCGGACAGTCCGCGTAGTTGCTGATTACCAACCTTTGCGCCATCGCTTCATTGATCACGTCATCCGGCAGTTCGACTTCGCACGGCGAGCCATAGAAGTTGTTCAACACCAGCAAACGCTCACCATCGCCTTCACGCACGTACGCCCAAATTTTCGTGTGCTCAGGCAATAACTGCCGATACACGCCGTCGGACATCAGCGTTTCACGGCGGCGCAGGGCAATCAGCTGACGGTAGTGATGCAGCACGGAATCCGAATCATCGAGTTGATGCGCGACATTGATCTGCGCCACGTTGGCCGGCACGCCGATCCAGGGTTCGGCAGCGCTGAAACCGGCATTAGGCTCGGCGTTCCAGTGCATCGGTGTGCGACTGTTGTCCCGGGACTTCTGCATGATCGCCGCCATGTTGTCGACGTCACTGCTACCTGCCTCGCGCTTGAGCCGGAAGATATTCAGAGTCTCGACATCGCGGTACTGATCAATGTGATCGAACCCCGGATTGGTCATGCCCAACTCTTCACCTTGATACACGAACGGCGTGCCCTGCAGGAAATGCAGCGCCGTGCCGAGCATCTTCGCCGACACCACCCGATGCTCACCGTCATGACCAAAACGCGAGACCACACGCGGCTGATCATGGTTACACCAGAACAGCGCGTTCCAGCCGCCGCCGGCCTGCATGCCGGTCTGCCAATCGGAGAGGATGCGCTTGAGTGCGAGGAAGTCGAAATCGGCGCGAACCCACTTTTGCAGGTTCGGGTAATCCACCTTCAAGTGATGAAAGTTGAAGGTCATCGACAGCTCTTTCGACTCCGGTCGCGAGTAGCGGATGCAGTGTTCCAGGCTGGTAGACGACATCTCGCCGACGTTGATCAGGTCATGGCCCTCGAACACTTCGCGGTGCATCTGCTGCAAGTAGTCGTGGACGTGCGGGCCGTCGGTGTAGAAGCGTCGACCGTCAGTGTTGTCCTCGGGGAAATCCGCCGGTTTGGAAATCAGGTTGATCACGTCCAGACGGAAACCGCCCACACCTTTGTCGCGCCAGAAACGCATCATCTTGAAGACTTCGGCGCGCACCTGGGGGTTGTCCCAGTTCAGGTCGGCCTGCGTGTGGTCGAATAGGTGCAGGTAGTACTGACCGGTCTGGGCCTCGTACTCCCAGGCCGAACCGCCGAACTTGGATTCCCAGTTGTTCGGTTGATCGCGCCAGATGTAGAAATCGCGGTAAGGGTTATCGAGGCTGCTGCGGGCCTGCTGGAACCAGGTATGCTCGATCGAGGTGTGATTGACCACGATGTCGAGCATCAATTTGATCCCGCGCTTGCCGGCCTCGGCGATCAGCAACTCGCAATCGGCCATGGTCCCGTAGCTCGGGTCGATGGCGTAGTAGTCGCTGATGTCGTAACCGTTGTCGCGCTGGGGAGAACGCAGGAACGGCGTGATCCACAGGCAATCGACACCCAGCCAGTGCAGGTAGTCGAGCTTGGCCACGACGCCGAGCAAATCCCCCGTGGGGTTGCCGGCGTGGCTGTGAAAACTCTTCGGGTAGATCTGGTAGATCACCGAACGTTGCCAGTCTTGCATGGCGGTATTCCTTCAGTAAGTTGATGCGGTGACCGTTATGGCCCCTTCGCGAGCAAGCCCGCTCCCACATTGGAATGCGGTCAACTGTGGGAGCGGGCTTGCTCGCGAATGCGATCCATCAGGCAACCCGATACCCAGGCCGGACAATCCTCATGCTCAACCCGCAGGTCAGAACAAACGGTACGACCATGGCAATCACCATCCCGACCACGAACATCGGAATGAACTGTGGAATGATCGAGATGAAACCGGGCAACCCACCGACGCCGATCGCCGAAGCCTGGACTTTGTTCAGCGACAGGAAAATGCTGCCCAGAGCCGAGCCGATCAGGGCCGCATAGAACGGAAATTTGTAGCGCAGGTTGACCCCGAACATGGCCGGTTCAGTGATGCCGAAGTAGGCAGAAATCGCTGAGGTCGAGGCCATGCTTTTGTCCCGCACACTGCGGGTCATGTAGAACACCGCCAGTGCCGCGCTGCCCTGGGCGAGGTTGGACATGACGATCATCGGCCAGATGAAGGTGCCGCCCTGGGTGGAGATCAGTTGCAGGTCGACCGCGAGAAACATGTGGTGCATGCCGGTGATCACCAGCGGTGCGTAGAGCAGGCCGAAAATTGCGCCGCCGACCATGGGCGCCAGGTCGAACAGGGTGACCACGCCTTCGGTAATGAGAATCCCCAGATGGCGGGTCACCGGACCAATCACCGCCAGCGCCAGCACACCGGTGACGACGATCGTGGTAATCGGTACCACCAGCAATTGCACCGCGTTGGGCACTCGCGCCCGCAGCCATTTTTCGATGACGCTCATTACATAGGCCGCCATCAGGATCGGCAGGATTTGCCCTTGATAACCGACTTTCTCGATCTGAAACATACCGAGGATGTCGAAGTACGGCAGGCTCTGCCCCTCCAGCCCGGCTACCGCTTTGCCGTAATTCCAGGCGTTGAGCAGGTCCGGGTGTACCAGCATCAGGCCAAGCACAATGCCGAGGATTTCGCTGCCGCCAAAACGCTTGGCCGCCGACCAGCCCACCAGTGCAGGAAGAAATACGAACGAGGTGTTGGCCATCAAGTTGATCAGGCTCCAGAGCCCGTCAAGCTTCGGGTAGGCGTCCAGCAGGGTCTTGCCCTCGATGAACATGCCCTTGGCGCCGATCAGGTTGTTGATGCCCATCAGCAGGCCCGCAATGATCAGCGCCGGCAGAATGGGCATGAACACGTCGGAAAACACCCGCACCAATCGCTGCATCGGGTGGATCTTGTCGGCGCTTTTCTGTTTAACGTCAGCGATGGTCGAGGCGGCGAGACCGGTTTGCCGGCGTAGTTCGGCGTAGACCTTTTCCACTTCGCCGGGGCCGATGACCACCTGGAACAGGCCGCCGGTATAGAACGAACCCTTGACCAGATCGATCTGGTTCAGCGTGGCGCTGTCGACCAGGCTCGGGTCCTTGAGGGCCAGGCGCAACCGTGTGACGCAATGCGCGGCCTGCTCGAGGTTGTCGCTGCCACCGAGGCTGTGCAGCAGCTCAGTGACGATGTTCGGATAGTCATGGCTCATGCTTGTTCATCCGCTGTAGTTTTTTGTTATTGGCAGCATGCCGAAGCGAAAAGTACTCGTCTGTACGAGTTATTGCAACAACTCGTACAGACGAGTTTGATTTTGTTTACCCTGAACCCGACAGGCGGCGACATTTCCTACCTCCGAAGTCAAAGAAACCTAAAGCCACATGGACAAACCCCTACCCTGCCCTTAAGGTTCAAAACCTTGAGCACAGCGCGGCATAGAGCCATCCCCATGAGTAAATACAACCAGATCTACAGCGATCTGCTTGCCAGCATCACGACCGAACGTCTGGAACGCGGCGCACGACTGCCTTCCGAAACCGAACTGATGGACAGCTATCAGGCCAGCCGCGGCACCGTGCGCAAGGCCATCGAGCAATTGCAGGAACGCGGTTTCGCCCAGAAAGTCCACGGCAAAGGCACCTTCGTGCTGTCGACCAACCCGATCGAATTTCAGCTCGGCGGCATCGTCAGCTTCCAGGAAACCTACCCGCGGCTGGGCAACGACGTCAGCACTGAGGTGGTCGAGTTCACACAAATCCCCCTCGAAGGTCCGCTGCTCGAACACATCAAGGCGGCAGAAGGTAGCCTGATCACCCGGATCAAGCGCGTGCGGCGGATCGACGGTAAACGGGTGATCCTCGACATCAACCATTTCGTCAGCGACGTGATTCCCGGCCTGTCCCGCGACATCGCCGAACAATCGATCTACGCCTTTATCGAGCAGACCCTGCAACTGCAAATCGCCTACGCCCAGCGCACCATCGAAGCGATGCCCCGCAGCAAGGATGACCAGCAACACCTGGACCTCGACGGGCAAAGCCATGTGATCGTGGTCAGTAACCAGACGTTTTTGCAGGATGGCAGGCAGTTCGAGTACACCGAATCACGGCATACGCTGGATAAGTTCTACTTTTCGGATGTGGCGCGGCGCTGAGATGCAAAAGGCCCCGTGAACTCACGTTCACGGGGCCTTTTGGGTGTTACGGACGATCAGCTAAAGCCGGGATCACTCCCACTCAATCGTCGCTGGCGGCTTGCTCGACACGTCGTAAGTGACGCGGGAGATGCCTTCGATTTCATTGATGATCCGGCCGCTGACGGTTTCCAGCAGTTCGTAAGGCAGGTGTGCCCAACGCGCGGTCATGAAGTCGATGGTTTCCACGGCACGCAGGGCAACGACCCAGGCGTAACGACGGCCATCGCCGACAACGCCAACCGATTTCACCGGCTGGAACACCACGAATGCCTGGCTGACTTTGTGGTACCAGTCAGCTTTACGCAGTTCTTCGATGAAGATGTGGTCGGCGCGACGCAGCAGGTCGGCGTATTCCTTCTTCACTTCACCAAGGATCCGCACACCCAGGCCTGGGCCCGGGAACGGGTGGCGGTAGACCATGTCGTACGGCAGGCCGAGTTCCAGGCCCAGACGACGGACTTCGTCCTTGAACAGCTCGCGCAGGGGTTCAACCAGCTTGAGGTTCATTTCTTCCGGCAGGCCGCCCACGTTGTGGTGCGACTTGATCACGTGAGCCTTGCCGCTTTTCGCGCCAGCCGACTCGATCACGTCCGGGTAGATGGTGCCTTGGGCGAGGTACTTGATGTTATCCAGTTTGTTGGACTGGGCATCGAACACGTCGATGAAGGTACGGCCGATGATCTTGCGCTTCTTCTCCGGGTCGCTTTCGCCGGCCAGATTGTCGAGGAACTGGTCCTCGGCGTTGGCGCGAATTACTTTGACGCCCATGTTCTCGGCGAACATGGCCATCACTTGCTCGCCTTCGTGCAGGCGCAGCAGGCCGTTGTCGACGAAGACGCAGGTCAACTGGTCGCCGATTGCCTTGTGCAGCAGCGCGGCAACCACCGAGGAGTCAACGCCGCCGGACAAGCCGAGCAACACGTTGTCGGTGCCAACCTGGGCGCGGACCTGGGCGATGGCGTCTTCAGCAATCTTCGAAGGCGTCCACAGGGCTTCGCAGCCGCAGATGTCGAGGATGAAGCGCGAGAGGATGCGACCGCCCTGCTTGGTGTGGGTCACTTCCGGGTGGAACTGCACGCCGTAGTAGCCGCGAGCATCGTTGAACATGCCGGCAATCGGGCAGCTCGGGGTGCTGGCCAGGATGTGGAAGTCTTCCGGCAGCTTGGTGACCTTGTCACCGTGGCTCATCCACACGTCGAGGCCGAACAGGCCATCGGCGTCGATATGGTCTTCGATGCCATCGAGCAGACGGCTTTTACCGACTACGTCAACGCGGGCATAACCGAACTCACGCAGCTCGGAACCTTCGACCTTGCCACCCAGCTGTTCAGCCATGGTCTGCATGCCGTAGCAGATACCGAAGACTGGCACGCCCAGGTCAAACACCGCTTGCGGGCAGCGCGGGCTGTCGGCTTCGTGCACGGACTCGGGGCCGCCAGCGAGAATCACGCCTTTTGGCGCGAATTCGCGAATGGCTTCCTCGTCCATGTCGAACGGATGCAGTTCGCAATACACCCCGATTTCACGCACGCGGCGGGCAATCAGCTGGGTGTACTGGGAACCGAAGTCGAGGATCAGGATGCGGTGAGCGTGAATGTCGAGGGCCATGATTCAGTCTCGTCTAAGTAATTCAGAAACAGTCGTGATTCAGAAACAACTCGGGGCTGAATAAAACAGCCCCGGTTGCTTAACGATTTGCTTGAAGCCTCAACCTACGCGGTAGTTTGGCGCTTCTTTGGTGATTTGCACGTCGTGAACGTGGGACTCGGCCATGCCAGCGCCGGTGATCCGCACGAACTCAGGCTTGGTGCGCATTTCTTCGATATCGGCGCTACCGGTGTAACCCATGGAAGAACGCAGGCCGCCCATCAGTTGATGGATGATCGCGCTCAGGGTGCCCTTGTACGGAACACGCCCTTCGATGCCTTCCGGAACGAGTTTCTCGGCGCCTGCCGAGGAGTCCTGGAAGTAACGGTCGGAGGAACCTTGAGCCTGGGACATGGCGCCCAGCGAACCCATGCCGCGGTAAGCCTTGTACGAACGGCCCTGGAACAGTTCGATTTCGCCTGGCGCTTCTTCGGTACCGGCAAACATCGAGCCCATCATCACGCAGGAAGCACCGGCAACGATGGCCTTGGACAGGTCACCGGAGAAACGGATGCCGCCGTCGGCGATCAACGGAACGCCTGTGCCTTCGAGGGCAGCGGCGACGTTGGCGATGGCACTGATTTGCGGAACGCCGACACCGGCGACGATACGGGTGGTGCAGATCGAGCCTGGGCCGATACCGACCTTGACTGCGTCAGCGCCGGCTTCGGCCAGGGCCTTGGCGGCAGCGCCGGTGGCGATGTTGCCGCCGATGACCTGCACTTCAGGGAAGTTCTGCTTGACCCAGCGAACGCGGTCGATCACGCCTTTGGAGTGACCATGAGCAGTGTCGACCACTACCACGTCAACGCCAGCGTGGACCAGGGCAGCTACGCGGTCACCGGTGTCTTTACCGGTACCAACTGCGGCGCCAACGCGCAGACGACCTTGATCGTCCTTGCTGGCCAGTGGGTAAGCCTTGGCTTTTTCGATGTCGTTGACGGTCATCATGCCTTTGAGGGCGAATTTGTCGTCGACGATCAGTACGCGTTCGATGCGGTGCTTGTGCAGCAACTCACGCACATCGTTCTTGTTGGCGCCTTCCTTGACCGTGACCAGACGCTCTTTAGGCGTCATCACTTCACGGACGGTGGCGTCCAGACGGTTCTCGAAACGCACGTCACGGGAAGTGACGATGCCGACCAGGTCGCCATCGTGCAGTACCGGAACGCCGGAGATGTTGTGCTGGCGGGTGAGTTCGAACAGTTCACGAACCGTGGCGTCAGCCTCGATGGTGATCGGGTCCTTGACCACGCCGGCTTCGTAACGCTTGACCTTACGCACTTCGGCAGCTTGCTGCTCGATGGTCATGTTCTTGTGGATGATACCGATGCCACCTTCCTGAGCCATGGCAATTGCCAAACGGGCTTCAGTAACGGTGTCCATGGCAGCAGAAACCAGTGGAATATTCAGCTCGATGCCACGGGTAAGGCGGGTTTTGAGACTGACTTCGTTAGGAAGAACCTCGGAATAACCGGGCACTAAAAGAATGTCGTCGAAGGTCAGAGCTTCTTGGCTGATACGCAGCATCGCGGGGGCTCCCGAGCGGGAAAATGGAAGCGCGCCATTATAGTCAGACACCCCCTCGGGTTCAATGTAAAACTCTGTCTATTATCGACACAGTGATCGACGGAGGTTTTGGCACACAAATCCGTAGGAGCGAGGCTTGCCCGCGAAGGCGTCCTCACTGGTGCTAAAAGCTTCGCGGGCAAGCCTCGCTCCTACGGGTTCGGGTTCGGGTTCAGTTACAGTTCGACTTTGATCCAGCTCACCGGTTGATCCAGCCAATCGGCAAATTCGTCGATGAAGCTCTGCTTGAACCCGGCTTCGAGCCAATTGTTGAAGATAAACCCCAGGTTGGAGAAGCCGCATTCCTGCAAGAACAGAAACCCGTTGATGTCGTCTTCATGCCCGCATTCAGGACACGTGAAGTTATCGGTGCGCCCTGGCATCCAGTCTTCCAGGCTTTCGAACAGCGCTTCGCCGATTTCCTTGCGGCACTCGGCGCAACCGGCTTCTTCGAGAAACCCCTTGGCCGGTGTATAGATGCAGCGCTTGGTGATGATCTCCAGGCCATTGATCGGCTCGCCGAACGGCAGCGCTTCAGGGTGCAGGACCACGGCGCGGGCACCGTCGGCGATGGCGTGGGCCATGCGATTGCCGGTGCGGCCACAGGTGGTCAGTTCTTCTTTAATGATGTTCTTGCGCACCAGCCAACGCACGACCGCCCGGGCCCGGGGTTCGTGTACCGGCAGGGTGGAGATTTTCGGGACGATGATGCTTTGGGAATTCATGGTGCAAGCCTACTGCGTCAAATGGATATTTCTGCGGCGTGCCGGAGGACGCTTTCGCGGGCAAGCCTCGCTCCTACAGGATTGGTGCCGTTCAATAAATTTGCGAACGGCATCCAATCCTGTAGGAGCGAGGTTTGCCCGCGAAGACGTCAGGACGGCCGGCAGCTTAATCCCTGACGAAATCCGGTCAAGTACTCAAATAACGCCCGATCAAGGCAATCCCGCTGGCCAGCACCAGCCAGGTCACCAGCCGCACGAAGGCCTCGCGGGACAATTTCATGGTCAACCGCCGGCCAATCCACAACCCCAGCGCCATCGCTGGCAACAAACACAGCGCCAATACCAACAAGGGTAGCTCGGCATACACACCGGCGACGGCAAACAGGCTCAAACGCACCACGGTGCTGCAACTGATCAGCGCACTCTGGGTTGCCCGGGCCGCATCCTTGGGTAATCGACTGTTCAAATAGATCGCATATAAAAAGCCGCCACTGCCAAACAACGCCCCGAACATCCCACCCACAGTGCCCATCGGTACCGCCCACCCGGCGGACAATTGCGCCGGACGGGTTTTAATCCACAGGCTGTAAATCGCATAGGCGCTGATAAACAGCCCCATCAACAGCAGCAAAACATCGGATTTCAGGTTCAGCAGAAAAATCACCCCCAACGTGCAGCCCACTGCCATGCACGGCAACAATCGCAGCAACTCGGGGCTCGCCACATTCCGTCGCGAAGGCAGCAAATTGCCGAACGCCGCGACGAAATCCAGCAACACCAGCAACGGCACGATTTTCGACAGCGGCATGAACAGGATCAGAATCGGCCCCGCCACCAGCGCGGTGCCAAAACCGGCGATGCCGAACACGATGTAGGCCAGGGCGACGCCCAACCCGATCACCAGCCAATCCAACGTATCCCACGGCCATTGGTTTAACAGCTCCAGCACATTCATCGACACGGCTTCCTTTTATTCCTGTGCTGACTTTAGCCAGCGCCGAGCGTTGCGACTAATATCTTCAACATCGACCACCCATCTCGAAAAGGCATGCCTTGTGCTTTCAACCCGTCAATTACGCTACTTCGTGGAAATCGCCGAGAGCGGCAGCTTCAGCGCTGCGGCCGAACGACTGTTTATTGCCCAATCAGCCTTGAGCCGGCAGATCAAGGACATGGAAACCCGGCTGCAAACGCCGCTGTTCGAACGCACCGCGCGCCAGCCCCGACTGACGGCGGCGGGTGAAGCCTTTTTGCCTCGGGCCAGAAACCTGCTGAACGAACTGACCAAGGCCAGCGAGATGGCCACTCAGGTGGGAAACGGTGAACTCGGCACTTTGCGCCTCAGCCATTCCAGTACCGTGCCCATGAGCGGTCGGCTGCTGCGAGGCATCAGCGTCTATCTGGATCGGCACCCCGGTGTGTCCGTGGACATCGTCAAGCTGTCCTCCGAGGCGCAACTGGAAGAATTGGCCGAAGGTCGCCTCGATGTGGGTCTGTTGCGCCTGCCGGTATTGCGTCAGCGTGAAGGGGTACAGATTGTTCCGCTGTACAGCGAGCGTCTGTTGCTGGCGGTACCGCCGAATCATCGGCTGGCTGTGGATAAGTCCGCGCAAGGCATCGATCTGGCGCAGTTGAAGAATGAAGCATTTATTTCCATCCCTCATCCACAACGTGGCGGCCTGAGTTATCTGTCCGCCGAGTTGTGCATGCGCCAGGGGTTCTTTCCCCAGGCGGCTCGGGTGGTGTCGCGCAAAACCACGCAACTGCAATTGATCCAGGCCGGATTCGGCATCGCGCTGTTACCGGAATCGATGCAGGACATCGCGCCGCCGGATATCCACTTTCTGCCCTTGGCCGATCCCGATTGCCAGAGCACGGTCGCCCTCGCCTGTCGGCAACATCCCACGATGCTGGTTCAACACTTCATCAATGCCTGCACAACCCACTGTGGGAGCGGGCTTGCTCGCGAAAGCGGTGGGTCATTTAACAATGATGTCGACTGACATGACCTCTTCGCGAGCAAGCCCGCTCCCACAGGGGATTTGTGTTGATTCATGGAGATTGATCGCCGATTGCCTTTAAACTGCGCCCCATGATTAAAGATCCCTTTGCAAGACTCGGCCTGGACCGGGAAGTCCTGACTGTCAGCCAGCTCAACGGCCGTGCGCGGGTGTTGCTCGAAGACGTGTTCAGCAATATCTGGGTCGAAGGCGAAATTTCCAACCTCGCCCGACCGGCATCTGGCCATGTGTATTTCACCCTCAAGGACAGCGGCGCCCAAGTGCGTTGTGCGCTGTTCCGGCAGAACGCCGCTCGGGTTCGCCAAGCGTTGAAGGACGGTTTGGCGGTCAAGGTTCGCGGCAAGGTGTCGCTGTTTGAAGGCCGTGGCGATTACCAACTGATTCTCGACACCGTGGAACCGGCCGGTGACGGCGCCCTGCGTCTGGCCTTCGATGCATTGAAGGAAAAGCTCAGTGCCGAAGGCCTGTTCAGTGCCGAACGCAAAGTGCCGCTGCCGGCGCACCCGCAACGCATTGGCATCATCAGTTCGCCCACGGGCGCAGTGATCCGCGACATCATCAGTGTGTTCCGCCGCCGCGCGCCGCAGATCCAATTGACGCTGATCCCCACCGCCGTGCAAGGCCGCGAAGCCACCGCGCAGATTGTCCGCGCGCTGAAACTGGCGGACGCCCGCGGTTTCGACGCATTGATCCTGGCCCGTGGTGGCGGTTCGCTGGAAGACCTCTGGTGCTTCAACGAAGAAGCCGTGGCTCGCGCCGTGGATGCCTGCGTGACGCCGATTGTCAGCGCTGTCGGCCACGAAACCGATGTGTCGATCAGTGACTTCGTCGCCGACGTCCGCGCCCCGACCCCCTCTGCCGCCGCCGAACTGCTCGCGCCGGACTCCAGCGATCTGGTGCGGCGCGTCGAAAGTCTGCACCGACGCCTGGTGATGCGCATCCGCGACCGTTTGATGCGCGACCGGTTGCGCCTGGAAGGCATGGCCCGGCGCCTGCGTCATCCCGGCGAACGACTGCGCCAGCAAGCACAACGTCTGGATGATCTGGACATGCGCATGCGCCGCGCGTTCGAACGCAGCCTCAACACCCGTCGTGAACGTTTGATCCGTCTGGAAACCCGCCTCGCCGGGCAACATCCCGGGCGTCAACTAGCGATGCTTCGCCAGCGCCTCGACAGCCTGGCCGAGCGCCTGCCCCGAGCCATGCGTGAAGGGCTTAAATCCCGCCGCCTGCAACTGCAAAGTCAGATGCAGACGCTGCATGTGGTCAGCCCGTTGGCGACCCTCGCGCGTGGCTACAGCATTCTGCTGGACGAGCGCGGCAACGCGATCCGCAGCGCCGCGCAGACCCACACCGGTCAGCGCCTGAAAGCCAAACTGGGCGAAGGTGAGCTGCACGTGCGGGTCGAAGACAATCACCTGACGCCTGTCACCCTTTCTTTACTGGATTGATCCATGCCGCGTTTTTTAGCTCCGCTGCTGTTGCTGTGCCTGACCTTCAGCGCCCACGCCGACAGTTACATCACTCGCTTGTTGAACAAACCGGTGCCGGGTGGCGTGGCGGTAGTGGATCTGGGCAACTCCGCCCAAGCGCCAAAAGCCAGCTATCAAGGCAAACAGGTATTGGTGGTCAAGGAACAGAACCACTGGCTGGCGATCGTCGGCGTGCCGCTGACTGTCAAACCGGGCAGTCAGTCTCTTGAGAGCGGTGGTCGCACTCTGAGCTTCACCGTCGGTAGCAAGAAATACCCGGAACAGCACATCACCCTGAAGAACAAGCAGCAGGTCAATCCGGACCCGGAAAACCTCAAGCGCATCGAGAGCGAATTGGCCGAACAGATTCAGGCCTACCGCACCTTCAGCCCGAACACCCCGAGCAACCTGCTGCTGGACAAACCGGTCAACGGGCCGCTGTCGAGCAAGTTTGGCGTGCGCCGTTTTTTCAATGGCGAAGAACGCAACCCCCATGCAGGCCTCGACTTCGCGGTGCCTGCCGGCACGCCAATCAAGACTCCGGCCGCCGGCAAGGTGATGCTGATCGGTAATTATTTCTTCAACGGCAACACGGTGTTCGTCGACCATGGTCAGGGCTTTATCAGCATGTTCTGTCACATGTCGAAGATCGACGTGAAGGTTGGGCAGCAATTGGTGCGTGGTGGCGTGGTCGGGAAAGTCGGTTCGACCGGCCGCGCGACCGGGCCGCACATGCACTGGAATATCAGCCTGAATGATGCGCGGGTGGATCCGGCGATTTTTATTGGGGCGTTTCAACCATAAGATAGTTGTTGAGGCTGATGGCCTCTTCGCGGGCAAGCCTCGCTCCTACAGATTTCGGGTGACCGCACGCAAATCCGTAGGAGCGAGGCTGTTGTGGCTCAATGTTTTTGGACCATGATGTAGGAGTGTCGATCTAAGGAAGCATCATGGGATATCGGGTTGTTAACGCCGAGGAAAAAGCGGAAGCCATTCGCTTGGTTGTA
>NZ_JAKLSP010000037.1:0-66053 GCF_022014505.1 Pseudomonas sp. PGPR40 | reverse complement strand
AGATGAAAGGTGTGTTTTCCCAGGTCGATGGCGGCAATAGCTACTTTCATGGCAACGGTCTCCGATAGGCCCCCTGCGAAAGCTTAGTGGGCAATCGCAGGGGGACGGGGGTAGCCATTTCATTAGTAGATGTGTGTCGTGCGCGGAATTTGTGGACGACGATAATCCTTGTGGGAGCGGGCTTGCTCGCGAAAGCGGTGTGTCAGCCACCGTGATGTTGAATGTGCCGCCGCCTTCGCGAGCAAGCCCGCTCCCACAGTTTTGAACGGGGTGTGTCACCGACGGCGCATCAGGCCGATGAAGAACAACCCGCCAATCGCCGCAGTGGCGACGCCGATGGGCAAGTCTTCCGGGGCGATCAGGGTGCGTGCGGCCACATCGATCCAGACGAGGAACAGGCTGCCCAGCAACACGCACACCGGCAGCAGTCGCCGGTGTTCAGCCCCGACCAACCGCCGCGCAATGTGCGGCACCATCAACCCGACAAACCCGATAGACCCACTGATCGACACCAACACCCCAGTCATCAACGACGCAATCAAAAACACCCGCAACCGCACGATGCGAGCATTCAGACCGAGGGTCACCGCAGTCTGCTCACCCGCCATCAACGCATTCAACGGACGAGCCATACCCAGCAACAACACCAACCCAAGCAACACACTCGCCGCCGGCACCGCGAGCAATTCCCAGCGCGCCAACCCGAGCCCGCCAAGCATCCAGAACATCACTGCTGAACTGGCGCGATGATCCCCAAGAAACAACAGCAGATTGGCAATCGCCATCATCACGAACGACACCGCCACGCCGCACAACAGCAGCCGATCACTGTCCAGCCGCCCACTGCGATTGGCGATCATCAGCACAATCAACATGCTCAACAACGCGCCGATAAACGCGGCAATTGGCAAGGTCAGCAACCCGACGATTTCACCGACATGCAGCACCACAATCACCGCGCCGAGGGTCGCGCCGGAGGTCACGCCGAGCAGGTGCGGATCAGCCAGCGGATTGCGCGTCACCGCTTGCAGCACCGCGCCAATCAACGCCAGACCGGCGCCCACCAGTGCGCCGAGCAACATGCGCGGAACGCGGATCAGCCAGACGATGTGTTCCTGGCCGGCAGTCCAGTTCGCAACACCGAAACCAAAAATCTTGTGCAGCAATATTCGCCACACCCCCTCCACCGGCACCCGCGCCGGGCCGAAGCCCAACGACACTACGCATGACACCAGCAACAACGCGCCGAGGGCCATCAGCAACAAGGCATAGCGACGATCGATCATTCGCCGTGGAAACCCTTGGCCAGGGTTTCGACCGCCAGTACGTTGTCGATTCCAGGCGTGGCCTGCACGTACGGAATGACGATGAAGCGCTGATTCTTGATCGCATCCACCGATTGCAGGGCCTGGTTGTTCAGCAGGAATTGCTCTTTCTGCTTGGCGGTGACTTCGCCGTAGTCGACGATCACGATCACCTGCGGATTGCGCTCGACCACGTTCTCCCAATTCACTCGCGTCCAGCTCGCCTCGACGTCGTCGAGAATGTTGCGCCCACCGGCGGCATCGATCAGCGCCTGCGGCATGCCGAGACGACCGGAAGTCATGGCCCGGTCCTCACCGCTGTCGTAGAGAAATACCCGAGGTTTGTCCGTCGGCTGATTCCTGCGCACCTGGGCCACTTGCGCCTGCATCTGGGCGATCACGGTGTTGGCGCGGTCCTGCACGTCGAAAATTTTCCCGAGGTTGCGCAGGTCGTTGTAGGTGTCTTCCAGGCTCGCGGGCGGGCGCTTCATCACGAAGGCGCAGGACTCGGTGAGTTCGTAGACGTTGATGCCCAGCGGTTGCAGGGTTTGCGGCGTGAGATCACCGCCAACGCGCATACCGTAATCCCAACCGGCGAAGAAGAAATCGACGTTGGCGTTGAGCAGGGTTTCCACCGACGGGTACTTGGCCGCCAGCTCCGGCAAGCCGTCGAGGAGGGTCTGCATCTCGGGCGTCACCGACTTCCAGCCCGTCACGCCGCTATACCCGGCCATCCTTGGTTTGAGACCGAGGGCGAGCATCATCTGGGTCATGTTGATGTCATGGCTGACCGCGTGTTTCGGCGCTGCCTTGAAGGTGACTTCGCGGTTGCAGCTCTGGACAGTCAGCGGGTATTTCGTAACCTCGGCGAAGGCTTGGGCACTGCCCAGCAACAGAACGACGCAAAGCAGGGAACGCAAAGTCATGGTCGGGTTATCCAGGTGATTCGTGGGTAGCCGTGCAAGGGGTGGTCATCGATCAGGGCATCGACGCCGAACACGTTATGCAGCAGTTGTGCGGTCAGGACTTCTTTGGGGGGACCGCTGGCCACGATGCGACCGTGATTGATCACGTACAGCCGATCGCAGAAAGCTGCCGCCAGATTGAGATCGTGAATGCTCGCCAGTGTGCCGATCCGCAGGCGTTTGACCAGTTGCAGCAGCTCCAGTTGATAGCGCGGGTCAAGGTGATTGGTCGGCTCGTCGAGGATCAGCAATTGCGGCTGCTGGGCCAGGGCGCGGGCGAGGATTACGCGCTGTTTTTCACCGCCGGAAAGGGTGGCGAAGGCGTGGTCTTCGAAGCCTTTGAGGCCGACCGATTCGAGGGCGTGGGTCGTGAGTTTTCGGTCCTCAAGGGTGTCGCCATCAAACAGGCCTTTGTGTGGTGTGCGGCCCATGGCGACGACTTCTTCGACGGTCAGGCCGAAGGCGTCGGGGAATTCCTGCAACACCACGGCGATGCGTTGCGCACACCAGCGTGAGGACTGCTTCCAGACGTTGTGGTGGTCGAGTTTGACCTCGCCGCTTTGCGGTTTGCTGAAACGATAGGCGCACCGCAACAGGCTGGTTTTGCCGCTGCCATTAGGGCCGATCAACCCGACGAACTCACCGGCGGCCACATGCAAGGACGCGTCACGCAGCTGGAACTGGTGATGGCAATGGCCGTGGCCCAGGGGTGTCCAGGCGAGGTTTGTGAGGTTCAGCGAGGTCATGCAGTTCTCTTGGGGTTTTTGGTGTTGCTGATGACGCCTTCGCGGGCAAGCCTCGCTCCTACAGGGTTGATGTCGATCACAAATATTGCGTACGACATAAACCCTGTAGGAGCGAGGCTTGCCCGCGAAGGGGCCCGATGCTTAAAACATGTAGTCAGCGATGACAGAAAACGATCGTGGCTCGCCTGAGGATCCACTGCTGGCCCTCATTATATTGGCTTTGCGCGGCCGAAAGATAAGCGCCCGAAGTCTACAGATCCCTCTAATCTGCGCATCTCGTCTGTTTCATGATGAAGATGAGGCGGGTCCAGATTGCATATGCGGACATCTTTCTAATCGCAAAAAACGCATAAACAACTGTCAGTTATGACAGTAGGCAATCTCACTAACAAACGTTACCGTGACATATATATCCAGATGGCAAAGGACTGCATCCATGGTCAGGCTCATATCGCTGCTGGTTTCGGTAGTGATTATTGTCGGCATGCAATGCGGCTACGCTCAGGCAGAGGAGCAATCCTGCTCCTCTGCCTGGGAGCAAAGCGATGCCCATGACAGTTGCAAGGCTCGAAAGACGGCGTCGTTCCCGGAGACGCCTCCAATAGCCGTCTCTGTACCGCAAGGACTCTGCCGGATCAGGGTCATCTGCCGGAACCATCGCGGGGGTGGTTCACCAGGCGATTATCCCGACCTTGATCGTCTCAGCGTGCAACGCCTGCATAACTGCGATGGTGAACTGAAGGTCGATAGCTGCCAATGATGAAGGGCTGACTCAGGCCTGCCCCCGCACATTCTGAGTCAAGCCGCCGGGCCGGTTTCAGCCAGACCATTCAGGCGAGAAAGCAGCACCCGATCCAATACCCACACCACCACCAGCGAAGCCCCCACCAACGGAAACATCACCGCCAGCCCGAACATGATAACCATCGCGGTTTTCCATTTCGGCAGGTCGTGACGCAACGGCGGTACACCGAACTTGCCCTGTGGCCGGCGCTTCCACCAGATCACCACGCCGCTGACGGCGCTGAGCAAAATCATCAGGCAGATCAGCAGCACGATGATCTGATTGAACGGGCCGAACATCTTGCCTTCGTGCAGCATCACGCCGACTTCCGTCGCCCGGGCGACGTTGCTGTAATGCTGCCAGCGCACGTCGGCGAGGACGTCGCCGGTGTACTGGTCGATATGCAGAGTGGCGTCGTTGCGTGGGTCGTCGGCGAACACCGCAATGGTGAATACGCCGGTGGCCGTGGTGGGGAAGGTGATGCTGTAGCCGGGCTCGACCTTGCGTTGTACGGCGATGTTTTGCACGTCTTGCAGGCTGATAGTCGGTGCCGCCGGACCGGCTTGCGGGCCGGCGTGAGCCATGTGTTCTGCGTGGTCGCCGGACATCGGCATCGGCGTGTTTTCCATGGCCCACGGCACAGTCTGACGCGTGGCGCTGTTGAGGCTGCGGGCCTCGATGTCGGACTTCGGCACGTCATTCCACATGGCTACCGGGAAGCGGTTCCAGAGGTCGGCGTATTGCTTGCCCCAGAACCCGGTCCAGGTCATGCCGCTGAGCAGCATCACCAGCAGCAATGCCGCGCCCCAGAACCCGGTCATCGCGTGCAGGTCACGCCAGAGCACTCGGCCACGACTGTTCAAGCGTGGCCAGAGAATCCCCGCGCACTGGCCGCGCGGCCACCACAAAAATACTCCGGAAACCACCAGCACGACGCCCCAACCGGCGGCCAGTTCCACCAGTCGATCACCGGCGGTGCCGATCATCAACTCGCCGTGAATCGAGCGCGCGACTGCTTGCAGATTCTTCTTGGCGTCTTGCTCGCCAAGGATGTCGCCGTGGTACGGATCGATGAACACGTTCAGTTCATGACCTTCATTGATCACCACAAATTGCGCACTGCGTTCGGCGTTGACCGGCGGCAGGTACTGTTTGATCCGGCCTTGTGGGTACGCCTCTTTCACCCGCTTGAGCAGGTCATCGGCGGCGACTGTGTGATGAGCGGCCGGGACGTTCAGCAGGCTGCCGTACATCAGTGGATCGAGTTGCGGTTTGAACAGGTAGATGATGCCGGTCAGGGCCAGCATCACCATGAATGGCGCGACGAACAGGCCGGCATAGAAATGCCAGCGCCAGGCCAGGTTGTAGAAATTCGGTTTGGGCTGTTGCATTTGTGTGCTCCGCTAGGCTTGGGTCTTTTAGTTGTTTGGTAATTGATCGCAGACAGTTGAACACTGGACCCCCTGTGGGAGCGGGCTTGCTCGCGAAGACGGCGGCACAGCCGACATTGATGTCGCCTGACACAACGCTTTCGCGAGCAAGCCCGCTCCCACATGGCCGGTGTTGAGCCTGCTCGCGATGCTTTTAGAAACTCATATCCACCTTGGTCCAGAGCGTGCGCCCCGGTTCGTTGATGGCTTGCGGGTCATTGGCCGGGAAGCCGAAACCGGCGTTGCCAGCCAGGTTCAAGTGTTCGGCGTAGGCCTTGCCGAACAAATTGTCGACGCCGCTGCTGACTTTCCAGTTCTTGTTGATCCGATACGCGCCGTTAAGCGAGAACACGCCGAACCCAGAGCTCGTGTCGAAGTCTTTGCCAACCACATTGCCCTTGTTCTGGTCGATGCGGTTCTGCGCCGCGACCACCCGCCATAACGCCCCGGCGCTCCAGTTGTCTTCGCTGTAGGTCAGGCCGAAACGTGCATCCAGCGGTGGCATCTGCGGCAGGGCACTGCCGTCGCTGCTGTTCTTGCCCCAGGCGTAGGCCAGGGTCGCGTCGGCTTTCCAGTTGGCCGTCAGCTTGTAGGCCGCACCGAGTTCACCGCCCATGATTCGCGCGTCGATGTTCTCGGCTTGCGAAGTCGTGCCCATCATCCCCGGCGTGTAGTTGAACAGGATGTAGTCGCGCACCTGCCCGACGTAACCCGAGGCCCAGGCTTCGAGGTCTTCGGTCTTGTATTGCAGGCCGAAGTCGAGCTGGGTGGTTTTTTCCGGTTTGATCGAGTCGAAGGCATTCACCGAACCGGCGGGGCCGGACTTGGGCGAAAACAGCTCCCAGTAATCCGGGAAACGTTGGGAGTGACCGAGGCCCGCATACAGCGTGGTCGGGCTGTCAGCCAGGTCATGTTCGTAACGGACGAAACCGCTCGGCAATGTATCGGCGCGGGTGTCGTCGGCCGTCGGGTTCGGGCGGGCCATCATCCCGGAGCCGAGGGTCTGCCGATAATCCTTGGCCGACGCGCGATCCAGTCGTGCCCCGGAGATCAACCGATCACGGTCGGCGGCGTACCAGGTCAGCTCGCTGAACACGCCGTAGTTGTGGAAGTCGGCGTCCTTGTTGCGTGGCACATCCTTATAGGTGTCAACGCCCATGGCGCTGCGTTGGCGGTGTTCGTTGGTTTGCGCATCCAGGCCACTGATCAGTTGCACATCGGCCCAGCGCCAGGTGGCTTTGATTCGCGCGCCGAGGGTTCGGCGGTCGACGTTGGAGGCCATGGGGCCGGCCATCATCCCGGTGCCGGACGGCGTGCGCAGGGTGTAGTTGTCCATCACGTGGTCGGCGTAGTTGTAGTAGACCTGTGCCTCGACCTTATCCAGCACCTCACCGATGTTCGACTGCTCGAAGCGCAGGCCCAGGCTTTCGCGCAAGAACTGCGAACCGTCCATGCCGCGCCCGGCGTAACGGGCTTCGCCATCGCCCTTGCCGGCGGTCAGTTCCAGCAGCGTATCGGCGCTCGGGGTCCAGCCGACAGCGACGTCGCCGTTCCACTTGTCATAGCGCGAGGGCACGGTGTCGTTGTTGCCGTCCTTGTAATCGTCGGAATGCGCGGTGTTGCCGATCACTCGCACGTAACCCAGCGGCCCGCCCGCAGCAGCGTCCACCACTTTGTCGAAACGGCCGTTGGAACCGGCCAGCACGCTGGCGTTCACCCGGGTGCCGAGTTCGCCGAAGCTTTCCGGCTCACGGTCGAACAGGACGGTGCCGGCCGATGCGCCGGGGCCCCAGAGCACGGTTTGCGGGCCTTTGATGACGGTGAGCTTGTCGTAGGTTTCCGGTGAGATGTACGAGGTTGGCGCGTCCATGCGGCCGGGGCAGGCACCGAGCATCATGCTGCCGTTGGTGAGGATATTCAGTCGCGAGCCGAACATGCCGCGCAGCACCGGATCGCCGTTGGTACCGCCGTTGCGCACCAGCGCGAAGCCGGGGATGGTCTTCAGATAATCGCCACCGTCGCTGGCCGGCACCGGTTGGCGCGGGTCTTTGGGGTTGGTGACGATGGTCAGTGGCGAACTCGGCGCAATGGCGGTGATCACCGTCGGGCTCAGTTCTTCAGTGTGGTCGGCGTGTTCATCGGCCAGCACCATTGGTGTCAGCAGTAGGCCGCAAAGGACGGCGGTGACCTGCCTGAAACGAACGCGGGATTCGTTCAGGGCAAAAGGAGCCTGGGCAGCCCCCAAACGTGTGTCAGCAGAAAACCTGGACATGACAATTTCCATCGAACAGTCGTAAACGACACGGCTGGCAGTCGACACAGTCCTGTGGGAGCGGGCTTGCTCGCGAAAGCGGTGTGTCAGACGACATCAACGTTGACTGACACTCCCTCTTCGCGAGCAAGCCCGCTCCCACAGGTTGCTTTGGCTGTCTTGCGGACCGTGTGAGATCGGAGGTGGGTGTTTACGCGACGATGGGCGGAGCGCGGGTGCGGGCACCGGGGAAGAAGGTTTGCCGGGCGTGACCCAGACGGGGGGAGGGTGTGGTGAAGGTGTTGAGGGGCGGGATGTTGAAGGCGACGAAGGTGCCGCCGCCCGTCAGCGCCGGGCAATTGAACAGCAGGCTGCAATAGCCGCATTTTTCCCAGAGCGCGTGATGATCGGCTTTGGGTGGACAGTGCTCGGCGGCGGATTGCGCGCCATGCTCCATGGCCGACATATCCATGGCCGACATATCCATGGGCATGTCCATCGACATGCTCATGGACATCGCCGCGCGCGAATCCATCGGCATCGACTGAGAAATCAGCGGACCGATAAAAATCATCAGCATGGCGAACAGGCTGATCCAGCTGCCGCGCGTCAGACTCAATGACTGACGGCGGGACACGGACGGCCTACGCATGGGCGTTTTCAACGTGGGCGATTAATGGGCGTGCATGTGCTCTTGCATGCCTTCAGGCGCTTTTTTCTGCACCGCGACATCGACCGTCACATCACCGGCCTTCTCGAAATGCATCGTCAGCGGGAAGCGCTTGCCGTCGCTCAACAGGCTGCGGTCTTTCAGCTCCAGTAGCATTACGTGATAGGCCATCGGGGCGAAAGTGGCTTCGCCGCCAGCCGGTATTTCGACGCTGGGGACTTGCTGCATTTTCATCAAATCGTTTTGCTTCACGTGCTCGTGCAACTCGGCCTTTCCTGAAATTGGCGAGTCGACGCTTAGCAGTCGGTCGGCGGTCTTGCCGCTGTTGTGAATCACGAAATACGCCGCGACGGTCGGCGCGTTGGGCGGTAACTCCTGCGACCACGGATGGGCGATCTCAAGCTCGCCAGCCTTGTATTCGTGAGCATTGGCAAAACAGGCAGGCAGCAGCAATGCAGCCAGAACGATGAGTTTGTTTAACATGGCAGTTCTCCAGAACGATTCAAAACGCAGGTCAATTGCGAGAAGGAATCACACCAGAGGGGACGCGCGGGGGTTGAGGCTCGGCCATTGCTGGCGCGGTGTCGGCGTATCGAGTGAGGCAGGCGGCAGGCTTCGATTGGCCTCGAAACGCGCGAAATACAATTGCGGAACATGCCCCGGCAACGCCACCAATGGAGCGGAGCCCGAGCAGCACCAGCAATGCTGCATGTTGGAATGATCATCGCTCTGCGGAGCTTTTTGCTCGACATCGCCCAGGGAAATCGCCACCAGCTTCGTGCCGTTGGAAGAACAGAAACTGCCCCACAACAATTGCTCAGCAGGCGATTTCGCCGTCTGCGCCATCGCTCCGGACATCGGCATGGCGAGCATGTTGAACAGCACTGCAAAGCAGGCGATCCAGGCAAATGCGAGCCGTTGTCGGGACATGAGGGCAGATCCGGTTGAGTGAGCAATCAGGCGCGGCTATTTAGCCTGATCAGGGGCGATAAGTAAAAAGGCCGCGTGCGGTGTGGTGTCGCAGTGCAATCAGAGAGCGCTGGCATGCAGCCGCAGGCCTAATGCTTTCATCACTTTCATGATAGTCGCGAATTCCGGGTTACCAGTGCTGCCCAATGCTTTGTAGAGACTCTCGCGACCCAGCCCGGCATCACGGGCAATCTGTGTCATGCCTTTTGCACGAGCTATGTCATTGAGTGCGGCACGTATGAGAACTCCGTCACCTGCATCTTCTTCAAAACAGGCGTCCAGGTAAGCGGCCATTTCTTCTGGTGTTTTGAGAAATTCGGCGGCGTCGAATCGGGTGAATTGTTCGGCCATGACTTACTCCTCATTACCGATGTTTTGCGCCATTTGAAGAGCGCGTTTGATATCTCGTTTTTGAGTCGACTTGTCACCGCCCACCAGCAGCAGGTAAACCACTGCCCCTCGACGAGTGAAATACATCCTGTAGCCGGGGCCGTAATGAACACGCATTTCATAAACAGCTTCGCCTACGGATTCGCAATCACCAAAATTACCGTGTTCGGCAGCTCGGAGCCTGGCGATAATGCGAGCTTTACCGATGATGTCTCTCAGTGAGTCGAGCCAATCGGCAAACGCACGAGATCGTTCGAAGTCGATCATGTTGGATCGTATTCCTTGGGATACAAGTTGGCAAGCCACACTTTTCTCGGCCCAATGGGAGGCCTTACCCATGGGTGGCATGGGTGGTGTTGCTAGCTAGGATCAGGGGAATCGAATATAGAGTTGAAGCGCTTGCCGGGAACAGTCGGCCCTCTCCTGGAAAGTTGTCGGCAAAGTCGCAAGGTCGTGCAGGCTCAGGAAATGTCTGACACTGACAAAGCCGCCAAGATGTCATCCACCGCCCCAAACTCCCGCTCAACCCCCGGCAACACCGGCCGCTTCAACACCAGCACCGGCACTCCACGTTCCCGCGCCACTTCCAGTTTCGGCTCGGTGGCGGTGCTGCCGCTGTTCTTGCTGATCAGCACGTCGATCTGCCGACGCTCGAACAGCTCGCGTTCATCCTCGATCAGAAACGGCCCGCGCGCGCCGATCACTTCGCAGCGCTCATTCCCGGGATAAACATCCAGCGCACGCAACGTCCAGAATTGCTCCGGCGGGATTTCGTGCAGGTGCTGCAGCGGTTCGCGTCCGAGGGTGAACAGCGGTCGGCGGAAGGGTTTCAGCGCTTCGATCAGCTCGGTCCAGTCGCTGACTTCGCGCCAGTCATCCCCGGCGTGTGGTTGCCAGGCCGGACGTCGCAAAGCCCAGCACGCAATGCCGCTCAACTTCGCGGCGGTGGCGGCGTTCTGGCTGATTTGTGCGGCGTAGGGATGGGTCGCATCCAGCAGCAGGTCAATGTCTTCATCCCGGATGAACTGCGCCAGACCTTCAGCGCCGCCATAGCCGCCAACCCTAACCTGGCAGTTCAGATCCGTCGGCACGCGACCGACACCGGCCAGGCTATAGATGTGTTCCGGCCCCAGGGTTCGGGCGATGGCCAATGCTTCAGTGACGCCGCCGAGCAACAACACGCGCTTCATTGAAAAACTCCCGCATGGCCGACAATCCCGCCTTGGCGATCGATGGCGAACACTTCGACCTGAACCTGCGCCGGCACCACGCTGCGAGTAAAGTCCAGAGCGTGCTGACACACCGCGTCGCCGAGGGCGATCCCCGCAGCGCTGGCCATGGCCAACGCCTGCTGACTGGTATTGGCTTCACGGATCGCCTGTTGCAACGCCTTATCGGCGCCCACCGCCGCAGCCCATTCGGCCAGTTGCGGCAGGTCGATGCTTGAATGCCGACTGTGCAAATCCATGTGCCCGGCCGCCAGTTTGCTGATCTTGCCGAAGCCGCCGCACAGGCTGAGTTTATCCACAGGCACTTTGCGCAAATGTTTGAGCACCGCGCCGACGAAGTCGCCCATTTCGATCAGGGCGATTTCCGGCAAGTCATAGACTCGGCGCATGGTGTCTTCGCTGGCGTTGCCGGTGCACGCGGCGATGTGCAGGTAGCCGTTGGTTTTGGCGACGTCGATGCCCTGGTGGATCGAGGCGATGTAAGCCGCGCAGGAGAACGGCCGGACGATGCCGCTGGTGCCGAGGATCGACAAGCCGCCGAGAATCCCCAGTCGCGGGTTCATGGTTTTCAGCGCCAGGGCTTCGCCGTCCTCGACGTTTACCGTGACCTCGAAGCCGCCCGGGTAATCCAGCTCCTCGGCCAGCAGCGTCAGGTGCTCGCTGATCATCTTGCGCGGCACCGGGTTGATCGCCGGTTCGCCGACGTTCAGCACCAGCCCGGGCCGGGTGACGGTGCCCACGCCACGGCCGGCGCTGAAGCGAATACCTGGCTCGCTGTGCAGGCGCACCTGGGAAAAGAGCAGGGCACCGTGGGTTACGTCCGGGTCGTCGCCGGCGTCCTTGATGGTTCCGGCTTCGGCGCCGTCGTTCATCAGCCGACAGAATTCCAGGCGCATCTGCACCCGTTTGCCTTTGGGCAGAATGATCTCGACGGCGTCCGCTTCGACGCCGCTGAGCAGCAGGCGTGCCGCCGCGAGGCTGGTGGCGGTGGCGCAACTGCCGGTGGTCAGGCCACTGCGCAGCGGGGCGGGTTGTTCGGCGGTTTCGTCACGCATCGAGGGGTTTCGTCACGTCCAGCAAGGTGATCGGCAGTGCCTGACGCCAGGTGTCGAACTCGCCCAATGGTTGCGCTTGAGCGACGTGGATGCGGGTCAGTTCGCCGCCATGTTGTTCGCGCCAGGCCATCAGGGTCACTTCGCTTTGCAGGGTGACGGCGTTGGCGATCAGCCGACCACCGGGTTTGAGTTGCGCCCAGCAAGTGTCGAGTACGCCTTCGCGGGTCACGCCGCCGCCGATGAAAATCGCGTCCGGACGTTCGAGTCCGGTCAGGGCTTGCGGCGCGCTGCCGCGAATCAATTGCAGACCGGGGACGCCGAGGGCATCGCGGTTGTGTTCGATCAACAACTGCCGATCTTCATTCGCTTCGATGGCCAGCGTCCGGCAACTCGGGTGAGCGCGCATCCACTCGATGCCGATGGAACCGCTACCAGCGCCGACATCCCACAGCAATTCGCCGGGTGTCGGTGCGAGGCGGGCGAGGGTGATGGCGCGCACATCGCGTTTGGTCAGTTGGCCGTCGTGCTGGAAGGCTGAGTCCGGCAGGCCGGCCAGTCGGGACAGGCGCGGGGTGTTCGGTTCTGCGATGCATTCGATGGCGATCAGGTTCAGGTCGGCGATCGCCGGGTCAGTCCAGTCGTTGGCGACAGCCTCAATGCGTCGTTCGGCTTCGCCACCCAGATGTTCCAGTACGGTGAGGCGACTCGGCCCGAAACCGCGCTCGCGCAGCAATGCCGCGATGGCCGCCGGACTCTGGCCGTCGTTGCTCAACACCAGCAAGCGCACACCACTGAACAAATGAGCGTTGAGTGCGGCGACGGGGCGAGCGACTACTGAAAGCGTCACCACGTCCTGCAACGGCCAGCCCAGACGCGCTGCCGCGAGGGAGCAAGAAGAGGGCGCCGACAGAATCAGCATCTGCCCGGCGGGTACTTGTCGCGCGAGACTGGCACCGACGCCAAAGAACATCGGATCGCCGCTGGCCAGCACACACACCGGCTCGCCACGCAGTGCCAGTAACGGCTCAAGGGAAAACGGGCTCGGCCACAATTGCCGCTCGCCGCGAATGCACACCGGCAACAAATCCAGTTGCCGCTGGCCGCCGAAGATTCGCGAGGCGCCCAGCAGGGCGCGACGGGCATTCTTGCCCAGGCCCTTGAAGCCGTCTTCACCGATACCTACTACTGTCAGCCAGGGTGACATCTGCCGTCCTCAAAAAAAGTCCACAAACGGACTGTTCCGACGGGCAGGCTTTTCATGCCGTCGGACAAAGCAGGCATAATACCGCGCCTTCGCCCGCGAAGCGCCTTTCCCACACAGCCGGTCGCCCCTTTGAACGAACGCCCGATGTCCACCGCCTTACGCCCCTCGGCCTGCCCGGGGTTGCTGCGTATTGTCCCGGCGCTGGATGGCGGCATCTGCCGGATCAAATTGAACGGCGGCTCGATCAGCGCCGCCCAGGCTGAAGCGGTGGCCAGCGCAGCCGAACGGTTTGCCGGGGGCGTGATCGAGGCGACCAACCGCGCCAATCTGCAGATTCGCGGGATTGCCAGTGAACAGACGGCCTTGATCGACAGCCTGCTCGCCGCTGGATTGGGCCCGCGTACCGCGGCGGGTGACGATGTGCGCAACCTGATGCTCAGCCCGAGCGCCGGGATCGACCGGCAGATGTTGCTCGATACGCGCCCGCTGGCCGAACAGATCCTCACCAGCCTGCAAAGCCATGAGCGTTTTCACCAGTTGAGCGCCAAATTTGCCGTGCAACTCGATGGCGGCGAAGGCCTGGCGATGCTCGAACATCCTCATGACCTGTGGTTGAGCGCCGTTGAGCAAGAGGGCGAGTGCGTGCTGGCCTTCGGTCTGGCGGGTTGCCCGACGCAGACTCCGTCGGGCGCGGTGCGACTGGAGGACGGGCATGCGCTGGTGATCGCGGTGCTGGAGCTATTCCTCGATCTGGCGCGCCCGGACCAGACGCGCATGCGTCATCTGCTGGCCGAATACCCGGTGGCCGGGTTTGTCGCTCAAGTGGCCGAACGTGTGCCGCTGCTGTCCATCGTGAGCGGGTCGCGCGTTACGAACTCGAACGTTCTGCACTCGAGCGTTCCACACATTGGCGCTCATCCTCAGCGTGAAACCGATCGTGTCTATGTCGGCGCGACACCGCCTCTGGGTCGGCTCGATCACGCCATGCTTCGGGGCGTGGCACAACTGGCCCGCCAACGAGGTGACGGCAGCCTGCGTTTCACACCTTGGCAAAGCCTGCTGCTGCCAGATATCCACAAAGACGACGCCGCTCAAGTTATCCACAGCCTGGAAAATTTTGGCCTGCGCTGTTCGGCAGACGATGCCTTGGCGCATCTGATTGCCTGCACCGGTTCAGCGGGTTGCGGCAAAGGCCACTCCGATACCAAAGGCGATGCGCTGCAACTGGCGACGTTGCTGCAACGTCACGGCCAAGTCTTGAATGTGCATCTGTCTGGCTGCGCGCGTTCCTGCGCGGCGGCGCACATCACGCCAGCGACGTTGCTGGCCGTCTCACCCGGTCACTACGACCTCTATTTTCGCGACGCAGCGCAGCCGGGTTTCGGCGCGCTGCACGCACGCAATCTTACTATTGAAGCGGTCGCGGCCTTGCTCGATGCCCGCTCACGGAGCCCCCTTGATGCTTGATTACATCCGCGACGGTCAGGAGATCTATCGCAACTCCTTCGCGATCATTCGCGCCGAGGCCAACCTTGCGCGCATTCCGGCCGATCTGGAGAAACTCGCGGTGCGGGTGATCCACGCCTGCGGCATGGTCGAGGCCATCGACGGGCTGCAATTTTCCGCAGGCGCCGGCAAGGCCGGGCGCGATGCGTTGGCGGCTGGTGCGCCGATTCTGTGCGACGCGCGGATGGTCAGCGAAGGCGTGACCCGCGCGCGTTTGCCGGCCAATAACCCAGTGATTTGCACCCTGCGCGACGACAGCGTTCCGGAACTCGCCCGGGAGTTGAGCAACACCCGTTCCGCCGCCGCGCTGGAACTGTGGCGTCCGCACCTGGAAGGTAGCGTAGTGGTGATCGGCAATGCGCCGACCGCGCTGTTTTATCTGTTGGAAATGCTCGACGCCGGCGCGCCAAAACCGGCGCTGATCCTCGGCTTCCCGGTGGGCTTCGTCGGCGCCGCCGAATCCAAGGCGATGCTCGCGGCGGACAGCCGTGGCGTGCCTTTCGTCATCATGCAAGGCCGGTTGGGCGGTAGTGCCATGGCCGCCGCCGCCGTCAACGCCCTCGCCACGGAGATCGAATGATGCAGCAACCTGGACGTTTGATTGGCCTGGGCGTCGGTCCCGGTGATCCGGAACTGATTACTGTCAAAGCCTTGCGCCTGCTGCGCGAATCGCCGGTGGTGGCGTACTTCGTCGCCAAGGGCAAGAAAGGCAACGCCTTCGGCATCATCGAAGCGCATCTGCAGGACGCACAAACCCTGCTGCCGCTGGTTTACCCGGTGACCACCGAAGCGCTGCCGGCGCCGTTGTCGTACGAACAAGTGATCAGCGATTTCTACGATGCGGCCGGCGAAGCACTCGCCGCGCATCTGGATGCGGGCCGTGACGTGGCGGTGATCTGCGAAGGCGATCCGTTCTTCTACGGCTCCTACATGTACCTGCACGATCGCCTGGCCGAACGCTATGAAGCCGAAGTGGTGCCGGGCGTCTGCTCGATGCTCGGCGGTGCGTCGGTACTCGGCGCGCCGCTGGTGTATCGCAATCAGAGCCTGTCGGTGCTCTCGGGTGTGCTGCCCCACGAAGACCTCAAGCGGCGACTGGCCGATGCCGATGCGGCGGTGATCATGAAACTGGGGCGCAACTTTCCCAAGGTCCGTCAGGTGCTCGAAGAGCTGGGCCTGGCGGAGCGTGCGCTGTACGTCGAACGCGCGACCATGGCCAATCAGAAAATCGTGCCACTGGATCAGGTCGAGCCGATGTCCTCGCCGTACTTCTCGCTGATCATCGTTCCCGGTGAAAGGTGGCAAGGCTGATGGCCCATACCGCCCCGGCGATTGTCATTCTCGGCAATGGCAGCCTCGCGACCGCGCGCAAGATTCAGCAGGTGTACCCGGGCGCACTGATCCATGGCCTGGCCGAACGGGTCGATGGCGCGGACCGTGTTTATCACGAGTTCGGCGCGACCCTGCGCGAACTTTATCAACAGGACACGCCGATCATTGCCCTGTGCGCCGCCGGGATTGTGATCCGCACTCTGGCGCCATTGCTGCTGGAAAAAGGTGCGGAACCACCGGTGCTGGCCGTGGCCGAAGACGGTAGCGCCGTGGTGCCACTGCTCGGCGGTCTCGGCGGAGTGAATGTCATGGCGCGTGAGATTGCCGCGGGCCTCGACGTCGCGGCGGCGATTACCACCAGCGGTGAGTTGCGTTTCGGCACCTGCCTGCTCAATCCACCCAGCGGTTATGCCTTGGGCGATCTGGAGCTGGGCAAGCGCTTCGTCTCGGACTTGCTGGCCGGCGAACACGTGCGCATCGAAGGCGCTGCGCCCTGGTTGGCGCAAGCACAGTTGCCGCAAGATCCTCAGGCGCATTTGTCGATCCATGTCGGCAGCGCCGAACGGACGCCGGCCGCCAATGAATTGTTAATCTACCCGCGCAGTGTGTTGTTGGCGGTCAGTGCCAGTGTGGTGGATTTGCCCCAGGTGATTCGCGCGGCGCTGCGTCGGGCCCAAGTCGCCGTTCAATCGCTGGCGTGCTTGCTGGCGCCGATCACGGAGATGGCCAGCCCGGCGTTGCGCGAAGCGGCGCTTGAGCTGGGGGTGCCGCTGCGTTTTGCATCGCCCGCCAGCGATGCCAGCGATGCCAGCGAGTTGGCTTGCGCGGCCGTTCCCGGCGCGACAATTATCCCGATCGACGCTAACCTGGCGCTGGCGATCGCCGAACAACCGCTGGACATCGCACAGATCGGCCGCCCTCGCGGTCGGCTAGCGGTGATCGGCCTGGGCCCGGGTGCTGCCGAATTGATGGTGCCTGCGGTGAAGGCTGAACTGGCCAAAGCCACTGATGTGCTCGGTTATGAAACCTATGTACGCATGGCCGGCCCGTTTCGGCCGGATCAAGTGCTGCATTGCACCGACAACCGCGAGGAGATGCAGCGTGCCCGTCACGCCTTCGAACTGGCGGCCCAGGGGCGGTCGGTGATTGTGGTCTCGTCCGGTGACCCCGGTGTGTTCGCCATGGCCGCTGCGGTGCTCGAAGCCTTGCACGAGTCGAATGACCCGACGTGGCACAGTGTCGATCTGGAGATTCTGCCGGGGGTTTCCGCTTCGCTGGCGACGGCTGCTCAGGCCGGTGCGCCATTGGGGCATGACTTCTGCGTGATGTCGCTGTCGGACAACCTCAAGCCATGGTCGATCATCGAGAAGCGTCTGGACCTGGCCGCCGAAGCCGATCTGGCGCTGGCCTTCTACAACCCGATTTCCCGTTCGCGCCCGTGGCAATTGGGCCGTGCTCTGGAAATCGTCGCACAGCATCGCACGCCTGAAACTCCGGTAGTTCTGGGCCGTGATGTCGGCCGGCCCGGCCAGACGCTGCGTGTTACCACACTCGGCGCGCTCACGCCGGAGCAAGTGGACATGCGCACCATGGTGCTGATCGGCTCGTCCACCACCTGCGTGTTCCCCCGCGCCGAAGGTGGCGACTGGGTTTACACACCGCGCTGGTATGGCACCAAACCTGCCTCCTGAGCCACAGCGGCCCTGTCGGGGCCGCTTGTCATTAAAGTTTCTACCCTTTGGCTGCCTGCCCTTTAACTTCGATTGTCTTGAAGATTGAAGCGTCATCTATTTCAACAGTTCTTGTCGGATTTATTACTCTTGCCGAGAAGAATTTCGACGGTTGTTTGTTGCTGATTCTCACTATTCGTGTAGTCCTTTTCTGTAGTTGAATGCCTATATTTTGTGCGTGACGAGTAAAGCCGTTTATTTGTTGCAGGGTTCAGCATTCTGGATTGTGTGGGTGCGTAGGTAACTACTGTAATGCGAGGTTTTATTTTTTTTGAATTTGATTGTATTGAAATTAATTGAATTTCTTCATATTTGAAGTGCCCGTGCACACGATTTAGTTTGTCTCGGGTGAAGCGCTTGCTTTGCAATATTGGTTGGGTTCAGTTTCGTTCGAAAAGAATGCAGCTATTTGGTGTCATTGCCGGACGGTCTTTGTGCGCCCGAAAAAAACGATTTTCATTGCGGATATAAGCCGGATTGCCTGTTTTGTGTGTCTGGCTTTCAATATTTATTTGCCTGTATTGATGGCAGGAGAGCATTTTGTCTAATAGTCATTTCTATACTCCGTACGCGAGTGGTCCCGTCAAGTTCGTTAAACTGTTTAAAGTTTCTGAGCTCGAGCGTGCTTTGATTTCGCACAAAGGGACGGCCGAGTACGAGGCTGTATTCAGGTATTATTTTGGTTGCATCGGTTTGCTCGATTCCCCCAGGCTGCTGGAGCCACTTGGCCTGTTGAAGCAAACTTTGGCTTCTTTCATTGGGCCAATCGGCCGACGGCGGCGAACCACGGAATCAATTCCCGAGAGCGCAACGCCCGATTTGACCGATATCTACGAACGACTTGAAGGTTTCGAAGTTCGTCTCGCGAGTGGGGTCCAGCAGTTGCAAACTCCGGCAACCAAAGTGCCTGACAATTTGCACTTCGTCTGGCTCGGCGGTGGTATAGGAGATATTCAGCGCGACTATATCAATATCTGGAAACAAGCTTTGGTCGGGCAGGGTTACACCCTCAAGCTCTGGTATGACAGCGATGCGTTGCTGGCTTACGAAACCAACCGGATTATTGTCGAGGCGGCCAAGGCTGATGCCATGCTTAATGGTGGGCAGGCCAGTAGCACTGCGATTGAACTGGGCGACAAGTATGAAGAGCGGGTCATCGCCCTCAAGCAACAAATGTTTGCGCACATTAACAAAACGGTAGAAAGCGGCGAGAACGCCGACGACGCCAGGATCGGGCTGTTGGTTCGAGGCTACGGCCAAAATGAAGACCGTTTAAAAGTCCTGAGGGAAAGCAACCGCCGCAGCCTGGTGGCATTGGGTGAGGGCGGTATTGTTCTGCGCGATCTCGCCACCATGGCGACACCGCTGTACTTGCAAGCTATCTACGCGAGAGAAATCAGCCTGCGTGGCAATTTTGCTGCTGCCTCCGATGTTGTGCGCGCCGAGGCGCTGTTCGCCGAAGGTGGCAACTACGCCGATGTGGATAACCTGCCACCGTTGCTGGAAACGCTGGGCGGTGTGGATATCAGCCGGTTTGGTTCGGATGCACGACTGGGTGTTCTGCAGTTGGTACTGGATGAACAACCCGAATGGATGCCGGGACGTCAGACTGTGCGCAGCAAGTACACAAACTATCTCGAGCAAATTCCCGTGGAGCATCGCGCGGCATTGGAGCGTTTCGCCCAAAGCCAACCGCAGATCAGCGAAGTTTTCCGCCCACCGGTAGAGCGTAAGGTTCGGCCGGATGGGCTGCGAGCGGTTGCCGAGCAAAGCACGTTGAGCAATGCGTTCATGATGGCTCATCCCGGTTCCGCAATGCTCAAGGCCGTTCTTGATCGTTTCAGACTCAATTATGAGGTGGTCGATGCCACCGCCCGGTTGGCCATTGAAAGAAAGATTGCGCTTATCGACGCTGAAGCCATCAGTGGCCTTGCCGAGGAGGTGGTCGAGAAAAGGTTCGGCCCTTTGCATGAGCTCCCAATGGAGGAAGAAATAGCGGTCAGATTCCTGGTTGAGGCTGCCGCAGCGTACTACAGCGACGGTATCCGTCCCCAGAGTGAAGTGACGATCTATCTGACCGGGCCTGCTGCGATGCGCGATGGATTGGCGGACTATGAAAAGATGCACTTCACCCCGCGGGGCGCTGAAGCCTCGCGGGCTGAAGTCGCTATTCCAGCCATCGCAACCGTCAACCGGGCGACCGAGGAAGAGTTGGATCATTCCTGGAAGGAGAACGAAAGCGACACCAGCCAATGGCTGAATAGAGAAAAGCAGCGTTGGGAGGCGGGGCAGTTCAAGGCGCGCTATATCGGCAAGCTGGATCAGTTACTCAAAAACCAGGCCATCCATTTCGACAATGGCTGGCCGGTGATCGAAGGTCGGCATGTGTTGTCGACTGACCTGTTGCAGTCCCTGGCGGGTCATCTTGGCAAACCATTTTTGCAGGCAATGAGCCAACGTGCCGAGAGTGAAGTAACGTTCGAACAGCCACTGCAGCTGAGTTTCGATGAACGGCAATCTATCATTGCGCAAGCGGTTGAGCTCCCGCCGCCGACGTCTCCCAATGAGGCGACGACTCGGGATTTGCCGATCGATGAATTGCTTCGCCAAATCGGCAAGGGATCCTTGCGGGTCGAGCAACTGAACCCTTTGCAGCGGTTGTTGATTGGGGCGCTGGTAGGGGCAAAGGCACTGGATCAACGCAGCTTTGATGTCGTCAGCGCCGGGTTGGAGAACCTGGCGAATACGGTGTCTGAGCTGGGCGTTTCTCATCGTTATGGGGCTATTGAGCAGGAACTGTTCAAGCAACACCATCCGGCGTTTCTGGCAGGGTTGGCGGATACTTCCAACCCGCACGCGACCCTCTCCGAAACCAGTGTCGAACTCAAGCGGCAGGCACTCGACCAGCCACTGACCCTGGTTGAGTGGGGGCGTAGTGTGGCCAAAATTCAGCACGTGGCGAAACTCGAATACCGCGACCGGATCAGCGAGCAAATGGAAGACGTGCTGGCAAGCTTCGATCATGGCAGTTTCAAAATGGTGCCACAGGACTTATTGCTCGAAGGCGCGGGCGACCGGGTCGCGGGGCGCTGTTACCCATTGGCGTTGGCCATGGCTGCTGCGCTTCACAAAGGCAACACGGCGGCAAACACCCTGCGCGAGCGTTTTTACCTGGCCGTCACTGAGCCTGAGGCGAGTGATTCAAGGGTGTTTGTGAACCTGATCGAAGAGCTGCGTGATGCCTCTATTGGTGACATAGGCAAATCATTGGTGCGCTCGGATCTGACTCGGATCGTAGCGATGCTGGAAGAGAAAACAGCCACCACTACCATGATGCTCAACTCGGATAACCACTCGATGCTGGTGGCGAAAATCCTTGAAGGCGAGCACAGCATTTATCTTCTTTATGACCCGAATTTCGGAATCTTCGAATGTGTTACACCGCTGGCATTCAATAATGCATTGACGCACTTTTTCATCAGCAAGCAGATGGCCAGGCATTACGCCGCCTTTGGCGATGCGCAGAGGCCGACTTTTGATCTGATCGAGCTCGACGGCGTCAGCCTGAACAAGAGGGTGCTTGCGTCCGGTATCGAAGTGTCAAGCTTGTCCACGCCAGGTGCTTTGCCTGAGCAAACGCTGTCACGGGTTCGACAACGCGTGGCCAGTGCCCGTGGACGATCGCTGGTGAACAATGTAGCGCTGGGCAGCTCTTTGCAGGAGCTGGATGCCCATTGGTGGGGAGAGCAGATCGCGCAGGCGACGAGGCAATTGCAGGCCCAGCACACGTTGTCCTCGGATTGCGTACCGTTGTTCGAGACGCTGGAGGTTACACCGGCTGGGGAATACAAGATCAGTCTGGTCGATCCCAAGGTTGGGCAGGCCATGGCACATGTCACGACGAATGATCACCGGTTCCTCAGGATAAAGACATTTCTCTCCGGGCTTTTCGAGACGTTGGCCAGCCGACAACGGGCGCCAGTCTCCGGGGGCGATCCGACTGAAGCAGGCAGCGTCCATACGCTCAATGCCGGTTTCACCCTACAGGCTTTGATGAACGCGCTGCGTCATCATGAAGGCGCGGCAAGCGGTGGTGACAATGCGCTGACCACCGCCATTCGCCTGCATGCTTATGTGAACTATGCCCAACTGGCCCATGGCAACGTTGTGGATGTCATTGGCATTGTCAAACTGGTTCGCCAGGCGCTGGACGATGAAAAATTGATTGCCCGGACCAGCGCACCGCTTGTGCAAAGAGCCTTGGGGCATATTGCCAACGAAGGGGTGGGTACGGTGTTGGGGCTGGTGAATGTCGGGTTTGATATTTACCAGTTGAGCCATGCGGCCAATGACATTGAAAAGGCGCAGTTCGGGACACAATTGGCGTTTGACTCCGCCAGCGTGGTATTGGCCGCCGCAGGTCTGGGCGCCGCACTTGCAGGTGCGGGTACGGTTGCTGCGGTATTGGGAGGCGGCGGGGTGATTCTGGGCGGGTTGGCGGTGGGGGTTACTGCGCTGGCCGAAGGTTTTGCCACTATTGCAGAGGAGGCCAAGGAGGTCGGGCTGTTCTTTGACGGGCTGGAAAAGGCCTATTTACAAGGCGGTTATCACCTGGATAAGGCGTCGAATGCCTGGATTGCGCATCCATTGCTGGTATTCGCCGATTTGGATTTGCAGGACTCCACTGTCCGTTTCGACAGCCCGAAGCTGTTCCCGCTGCGAGACCATTTCGGGGTTCCGGATTTCGATGTGGATTACGCACGTGCCACCGATATTCGCCAGGGCCTTGGATTGCCTGATTCGGCAGCTTTCTCACCGCAGGCCGGGCAAACGATCGTGCTGCCCTGCACGCCCAAGACCTGGTACGGCTACGAATATAAGTGGCTGCCGTTTGTCACGTTTCGTCATGCCGGTGGATTCGACACGGCGCGTCGGCTGGAGAAAAAGAACGAACAGGGGCAAAGGCAGTTTCTGTTTTCGTTCTACTCATTTCCCGGTGAGTACGCGGTCAACCGGCTGAACCCCATTTACAAACCAACTGTTTTCAACGTTCGTCTCGACAACATCGAGCGCTCGCTGGTGGTGCCTGCGCTGCCGAAGGCGTGGCACGGCATGGTTTCTTACCGGATAGAAGGGGCGGGCGCTCAATGTTCCGTGTTGCTCAACCCGGGTGTGAGCCTGGAACTCGATGCACCGGGTCAATTTGCAATGCGCTGGATACTGCTGGCTCCCTGGTTGAAAGAGGCAGATATCCGGATAGAACCTTTGGGTGGCCTCGTATCAGCCACGTTGGGTATGAAATTTGGGGGGGGCGGCGTTCACGATGTGTTACTCAAGCTGGCTGGCAACAAGATCATGCGCGTTGATTTTGTTAACCGGCGGCTGGTGTTGGTGGAAGAAGATGCGGATCCGGCGTTCGGGGAGCAAGCGTTGCTGGATCATTTCAAGTCACTGGCCCGTGAACATCGACTGGCGATGCCTTATACCCCCGTTCATGAGTTCGTGGTTCCATTCGAAAATCCGGACGAACCCAGGGCGGTCACCGCCTTTTACGATTCGGCCCAGGATCGTTTTCTATACATGCGCGACCCGAATGCGCTATTTGCCGATGAGGTTGTATTGGGGGCGGTGGTGGAGGGCTCGGCCTACTTCTATCACCCCAGGAATGTCTACGTCTGGCAGGTTGATGCAACCACGGGAACGCCGGTCCAGCGCTATCGTTTATTGATGAGAGAGGATTTGGCGATTGTTCGCTGTGAGGCCATGGTCAATGGTGGCATTCAGATCGTGCAGCAACTCACTCAAAAGAACGGCCAGCGCACTGAACTGACTTATCTGATCCATGACGGGGCCGTGTGGCTAAGCTCAATTACCCTGGATCTGGTTCCTGCACTGCAGCCAGTTCTGGACGCGGACACATTGACTGATTGGAAGCAGGTGCTAGGCGACTATATGTTGCCGAAAGAATCAGCGAATACCGTGAACTGGCGTCCCGGTGCACTGGTCGCGATTTGTTGGCAGCTGGATGACAAGTATCGGGATCTGGTCTGGGTTCGCGACGGTGATGGCTTGATCATCCGCGCGCCTGCCAGGCGTCACCATGCGCGGGGATGGACAGACTCGATCAAGGCGTTGGCAGACCTTCTGCTCATTGCTCCCGCTGGGGGCGGGGGCGAAGTATTTGTCACCTACGACAGGTTAGCCGCAAGACTCGTGCGACAGCAAAGGTCGATGGTGGATGGTCGCGCCCAATGGTCTTCCAGAGAAATCGCCCCTCAGGGGTTGAAAAATGTTATTGCCGTTGAGCAGGGCTACCTCGCGCTGACTGACTCCGGCCTGTTCTTTAATATGATGCCGGATGGGTATTTGCGCTTGGGCGGACTGACCGACACCTGGTTCAAGAACCGACCCCAATGGTGGTCCGCACTGGCAACAGTGACGACACAGTACCCGGTATCGAGTTTTGCCATCCTTGGGTTGACTGGCTTTCAGGGCGATGCCGGTTTGTGCGCCTGGTACCTTGATGATCGACTGCTACTCGCTGACCTGGGGCATGGGAAAGAAGTACGGTTGCTGAGTATTACCCCGGACAACCACGCCGTCTGGCTGTTCGATCTTTCAACCGGCAAGATTGTCCGCCAGGGGTTTGTCGATCCGGACCGCTTGAACGCCGCTTTTGCCCAAGGAACGAAACTGTTACAGGGTGAGGCATTGCCGGCCCCGACGCAGGAATGGGCGCCCTGGACCTTTATCGACGTGACGGTGGAAGGCGCTGGCCTGAGGGCAACGACGCTTGAAGGCGTGGAGGTGGATTTACAGTACAACCAACCGGCACGGATTGCGGGCGTTGATACCCATTGGGTCGCGGCACTGGAAGGTGAATTGCGTGAAGGCCTGGCGGCACTGGCGAACGAACATCGATGCGCGGATTTTCTTTCTGTCAAAGACCCTGACTACTTGCAGTGGTACGTGGTTCGGACTGGACGGTTGATCCGGATTCCGCCGATTGCTGCGCAATACGCGCTGGTGGGCACCCGGAATCAAACCAATGTGATGCTGCACGAGCGCGGGGAGGGTTTCTTGCACACCTATCCGCAAGAAAACAAGGTTGGGCCCCTTGTCTATATTCAGCGAAACGCCGAAGTATTAACGGTCGAAGGACCGAAGATGGGCAAGGACCTACTTCCGTTGATTGCCGATGATGTCAGCATTCTGGTTCTAAAAATGGGTCAAGGCTCAACAACCTGTCGGCTTACCAAAGCGACGTGGTTGAAACTTGAATCGGTCATCGTCGATTGCCGCTATTCACTCGATCACCCGCCTTCGGTTCTAGGAAAATTGATCTGGGATATCGTGGTTACGGATCAATTATGGGTGAATCGGGTCGATGATCATTTGGTCATTGTTGATTCCGATAGCGGACACAGTCTGATCTTTCGTCAGGTATTTTCGCTGGATCCAGCTCTGCGTGGGGATGTGTTCCTGGCTGTGGACGACTATCAATCCGTTGCGGTGGCGACACTAGTCAATGCCCTGCTCGCCAGAAAGGACACCTCGAATAGTGTGTTGCTCAATAAGCTTTTGCCGGTAGGAAAAGCTGAAGCAGTAGGACGTTAAGTTCTGAAAGCCATTCACACATTGGACCTGTTCAGTGTGTGAATGGCTGTCGGTTTGTCTTCATAAGGAAATGACAAAAACTAATTGCACTCTCCTAAGACGGCGTGTCGCAAACACTTGCTCCCTTCAATTAATTTTGCGGTCACCCATCACAGATGTTCCGAATAAAACTCGAATATTGCGTCAGCGATAATGTCGAGTCGGTCATTTAACGTTGGACGGACCTCTTCAAACCTTGCTCTGTTCAAAGAGAATGGCACGGCCCGATGCGTGAGCGTTACGTTGCTCTCGTTCCAGTCCCAAAACAGAAATTCTTCGCGCTGGACTCGTGCCCATAACGAATAATCATTCAAACCCAATGACAATCGCCCCTGGCTATCATATTGAACGGGTGCAATCGCAAACTCCTTGCCTCGCAGGCTTCCTTTGGACAATGACCAAAGGGCTGATGTATTAGCCAATAGGGCGGCAAACATGTCTCTCGTAACTTCTGCCATTTGACTGTTAACACCAGAAATCACATTCAAATAAGCCTGACTTAGCTGGCCGGAGAAATTTCTGTAATATTTCTCGACGACCCTGTCGTCTTCGTACTCCCAGCCCATAAACCAAAGCGTGATGGCAAACAGGGAGAACCAACCCTGGGGATCTGTTTGACGATCGCGCTCCTGACTCGCATACCACTGCGCATACCGCACGCTGGCGTTGACGTCTCGTTTGTCCTGACGTGACACGTCCCTTGCCGTGCTGATCAGATTACCCCCCAACAATGATCCGGCGGCCCCTGGCGAATTCAGCGTTGCAGTTCTTTGAACAGTCTTTGTCTTCTTTACCAAAAAGTCACGTTCGAACGCTTCGGAGTATGCCGTCAAGTTCAGGTATTCTGTTTTATTAAGCTTCATGGTTAACTCCTTTTGAACCAATAAATAACGCTTGTAGGAAAGTTCAGGCTATACAATTTTTAAATCACCATCCACCACTTGGAATGCCCAACTTAAAACATTCTATTACTCGCCTTCATTGCCGGCTGATCCCCGGCAAATCTATGCTGGTACGGAAAAATAATCTTGAAGTTAGTTACATTTTGGTTTTTTATTGGTGTTGAAGGACTCTGTTTGATGCGATAAGTTTTATTCGGTGATCTGGTTCAGGTTGTCTTGCTTATTTAAATTAAATGGATTTAGAGATGAATGATATGAATGAAATTGAGTTGAACGCCTATTTTGATCAATGCCTTGAGCAGTGCCAGACTAAACTGAAACTGCTTGGCCCAAAGATTCAGCCGCGTTCGGCAAGCCCGGCAGTGGAGTTACCCATTGATCGGGATGAATTGAATGCCGCGATCATGGGCAGCGGTATCGTTGGCTTTTTGGAGGGGATGACGAGACGCAACAAGCGCATCGTAAAAAATACATACGCTTACGCCGATATTGCTTCAAGGCTTTTGTTTCCAGGTAAAACAGAGAAAGTCGCCCGCTACGAATGTTTCAAAAAACTGATGTTCGCCATGGGCTGGACCGAATATCACAGCGCCTTTACTCAGTACAAGTCCTCCATCTCCAAGTTGACGATGGATAACGTAGCACTGGATATTGTTTATTCTGCTATCGGTGGCGTGGCGGGGCCCGCAGGGAGTGCGTTGAAAGTTGTAGCGGAGAAAACCATTGAGGCGCTAAAGAAACAACCCGATGCGGTAAAACTGTTCGAGCGTCATGCAATTGAAGCCAGTGGCGCAAATTTTGGTATTTCCGTTTGCAAGCAAGACGATGAAGCTGAAGTCACGATGGCCGTAGGCACGGTGCGCTACGACACATCGGCCAACAATACAAAAGTTATTTTTGTCGAATGGAGTAGCTCTGATGTCGAGATCTATCGAGGCAAAGCACTCTTTACCATTCACGAAGAGGACTTGAGGAAAGAAGCTGAGAGCATCAAGTTCCTCGACGCTCTCAGAGAAGCTATTTTTATGGAGTTTTCGCCCGTTTAAATCATTTACGTTGCCAGAGGCTTCACGCCTCTGGCTTCTGGCTGTCGCTGCCGTTATGGCACTAGATAACCCTTCACCCCGGTGAAAATGATCTGCGCCGCCAACGCGCACACGAACAGCCCCATCAACCGACTGACAATCTGCAATCCCTGATCACCCAGAATCCGCTCGATGCGACTCGACAGATATAACACCACCCCGACCGTGAAACTGGCCAGCGCAATACTGAGAATGGCCGTGAGTTTGTCGTCCCAGTGCGGCTGGCCCACGCCCATCACCAGCAAGGCGCCGATGGTGCCGGGGCCGACGGTCAGCGGAATGGTCAGCGGGACGATGGTCACGTCTTGCTGCACATTGTCGGTCTGCACCACCGACTTGCCCTGGGCCATGCCCAGCGCCGAAATGAACAGCACACTGCCGGCACCGATACGGAATGCATCCACGGTAATGCCGAACACGTCAAAGATCACCCGCCCGAACAAGTACAGCAAGACGCTGGAAACCAGTGTGGCAATCGCCACTTTCCAGGCCAGGCGACGTTGTTCCTTGCGCGAATAACCGCGGGTCAAACTGATGAAGCAGGACAACACGAAGAACGGGCTGTAGAGCACCAGCATCTTCAGGTAAACGCTGAACAACACGTGGAGCATGGGACAAGCTCACTGGCAAGGAAAGTCGAGGGGGAGTCTATCAGGCGTTGTGGGGGTTGTCGGCTCAGGAGGTCTGAACCGCTGCCCGGTTCTGCTGATCACGCTGGGCAACCCAATGCTCGACCAGGTCGCGCAGCTGCGACAGCTCGACCGGCTTGGCCATGTGCCCGTCCATGCCGGCCTGACGCGCGCGCTCTTTGTGCTCGGCAAGGATGTGTGCGGTCAACGCCACCACGGGGGTGCGAATCCGCTGGTTGCCGACTTCCCAGGCACGCAGTTGCTGGGTGGCGGAGAAACCATCGAGGATCGGCATTTCACAGTCCATCAGCACCAGATCGTAGCGCTGGGCTTTCATCGCCATCAGGGCTTCTTCGCCATTGCTGGCGGTGTCCGGTTGCAGGTTGAGCTTGCCCAGCATGCCGCGTATGACCTTGGTCGAGATGCTGTTGTCTTCGGCCACCAGGATGCGGAAATCGCTGGGCACCTTGACCGGAAGGGTCGGACCGGTAGGCAGGTGTTGTGAGACAGGCAAGCCTTTGTTGCGCTGGTTCAGCTCGTCCGCCAGCGTGGTCTTGAGTGTGTAGCCGGCCACCGGTTTGGCAAGAATGCGTTTGATCCCGCAGTTGCGCGCGATGATCTTGCTCGGAGCGTTGCTGATGCCGGTGAGCATGATCAGCAGGATGTCATGGTTCAGGCTCGGGTCTTCCTTGATCTTGGCGGCCAGTTGCATGCCGGTCATGCCGGGCATGTTCTGGTCCAGCAGGACCACGTCGAAGTAATCGCGCAAGTGGGCTTTGGTGCGCAGCAGCGCCAAGGCCTCCTTGCCGGACGGCACGGCGCTGACATTCAGGCCCCAGGCGCTGCACTGCTGCACCAGCACTTTGCGACAGGTGTCATTGTCGTCCACGACCAGTACGCGTGCGCCTTGCAGCGGACCGTCCAGGTCCGAGGTCGGATGTTCGAGACGATCCGGGTCCAATGGCAGGGTCAGCCACAATGTGCTGCCCTGATTAGCGCCGCTCTTGATGCCGAACTCGCCTTGCATCAAACGGATCAACTGACGGGCGATGACCAGCCCAAGATTGCCCCCCAGGCTGGTGGCCGAGAGAAAGTGCTTGCTGTGCAGTTCGGCATGCATCAGTGCATCGCGTTCTTCCGCCTCCATTGGCTGGCCACTGTCCTGTACGGCGATGCGTAGCCGCGGTTTGGCGCTACGTTCATCCAGAGCGACGACGATCAGAATCTCGCCTTCATCGGTTTTCTTCAGGGCGTTTTCCAGCAGGCTCAGCAGGGTCTGGCGCAGGCGCGTCGGATCTCCGCTGATGACGCGGGGTACCTGCGGCTGAATAAAGCTGATCAGCTCGACGTTCTGCTGTTCGGCCTTGGCGCGGAAGATGCTCAGGCAATCTTCGATCAGGGCGTTGAGGTCGAACTGCACGTCGTCCAGTTCGATCTGCCCGGACTCGAGTTTGGAGATGTCGAGAATTTCGTTGATCAGTGTCAGCAGCTCGTTGCCAGCACTATGGATGGTCTGCACATAGTCGCGTTGCTTGACCGACAGCGGTGTGCCCAGCAGCAGTTCGGTCATGCCCAGCACGCCATTCATCGGGGTGCGGATTTCGTGGCTGATCTTCGCCAGGAATTCGGCTTTGGCGTTGATCTCGGCGTTGCTGGCGGCCAGGTCACGACTGATGCTGAAACGGTCTTCGGTGATGCTGCGCTGTCGCTCGCCCAGGGCAACACTCATCAACAGGCCACTGATACAGATAAACACCAGCAGAATGATGATCAGGCCTTGCGGAGCGACAAGGGTCAGTCCCTGCAACGCCGGCAGAATAATCAACGTGCCGAGGTTGAAGACCACCATAGCCGCCACGAACAGGCGCGCCGGGCGATAACCGTGTTGCCAGTGATGGGCGCTGACGAACAACATGCTCAGACCGGCCAGGGCAACCAACGCGTACGTGATCATGTTCAGCGGCAGCGTGTTGACGAACAACAACAGCAGGCCGCAGACCATGATGAACAGGATGTCCCCCAGCAGCAGCTTGTTCAACGGGTGGGGGCCGAGCGGGGCGAAGAAGCGGTACGCGAACATCAGGCCGCAAGGCGCGGTCATCAGCAAGGCGAGGTAGGCACCGGGTGTTTGCACGACGGGCGAGTTCGGCAACCATGCGCCGGCCATATTCAGCAACAACACCAGACTGAGCAGCAACAACCCTTCGCACGCCGCGAGCCAGAGGCTGCTGCGCGAGCGGGTGTAGATGTAACGGGTGAGGTTATGCAGGATCAGCATCCCCAGGCAGCCGAAGAGCAGGCCGTAGATCAGCGTCTGGTTCTGGGTGGCGGCGGTCATGACCGCCGATTGTAAGGTGATGTAAGGCCGTAGCTGATGTTCGGAGACCAACCGCAAATAGACATCGAGGGTTCTGTCGCTTTGTGGCAGCGGTAACATGAAATCGCTGCTGGGCAAGGGGCGTTCGGCCTGGGGCTGCCCGGTACCGGTATTCGATTGATCGATCAACTGATCGCCGTCGAGCACATACAGGTTGAGGCGTGACAGGTCCGGTGCGAACACTCGCAGCAATTGTTCGTGTTTGCCTGGTGCGAGTCTGAAACGCAGCCAGAGCGCACCCTCGGGCGCGGCCGCGGTGAGGCGGTCGAGTTCGATAGGGCTGAATTGATTGGTGTAGCGGTTGGAGCGGATGTCGCTCAGCTGCAGATCGCCCTGTTCGTCAAGCAATACCGCCCAACCACTGCCTTGCGCGGCCTGGGCCGGGAGCATGCAGAGCAAGGTCAGCAGAGTGACGGTGAAGCCTATGGCAATCCTGAGCCAGCGCACGGCGAAATCCCTTCGTAGGTTAATGCCAGAGTATAACTATGCGCGGCGCGGGAATAGTCAGGCAAGGGCCGCAAGCCCTTGCCTGGCCGAATGGATGGCTTATTCCTGATTTTCGCCACGCTCGCGGGCAATGGCGCGGTAGCCAATGTCCTTGCGATAGAAGCAGCCTTCCCAGTCGATTTTAGCCGCCAGTTTGTAAGCCTGCTGCTGGGCTGCATCGACGCTGGTGCCCATGGCGGTTGCGCACAGCACCCGACCACCGGCGGTCACTACCTGACCGTCCTTGAGCGCAGTACCGGCATGGAAGACTTTGCCTTCCAGTGTCGCGGCTGCATCCAGGCCGTTGATGGCAGCGCCTTTGGCGTAATCACCCGGGTATCCGCCAGCAGCCAATACAATGCCGACACTCGGACGTGGATCCCATTGCGCTTCGACCTTGTCCAGCGCTTGCGCCAGGGCCGCTTCGACCAGCAGTACCAGACTCGACTGCAAACGCAGCATCACCGGTTGGGTCTCAGGATCGCCGAAACGGCAGTTGAACTCGATAACTTTTGGGTTACCAGCCTTGTCGATCATCAGGCCAGCATAGAGGAAACCGGTATAAATGTTCCCTTCCTCGGCCATGCCACGCACGGTCGGCCAGATCACCAGGTCCATGACCCGCTGATGGACTTCGGCCGTGACGACCGGTGCCGGGGAGTAGGCGCCCATGCCGCCAGTGTTCGGGCCGGTGTCGCCGTCGCCGACGCGCTTATGATCCTGGCTGGTGGCCATCGGCAACACGTTCTTGCCGTCGACCATGACGATGAAGCTGGCTTCTTCGCCGTCCAGGAACTCTTCGATCACTACGCGCGAACCGGCATCACCGAAAGCATTGCCTGCGAGCATGTCGCGCACGGCGTCTTCGGCTTCGGCCAGGGTCATGGCAACGATCACGCCTTTACCGGCGGCCAGGCCATCGGCCTTGATCACGATCGGTGCGCCTTTTTCACGCAGATAAGCCAGGGCCGGCTCGATCTCGGTGAAGTTCTGATAATCGGCGGTCGGGATCTTGTGGCGCGCCAGGAAGTCTTTGGTGAAGGCTTTCGAACCTTCCAGTTGCGCAGCACCCGCGGTCGGGCCGAAGCAATCCAGGCCACGGGAGCGGAACAGATCGACAACACCGGCGACCAGCGGCACTTCCGGGCCGACGATGGTCAGGGAAACGTTTTTCTCGGCAAAGTCAGCCAACTGCTCAAGAGCCAGCACGTCGATGGCGACGTTCTCGCACTTGGCTTCAATGGCGGTGCCGGCGTTGCCCGGGGCAACGAAAACCTTCTGCACGCGCGGATCCTGAGCCACTTTCCAGGCCAGGGCGTGTTCACGGCCACCGCTGCCAATGATCAAAACATTCATTTCAAAAAACCTCGGATGACGCTAATTCTGTGGGGGCAGATCGTTCCCACGCTCTGCGTGGGAATGCCTCTGCGGACGCTCCGCGTCCGAGGGACGCGGAGCGTCCCGGGCTGCGTGCCCACGCAGAGCGTGGGTACGATCAAGCAAACAAATCAGTGACGGAAGTGGCGCATGCCGGTGAACACCATGGCGATGCCAGCTTCGTCGGCTGCAGCAATCACTTCAGCATCACGCATCGAGCCGCCTGGCTGGATCACTGCAGTGATGCCGACCTTGGCTGCGTTGTCCAGACCGTCGCGGAACGGGAAGAACGCATCCGATGCCATTACTGAACCGGCTACTTGCAAACCGGCATGTTCAGCCTTGATCGCTGCGATACGCGCGGAGTTCACGCGGCTCATCTGGCCAGCGCCGACACCAATGGTCTGACGGTTCTTGGCGTAGACGATAGCGTTGGACTTCACGTACTTGGCGACTTTCCAGGCGAAGATCAGGTCGTTGATTTCCTGTTCGCTCGGTGCACGTTTGGTCACCACTTTCAGGTCTTCGCTGCCGATCATGCCGATGTCGCGGCTCTGCACCAGCAAACCGCCATTGACGCGTTTGTAGTCCCAGGCCGGAACGCGATCAGCCGACCACTCGCCACAGGCCAGCAGGCGCACGTTGGCTTTGGCTGCAACGATGGCGCGAGCTTCTTCGCTGACGCTTGGGGCGATGATCACTTCGACGAATTGACGCTCGACGATGGCTTTGGCGGTTTCAGCATCCAGTTCGCGGTTGAAGGCGATGATGCCGCCGAACGCTGATTCGGTATCAGTGGCGTAAGCCAGTTCGTAAGCCTGACGGATGCCGCCTTCAGCGTCCGGGCTCACGGCCACGCCGCACGGGTTGGCGTGCTTGACGATCACGCAAGCCGGCTTGACGAAGCTCTTCACACATTCCAGCGCGGCGTCGGTGTCGGCCACATTGTTGTACGACAGCTCTTTGCCTTGCAGTTGGGTCGCGGTGGCGATACCGACTTCGGCGGGCTTGGCTTCAACGTAGAACGCCGCGCTCTGGTGCGGGTTCTCGCCGTAGCGCATTTCCTGAGCCTTGATGAACTGGCTGTTGAAGGTGCGCGGGAATTCGCTGCGACCTTCGGTGCTGAGGGTTTCAGCCGCCTGGTTCACGGTGCCCATGTAGTTGGCGATCATGCCGTCATAGGCGGCAGTGTGTTCGAAGGCCTTGAGCATCAGGTCGAAACGCTGAGCGTAGGTCAGGCCGCCGGCCTTGAGGCTTTCCAGGACGTTGGCGTAATCGCTGGCATTCACCACGATGGCCACGTCTTTGTGGTTCTTGGCAGCCGAACGAACCATGGTCGGACCGCCGATGTCGATGTTTTCGATGGCGGTCGGCAGGTCGCAGCCTGGCTTGTTGATAGTGGCTTCGAACGGGTACAGGTTGACCGCAACCAGATCGATCGGCTTGATGCCGTGCTCGTTCATGATGGCGTCGTCGATACCGCGACGACCGAGGATCCCGCCGTGGATTTTCGGGTGCAGGGTTTTCACCCGACCGTCCATCATTTCTGCGAAACCGGTGTAGTCCGCGACTTCCACTGCGGCAACACCGTTGTCGCGCAGCAGCTTGAACGTCCCGCCGGTGGAGAGGATTTCGACGCCCAGGGCTTCGAGCTCTTTGGCGAATTCAAGGATCCCGGTCTTGTCGGAAACGCTGATCAAGGCGCGGCGGATCGGCAGGCGGGTAGTCTGGTCGGTCATTTCAATGTCCATCAAAAGCTAAGGAGTCAGCAAAAAAGGCGACCGGTTTCACGCGGGCGCCTTTCTGGTTTGATTGAATGCTTACAGCAAATCGTACTGCTTGAGTTTCTTGCGCAGGGTGCCCCGGTTCAGCCCAAGCAGCTCGCTGGCCTTGGTCTGGTTGCCCTTGACGTAGTTCATCACGCATTCGAGCAGGGGAGCCTCGACTTCGGAGAGCACCAGGTTGTACACATCCGTGACGGCAGCGCCCTCAAGGTGGGCGAAATAATTGTGCAGCGCCTTCTCGACATTCCCGCGAAGGGTCTGACCTTCTTCGCTCGGCGTATTGAGGTGCTGTTTCAAATTCACGTTGTCGCTCACGGGTGTTGTTCCACTCACTAAAGTCTCGGTCATCATCGTCATGCGGCCACCCCTTCTCCGTCCCCTGTCAGGCTCTTGTAACGTTCGGCGAAGAACGCCCGAACGTAGGCGCATTGTGCTTCCGTATCTTCCAAACGATTGAAGTGGGCGCGGAACTCCCTGGCGCCCGGCAAGGTTGCGAGATACCAGCCCACATGTTTGCGAGCTATGCGCACGCCCATGACGTCGCCATAGAAGGCATGCAGCGCGGCCAGATGCTCAAGCAGAATACGTTCCACCTCGATCAGTTCCGGTGCCGGGAGCTTTTTACCGGTACGCAGATAATGATCGATCTCACGAAAAATCCATGGCTGCCCCTGGGCAGCCCGACCCACCAACAGGCCATCGGCACCGGTCGCGTCAAGCACGTACCGGGCCTTCTCGGGTGAATCGATATCGCCATTGGCGAAGACCGGAATCGACACCGCCTGCTTGATCGCGGCAATGGTGTCGTATTCGGCAACGCCTGTGTACAAATCGGCACGGGTGCGGCCATGTACCGCCAATGCCGTAATGCCTGCCTGTTCGGCGATCTTCGCCACGGTCAGGCCGTTCTTGTTCGCCCGGTCCCAGCCGGTGCGGATCTTCAGGGTGACCGGCACATCGACTGCGGCCACCACGGCCTGCAGGATCTCGGTCACCAATGCTTCATCCTTCAACAGGGCGGAACCGGCGGCCTTGTTGCAGACCTTCTTCGCCGGACAGCCCATGTTGATATCAATAATCTGTGCGCCCAATTCAACGTTGGCCCGGGCTGCATCCGCCAGCATCTGTGCATCTCCGCCGGCGATCTGTACCGAGCGGGGCTCGGGATCACCTTCGTGGATCATGCGCATCCGCGATTTGCGGGTGTTCCACAAGCTCATGTCGCTGGTGACCATTTCCGAGACTACAAGACCCGCGCCCAGTCGCTTGCACAGCTGACGAAAGGGCTGATCGGTGACGCCCGCCATGGGGGCGAGAATCAAGCCGTTGTGCAATGTATATGGACCGATGCGTACCGCCGACATAGGACTTCCCTGTTGTGGGGCCGGATCATGAGAGTTCGAAAAAGGGTTGGCATGATACCCGCTCTCGATGACTGGATAAAGGCTGAATTGAACAAAATCTGAACAGTTATTCTGTTATTGCCAGCGGTTTGGTTGAGCCGTCAAAGTCAGAAAACTGCCGTCAAGCCCGTAACGCTTGAGCGTTTCACTCGGGGGAATGAAAGCTCAGGCTGTAGTTCACTGCTTTGGAGCCTGGATCGAGAATGTCCAGCGCGATGTGGATCGGCGTTTGTGGCGGCATTTCCGCCAGGCCTTCGAGGTCGCCGTTGAGGTACTCGCCAGGCTTGAAGCGGCGGCTGGCGATCAGATGGCCGTTGAGGTCGGCAAAGCGCAACTCCAGCAGCGGGAAGGGCTGGGAAAAGGGCGCTCGGTTATAGATGATGGCATCGACCACCAGTGCCCCATTGAAGTCCGGATGGCTGCGGACTACCAGGTTGCTGCTTTTGACTTTCCCGATGTCGACCTTGGACGGCACGGTACAGCCGATGTGCGGGCACAGTTGCTGGAACCACGGACGGTATTGGTCCTGGCGTGCCAATTCGTCAAAGTGGTAGGCGACATATTGGCCGGCGAGGCCGGCGGCGCCGAGCAGGATCAGCAGCAGCCAGAAAAAGCGCCGGCCCCAGGGGGAGCGACGTTTTTGCCAATCCAGTTGCAACGGGTCGTCGGTCAGATCTTCCAGCGCTTGCGCGCGCATGGAGGGTTCGTTGCGTTCGCGGCGCTTGCGCAAAGGCTCGACCGAGGGCAGGTCATCGTCGATCTCATCGGGAGTCGCCGACAGGCCTGCGAATGGAATCGGTGCGTCGAGCGGGTCGTGCAGGCGCAGTTGTTGTATCTGCGGTTCGTCGTCCGGCTCCACGGGCTCCAGGGACAGCGAAGGCTCGGTGCGCGAGTGTTTGCTCGGCTCGATCGTCGGTTCTGGTATAGGCACGTCGACGGTTTGTGCGCGATCGGCGGCCGATTCACTGAAGAGACTGTCGGACCAAGGGGCTTCGTCGTGCTCGGCGGTATCACGGCGGGCGCTAAGGCTGTCTTCGCGGGGCCGGATGAATTCCGTCGTCGGCTGGATCTCCCGCTGTTCAAGCCGGGCGAGCTCTTCGTCCAGATCCAGGCTGTCCAGATCCATTTCTGCTGCGGTCCATTGCTTTTGGCTGATGGCTCGCTGCACGGGCGGTTCGGCGGGCGCCGGTGCAACCGGTTTGACCGTCTCCTTGCCGGCCCGCTGCTCGAGTAACTGCCTGGCGGCGTTGAACACCTGCAAGCACGAGCCGCAACGAACCACTCCACGGGCCACGCTCAACTGAGCATGGCTGACGCGGAAGCTGGTTTGGCAATGCGGGCACTGGGTGACGAAACTGTCGGTCATGCGGCCATCCGGTTTATGCAGGCGCTCATTCTAGCGCCGACGGCCAGTAATGCGTACCCAGCCGTCGCGATTGGCAATCGGATCCAGATCGAAGTCCTGGGCATAGGCGGCGGCGACTTCTTCACCTTGTTCGGCAAGGATGCCCGACAGCGCCAAACGACCGCCCGGCTTGACCAGGCTGGACAGTTGCGGCGCCAGCGAAACCAGCGGGCCGGCAAGAATATTGGCCACCAGCACGTCGGCCTGAACCTGTGGCAGGTCTTGCGGCAGATACAGCGGGAAGCGTTCGTCGGCAATGTTGTTGCGCCCGGCATTGTCGCGAGAAGCTTCCAGCGCCTGCACGTCGATGTCGGTGCCGACGGCTTCCTTGGCGCCCAGCAACAGGGCGGCAATCGCCAAAATCCCTGAGCCGCAGCCGAAGTCGAGCACGTTGCAATCTTTCAGGTCCTGACCGTCGAGCCATTCCAGGCACAGCGCGGTGGTCGGGTGAGTGCCGGTGCCAAACGCCAGGCCCGGGTCCAGCAGCAAGTTCACTGCGTCAGGCTCAGGCGCGGCGTGCCAGCTCGGGACGATCCACAGGCGCTGACCGAAACGCATCGGCTGGAAACCGTCCATCCAGCTGCGTTCCCAGTCCTGGTCTTCGATGACTTCGCTGTGATGCTCGGGCAGCGGGCTGCCGGTCAGCAACTCGAGGTGGGCCAGTACGCTGGCAGCTTCGGTGCCGCCTTCGAACAAGGCCAGCAGGTGCGTGTGCGACCACAGCGGGGTGGTATTGAGTTCCGGCTCGAAAATCGGCTGATCTTCGGCGTCCATGAAAGTCACCGACACGGCGCCCACTTCAAGGAAAGCGTCTTCGTAGGTTTCGGCTTGTTCTGGGCTGATGGCGAGACGGACTTGCAGCCAAGGCATGGCGGGCACCTTTGAAAAATATAGATTGCAGCCTGGCGGCTGCGAGAACGCGCAAGTTTACGCGAGCGCGAGGCAGAAGACGACAAGTGCTCTTTGTAGGAGCGAGGCTTGCCCGCGAAGGGCGCGCCTCGGTACTGCTGATGCACCGCGGCGTCTGGTTCGCGGGCAAGCCTCGCTCCTACAAGGGCGGAGGCAATCCTCAGAAACAACAAAGCCGATCGAAAGCGGCCTTGTTGGTCTGGATCACATTTTAATGCCGGTTCCTTGCACCATTGGCTTTGAGCCATTGCCGACCTTGGTTCGTCAGGCGATAACGTTGCAGACGGCTGTTGGGTTGTTCAGGCAGCGTCATTTCAAGAACCCCGGCAGCAATGGCCGGCAATATGTAGGCCTTGCGAAAATGGTCGGCGTTCTTCAGGTTCATGGCTGTTTGAAGTTCTTGCCTGCTCATATCGCCATCGATGACGCTCAACAACGCAGCGACTTCCATGGTGACTTCCATGGTGACTTCCATGGTGACTTCCATGGTGACTTCCCCGGCCCTGACTTCTGTGCTCTGGGACTGAGGGTGTGCGGGCAACCGTACGACGTACGAAATCCGCTCATCGTCGGTTTCAAATAGCGGCGCAGGCGAGCCGTTGGCGGCCATGACCTTGAGAATTTTGGGGATGCCCGTCGAACGGCCTTCGGTCAGGTCCAGCTCTTTCAAGAACTCACCAATTCGCCGGTTACGGTAGCGGCGGCTCACAGCGCGGCCTATCCGCAGGTCCTCCATTCGAATCGATCGGTCTGGCCCTGGAAAGCTCAAAATCACCAACTCTTCCTGGCTGATGCGGACCTCTATCGGTTCGCGTTCCTCATAGGATCGGTGATAAACGGCGTTGACCAGCGCTTCTTCAATCGCTGCGAAAGGGAAATTCCAGACCCGTGTGGCCTCGGCACGGTCTGGGTGTTTGATCACCGTTTCATGCAGGTAGTTGCGCTGGATATAAGCCAGCGCCTCACGGGTAATGGCAGCCAAAGGGCCCTTGAAGACCTTTTCATCAAAACGGTCGCCACCCGCACCTTCGGGAAACCACAGCACATCAATCTGCGTGCCGGGAAAGAATCGCTCGGGAGAGGAGCTGAAAAACATCAGGCCAACATTCTTGGGCCACGGCGACTCGGTCGGGCCGCCCACGACGTTCATTTTTCGGCCCAGCGCCTCGATAGACAGGTTGTCTGCGTCGTTGGCGAGGGGGCTGCCCACTTCCTGCAGAAAGCTTTGCATCAGAGGTTTGGACAGATCGCTGACACGTGCACCCAGGTGGAAGCGATCATCGAAAGGCACCTTGGCAGCCAGGCTCAAGAGCTCCTGTTCGGTTTCGCCTTTGGCCTCCACTGTGCTGCTGTAGCGACGAATGTAGTAGTGCAAACTCCTGTGTTTGGCCATCACTGCGGCGGGCGCTTTATAGGGGCGATTTTGTCCGCCCGGCGCCCACAGTACGATCAACTTGCGACCTTCGACCTCTTCTACACTCAGCACCGGAAAGTAGGCCGGTTGAATCGATTGGCAAGCCGCCAGCAATTCAAGCTGAATCTTGTCGAGAACGTTGTCGGCAAGGCCCGCTGGAGGAAAGATCGGCTGACCGTTGGCGTCGCAATCCTGCCCAATCACCACGTAACCACCACCCAGGTTTTCAAAGTCATTGGCGAAGGCGCAGAGCGTGCGAATGATCGGATCAGGATTCCAACCCGTTTTGTATTCGATTCGCTCACCCTCGACTGTCCGCTGGCGCAGCAGGTCGTTCAGATTGATTGGTAGTTTTTCAGGCATGGGCGGGCTCTGGTTTGTCGGCGTTGCGCTGATTAAGGCGCGATTATAGTCAGCCCGGACAGACTCGTGCCTGTCAGTTAAGCCCCACGGGGATGGATGAAACCTTCAGAAACAACAAAGCCGCCAGAAGGCGGCTTTGTTGATCGGGCTAAAGCTTAATGCTTTTCGCCAGCCAGCTTGTGCTCGAGGTAGTGAATGTTCACACCACCTTTGCAGAAGCCTTCATCACGGACCAGATCGCGGTGCAGCGGGATGTTGGTCTTGATCCCGTCGACTACGATTTCGTCCAGTGCATTGCGCATGCGCGCCATGGCTTCGTCACGGGTTGCGCCGTAGGTGATCAGCTTGCCGATCAACGAATCGTAGTTCGGCGGAACGGCATAACCACTGTACAGGTGCGAATCGACGCGAACGCCGTTGCCGCCTGGCGCGTGGAAATGCTTGACCGTGCCTGGGCTCGGCATGAACGTTTTCGGGTCTTCGGCGTTGATCCGGCATTCCAACGCGTGACCGCGGATGACCACGTCATTCTGGGTGAACGACAGTTTGTTGCCGGCGGCGATGCTGAGCATCTCCTTGACGATATCGATGCCGGTGACCATTTCCGATACCGGGTGCTCTACCTGGACACGAGTGTTCATCTCGATGAAGTAGAAATGGCCATTCTCGTAAAGGAACTCGAAGGTGCCGGCGCCACGGTAGCCGATGTCGATGCAAGCCCTGACGCAGCGGGCGAGGACTTCCTCGCGCGCGTTCTCGTCGATGCCCGGTGCCGGCGCTTCTTCGAGAACCTTCTGGTGACGACGTTGCAGCGAGCAATCGCGGTCGCCCAGATGGATCGCGTGGCCCTGACCGTCGGAAAGTACCTGAACTTCCACGTGACGTGGGTTGGTCAGGAATTTTTCCAGATAGACCATCGGGTTGCCGAACGCTGCGCCTGCTTCGGAGCGGGTCAATTTCGCCGAGGAAATCAGGTCTTCTTCCTTGTGCACGACGCGCATGCCGCGACCACCACCACCGCCAGCGGCTTTGATGATCACCGGATAACCCACTTCGCGACCGATACGCAGCGCGGTTTCTTCGTCTTCAGGCAGTGGGCCGTCGGAACCCGGAACGGTTGGAACGCCCGCGGCGATCATGGCGTGCTTGGCCGATACCTTGTCACCCATCAGGCGAATGGTCTCGGCTTTCGGGCCAATGAACGCGAAGCCCGAGTTCTCGACCTGTTCGGCAAAGTCAGCGTTTTCCGCAAGGAAACCGTAGCCTGGGTGAATGGCGGTAGCGCCGGTCACTTCGGCGGCGGCGATGATGGCCGGAATGTGCAGGTAAGAGTGCGCGGCCGAGGCCGGACCGATGCAGACGGATTCATCTGCCAGGCCCAGGTGCATCAGCTCTTTGTCGGCCTTGGAGTAAACGGCGACAGTCTTGATGCCCATCTCTTTGCAAGCGCGCAGAATCCGCAGGGCGATCTCACCGCGGTTGGCGATCAGAACTTTTTCCAACTTCGCAGTCATCAAAGGCTCTCCACGATTCAAACGATGGTGAACAGCGGTTGGTCGTACTCAACCGGCTGGCCGTCTTCGACGAGGATGGATTCGATCACACCGCTGAAATCGGCTTCGATGTGGTTCATCATCTTCATGGCTTCGACGATGCACAGGGTATCGCCTTTCTTCACGGTCTGGCCGACTTCAACGAAGGACGGCGAGCTTGGCGAAGATTTGCGATAGAAAGTGCCGACCATCGGCGAACGGGAAACGTTGCCGTTCAGCGTCGGCGCAGCCGGAGCTGCAGGGGCGGCAGCAGCGGCAACCGGAGCTGCAGCAACAGGCGCCGGCGCCGGCGCATGCATCGGAGCCGGAGCGTAGTACTGCTGAGCCGGCGTCTTGCTGTGACGGCTGATGCGTACGGACTCTTCGCCTTCCTTGATCTCGAGCTCGTCGATACCGGACTCTTCCAGCAATTCGATCAGTTTCTTAACTTTACGGATATCCATGAATCATCAACTCCCAAGGGTCGGTCAGGGGCGTTTAACGCTTGTTGTTCAAGCCGTTGCCTGTCTTTCAAGCTGCTCTAGTGCGGCCTCCAGGGCCAGTCGATAACCGCTGGCGCCAAGGCCGCAGATCACTCCCACCGCTACGTCGGAGAAGTAAGAGTGATGGCGGAAAGGTTCGCGTTTATGCACGTTAGACAAATGCACTTCGATGAATGGGATGCTCACTGCCAGCAGCGCGTCACGTAAAGCGACACTTGTATGCGTAAAAGCTGCTGGATTGATCAGAATGAAGTCCACACCTTCGTCGCGAGCGGCGTGGATGCGGTCGATCAATTCGTATTCGGCGTTGCTTTGCAGGTAAAGCAAATGGTGGCCGGCATTGCGCGCCCGCTGTTCCAGGTCCTGGTTGATCTGCGTCAGGGTGGTTGCACCGTAGACGCCCGGTTCCCGGGTGCCGAGCAGGTTCAGGTTGGGGCCGTGTAAAACCAATAGGGTCGCCATCTGCTGCTCCTTTGTGATCTGTGTGCAATTGTCAGAACCCCGCGACTATGCCGCAAAGCCTTTGTGACTGTCCAGTTCTATGCAATAGCCAGCACGATGGCCGATGTTTGCGCGAAATATGTGACCGGGTGATTAAATCCGGTCATTTACTTGTGCAACACGTTCGGCGAAGTTTTTCGCACTGATCTCGCCGATCACTCGCACATCGGTACGTTCGACGCCATCCTTGCCGAAAAACATCAGCGCCGGCGGGCCGAACAGCTTGTAGCGGTCGAGCAAGGCACGTTGTTCGGCGTTGCTGGCGGTGATGTCGAAACGGATCAATCGATAACCTTTGAGGCGTTCGACGACCTTGGCATCGTTGAGGACTTCGTGTTCGATGACTTTGCAACTGATGCACCAGTCGGCGTACCAGTCGAGCAGCAGTGGCGTGCCCGAGGATTTGGCTTCGGCGAGTACGCGGTCCAGTTCGGCTGGAGTGGTGATGGTTTGCCAGTTGCCGACGATTTGCGGTTGACCGTTGCCCACGACGATACGCGGTTGGCCAATGGGGTTGAGCGGATCGGTCTGGCCGCTGAACGCGCCGTACCAACAGGCCAGGGCATAAAACAGCAGGAGCATCCCGAGCAATTGCCCCAGACGTTTTCTCGGCGGTTTATAGACGAACTCCAACGCGCCCATAAACAACCCGACCCCACCGGCGAGCAAGCCAATCAACAGCAAGGTGATCTGGCCTGGCAATACCCGGCTGAGCAAAGCGATCGCCAGCCCCAGTAGCAGCACACCAATGGCGTTTTTCACGTAGATCAGCCACGGACCGCTTTTCGGCAGCCAGGCCGCGCCGCCGGTCGCCACCAGTAACAGCGGCGCACCCATGCCCAGGCCGAGCATGAACAATTTCAATCCGCCGCCCAGAGCATCGCCGCTGGCGCTGATATATAGCAGCGCGCCGGCCAGTGGTGCCGAGACACACGGTGAAACCAGCAGGCTCGACACCACGCCCAGCACCGCCGCGCCCCACAGCGAGCCGCCTTCGGTACGCCCGGCAATCCGGTCCAGGCGGCTGCTGATGGCGTAGGGCAGTTTCAGTTCGAAGACGCCAAACATGGCCAGGGCAAATACTGCGAAAAACATCGCGAACGGCACCAGCACCCAGACCGACTGCAAGCGCGCCTGAAGATTCAGCTGCGCGCCGAACATTCCCATCAAGGCACCGAGCAGGGCGAAACAGAGGGCCATCGGCAGCACATAAGCCAGCGACAGATTGAAGCCGCGTAAACCACCGACCTGCCCACGCAGGACCACTCCGGAAAGGATCGGCAGCATCGGCAGTACGCAGGGAGTGAAGGTAAGGCCAACCCCTGCGAGGAAAAATAGCGCCAGTTCGCGCCAGCTCCAGGCGGCAGTCGCGGCACCGCTGCCATCAATACTCAGGCGCTCGGTCTCGGGTGGATAGCACAGGCCTTTGTCGGCGCAGCCCTGATAGGTCACGGCCAGGGTAAAGGCGCGCGAGTCGGTGCGCGGCAGTTCTATATCGAGAATCCCGTGGTACACCTCGACGTCGCCGAAGTACTCATCGTGCTTTTGTTCGCCCTTGGGCAGTTGCGCTGCGCCGAGGCCAACGTCAGCCGGTTCGGTCCGAAACTGGAAGCGATGGCGATAGAGGTAATAACCCTCGGTAGCGACGAAATGCAGCTTGATCGATTGCGGCGTGCTTTCTACCAGGCTCAATTGAAAGGCTTCGCGCACCGGCAAAAAATCGGCGCTGTTGTTGATCGAGCCCAGAGTGGAACTGGGCCGACTGTCCAGCAACCCGGCGGCGGAAGCCGGCAGGGCGAGCACAAAAAACAGCAGGCAGAGCAAACGGCGCATGACAATCTCGCGTATCGAAAGTGTGGGCATGATAGCGGACGTCGGAGGGGTATGCAGGAGGCATGATCGTTCCCACGCTCTGCGTGGGAATGCAGCCCGGGACGCTCTGCGTCCCAACAGCGGACGCAGAGCGTCCATTGAGGCATTCCCACGCAGAGCGTGGGAACGATCATTGGGAAGAGAAACTGTCAGACGCGGAAGGCTTGAACGGCGGTATGAAGTCTTCCACCCAACACCAACAAATTCTCCCCTTGCTCCCGTCCCTCGCCGATGCGCAGCAAGTTATCCCCACCCAATTGGTGAATCCGTTCACTGTGATCGCGAATTTCGCTGACCGCGCCGCTCTGTTGGGCAGTGACATCGGCGATGCGCACGGCGGTGTCGGAAATGGTCTGGATCGCCCCGACGATTTTATCCAGAGCGCCATCGGCCGCCTGAGCCTGATTGGCCGTAGCTTCGGCGTGTTCAACCTGAGCACGCATGCCTTCGACCGATTGCCGGGCGGCGGTTTGCAGGCCGGCAATCAACGTCTGAATCTCTGCTGTCGCTCCGGCAGTGCGTTGCGCCAGTGAGCGAACCTCTTCAGCCACTACCGCAAACCCTCGGCCCATTTCTCCGGCGCGGGCCGCTTCAATGGCGGCGTTCAGGGCCAGCAGGTTGGTCTGGTCGGCAATCGAGCGGATCACCGTCAGTACGCCGCCGATGGTCGCCGACTCTTCGGCCAGATGTTCGATCATCTGTGCATTGCCTTGCACTTCACCCACCAGCGCATGCAGCCCGGTGAGGCTCAGGCCGATCACTTTCTGACCGTGTTCCACCGCCAGTCCTGCATGACGACTGGCATCGGCGGCCTGGCTGGCGTCACCGGCGACTTGTTGAATCGTCGCTTCGAGTTCACCGAGAGAATCGCGGATCAACGCGGTGTCGCCGGCCTGATGCTCGGCGCCACTGTGCAGGTCATTGCTCAATTCGGCCAGCGTTCGGCTGCTGCCGGCGACTTGTTCGGCGTTGAGGCGAATGGTGCCGACCAGGTCGACCAGATAGGCGCGCAAGCGATTGAGCGAGGCTTGAATGTCATGCAGTTCGCGGTTGGTCGCGCCCAGTTGAATGTCGCGGCTGAAGTCACCTTCGGCCCAAGTCGAAAGCGCCGGGGCGAGATTGGTCAGGGTTCGGGCCAGGCGTCGCTGCAAGGTATCGATGAGCAATGCGATCAACAGGATCAGCCCGATCATCACCCCTTGCATCAGCCGCACTTCGTTCTGGATTTGCCCGTGCTGGGCGCGCACCACCGGTTCCAGCCCGGCAATCGCCTGCTGCACGGCGGTGATTTTCAGGTGCGTCGCGGCGCTGAGGTCGACGCGTTTCTGGATTTGTTCGCGAGTGCGCGCCAGTTCCGAAGGGTAGCGGGTGAGCAGGCTATTGAGTTCGCGCTTGAGGCCGATGCCGGCATCTTCGGCGACGGCTTTTTCAGTGTTCTCCAAACCCATCATCGCTGCGAAATCATCGGTGTTCGATTCGGTACTGGCGGTCACGCCAAGCAGCGGTAAAGCGTCCAGTTGCTCGGCTGGAGTGCGGATGTTGGCGACTTCGCGTTCGACATCGGCGGCCAGTTCACTGCGACCGCTGCTGACCAGTTTGCCCCGAGCCAGAGACAGCTTGCCCAAGTGTTGGGACGCAGTGAGCAAAGGCGTCAGGTACGCCGCATTACCGCTGGCGTATTGGCTGAGCTGGTCGAGGCTGGCGCCGAGTTCGCGTTCGGCTTGCAGCAACAATGCTTGCGGGTCACCGGCGAGTTTGCCGGCAGCCAACAGGTCGGTTTTGCTGAATTCATTCAGATTCGTCAGGCTCGGGCGCAAGGTGTCGGCCAATGCCGGTGGCAACTCACTCAGTTCCTTTTGCAAGGCGTCGATAGACTGGCTGGCGCTGCTCAGGCGCAGGGCATCGCCGCTGGCCAGGTAATCCTCGACGTTGCGCGCCACTTCATTTTGAAATTGCTGAGACAGTCCCAGATAACGCTCCATCAATAGATAGGGGCGCTCCAGAGCTTTTTGCGACCACCAGAGCGTGGCGCCAAGGGCCACGCACACGGCGACCAAAAGGAGGGTATTGAGATTGGTCAACAGCTTCAGACGCATCATGGTCTACCAACGGCAGAATGGTAAGTGCCTGAAGTTATTGCGTTTCTATTACAGAGTTATGACCGAATGGGTCGATTCCGATGAAAAAGTGGCACTTTGCTTTGACTCCCGCGCGGCGTGTACGCGGTTACGTCCGGCGTTCTTCGCACGGTACAGCGCCTCGTCCGCCTGGCTGGCCATCAGCAGGCTGTCGGAGTCTTCGCGCAGTTCGACGACGCCGGCACTGAAGGTGCACCAAAGGTCCTGGGGCTGAGCCGGGTAGTGAATTTCGGCAAAGCGCTGACGGATTTCATCGAGCACCTTGTAGGCCGACTCGATATCAGTGTCCGGCATGACGATGGCGAACTCTTCGCCGCCGTAACGGCCGATGAAATCGGTCTTGCGCAACCGTTGTTTGAGAAACAGCGCCAGGCTCTTGATCACGCGGTCACCCATGGGATGGCCGTGGCTGTCGTTGACCCGTTTGAAGTGGTCAATATCGAGCATCGCAAAGCTCAGCGGTTTATTTTCGCGACGGGCGCGGAATGAACAGTCTTCGAGCAATTGCAGAATGTGGGTGTGGTTATACAAACCGGTCAGGCTGTCACGCACCATCCGCGCCTTCAGATTGCGCGCCCGCGCCGCTCGGTTGCGTACGGTGGTGATCAGGTGTCGCGACCTGATCGGCTTGGTCAGGAAGTCGTCGCCGCCCTCGCTCATGGCGTCGAGCTGCTTGTCCAGATCGTCTTCGGCTGACAGATAAATGATCGGCACGCTGACATAGCGGTCGTTGTGCCGGATCACCTTGGCCAGTTCAGTGCCGGTGCAGGCCGGCATGTACATGTCGAGGATGATCAGGTCCGGCTGGAAGTCCGCCAGTTCGGCCATGGCCTGGATCGGCTCGATCAAGGTCCGTGTGATGATCCCGGCGCTGTTGAGCAGGCGTTCGGTATGCAAAGCCTGGGCGCGGGAGTCGTCAATGATCAGCACTTTATAAGGTTCGTACTGAGCGACACAGGTCAGTACTTCAATCTTTTCCAGCAGGCTCGACGCTTCGAGGGTGCCGGTGAGAAATTCCTGGCCGCCGGCGCGCACAGCGGCGAGACGGGTCGGGGTATCGGTTTCGTGCAGGCTGAAAAACAACAGCGGCAAGGGCTGATCGAGGCCTTCCTGGGCTTCGGCCGCCAGTTTCAGGCCGATGCCGGCGCCACTGAAGTCGACGTCCATGACAATCGCCGCCGGCAAGCGCTCGACCATCGCGGCGTGGAACGCGGCGACACTGTCGAGGGATTGAGCGCTGAGCCCGAAGAATTCAAGTTGTTTGGCCAGCCGCTCGGCCCGGTCATGATCCTGCAGCATCACGTAGATCGGCTTGCGCAGCGGCGGCAGAAAGGTTTGCTCGAGCTGATCACCATGACGCAGGCCGGTGCGGGACAGACGCTGCATCAGGCGATTGAGGTCGGTGATCAGTCCGCTGCTCAAGCGTCCGCGATTGGCGTCGACCGCTTCCAGCGACTGGCCGATGTGGCGCGCCAGTTGGCTGTGTTCCGGTTGTTCGAAACGTTCGGCAAAGCGCAGCAGACGCAGATTGGCCTCACTCAGCTCCGACAAGTCGGTGGTGGACCATTCGTTGCGTTGCAGGCGTTGCCATATCTCAAGAATCTGACGTGCCTGATGAATTACCCGCTGGGCAAAGTGGTGCTTGAGGCGCTCACGGCTGGGGTCTTCTGGCTCGGTCATATCCTGACTACTAGTTAGGGTGCATGCTGAGATCGACTGGTGGCTCTATGCTAGCACCTCTTTTCGATCGCATGAGTGTCGTATGTCAATAATCTGCAAAGCGACTTCATTCAGTTTCTGACCGACTGGGCTCATAGGCTCAACGCTGTGCTTCATTTATAGTGGCGACTCGATTGCAGTCATTGTGTGGCTCGCTGTGACGCGCAGGATTTAATGCGCGGCAAATGACGCACGATGGCGTAGGGTTGTGGTCGAACCGATGAACTCAAGTGATTGAAAGGATATCGCCATGCTGGACTGGAAGAACCGCACAGGCAGCGCGCCTGAGCGTGCCGCTGAACCAAAATCGGCCACCCGCAGTTATCTTGGCGGCCTGTTGTTCAGCCGGGCGTTGGCTACGCTGATCGTTCTTTACCTGCTGGTAGCGATCGCGCTGGGCTGGTACTGGAGCCAGGAACCGGCGCTGTTCCCGGTTCAGCAGAATGCCCAGGTGGCGGCCGAGAAAGAAGGCAAGCAGATGGTTGTCGGGTACACCACGGTGGAAACCCTCAAGACCGTCGCCGGTACTTTGCTGACCAAACCGGGCGGCTATATTTCCAACGACCGTTTCCCGCCAGGCCTATGGATGGACAACATGCCGAGCTGGGAATATGGCGTGCTGGTCCAGGTCCGGGACCTGAGCCGTGCGCTGCGTAAAGACTTCGCCCGTTCCCAGTCACAATCGGCCGAAGACGCCGACCTGGCCAAGGCCGAGCCGCGTTTCAACTTCGACAACAAAAGCTGGGTGCTGCCATCCAGTGAATCCGAGTACCTGGAAGGCATCAACTCCCTGAGCCGCTATCAGGCACGTCTGTCGGGGCCTGACCAGAAAAGCGCACTGTTCTATGCCCGCGCCGACAACCTGAACAACTGGCTGGGTGATGTGGGAACCCGTTTGGGTTCGCTGTCGCAACGGCTGTCGGCCAGTGTCGGCCGGGTCAAGCTCAACACCGCATTGAAAACCGAAGTCCCGGCGCTTGGTCAGGTGCCGCAGGTTGACGAAGAAGTCGTCGAAACCCCCTGGCTGCAGATCGATAACGTGTTCTACGAAGCCCGCGGTCAGGCCTGGGCCTTGTCCCACTTGCTGCGCGCCATCGAAGTCGACTTCGCCGATGTGCTGGCGAAGAAAAACGCCACGGTCAGCGTGCGCCAGATCATACGTGAGCTGGAGGCTTCGCAAGAGCCGGTCTGGAGCCCGATGATCCTCAACGGCAGCGGCTTCGGTGTGCTGGCCAACCACTCGCTGGTCATGGCCAACTACATCTCCCGGGCCAACGCCGCGGTGATCGATTTGCGTCAATTGCTCAATCAGGGTTGAGTCATGGCTGATAGTTCCATCGATAGCCTGCGTGAGGCCGCCCACCGCGCGGCCTCGGATGCCGAACAGATCGCCTGGGTTGACGAGCAGGACAACCTGCTCGGCGCTCTGGTCCGCTCCGACCTGCGCGAACGCGAGCTTATCGGGCGCGGCACCTACATCATGCTGTTCAATTCTGCCGGTGAGCTGTGCGTACACCGGCGCACCCTGAGCAAAGCAATATACCCCGGTTACTGGGATGTGGCGGCCGGCGGCATGGTGCTGGCCACCGAGACTTACGCCGAGTCGGCGGCCCGTGAGCTGGAAGAAGAGCTGGGCGTGAGCGGTGTGGAACTGACTGCCCATGATCACTTTTTCTTCGAGGACACCGGCAACCGACTCTGGTGTTCGGCGTTTTCGGCGGTGTGGGACGGCCCGTTGATCCTGCAGCCGGAAGAAGTGCTTGAAGCGCGCTTCATTCCGATCGATCAGGTTCTGCTGGAAATCACGCAGAAGCCTTATTGCCCGGACTCTCTGGCCGCCTTGCAGCGCTATCTTCGTGCCCAAGGGAGTAACGTCGCAAAAGAGCTATAAATTGGCGCCGATTGGCTCTTAGCAATTGGCCTTTTTGCCGTTACACTGCGCGACCTTTTTCAAACTGAACCGGTAATGCTTCTCCTGTAGGAGCGAGCTTGCTCGCGAAGAGCGCAAGGACGACGCGTACATTCTGAATGCACGCGTTATCGTTGAAGTCCATCGCTGGCAAGCCAGCTCCTACAGGGTTGTACCGTTTCAGTAGCGCTGCCCCTGCCTGAGTGGGGCTTCGCGGTCGATGGCCCCTGCCACGACCAGTCTTTGTCCTCCCAAGAGGATTGCCGGTGGCCAAAAAAGCCGCATCCTTCGCCGCCCTTGGTGGCTTGGTATTTTCCACCGACGCAGGTCGTCATTGCCCGGATTGCAGTCAACCGGTGGATGCCTGCATCTGCAAACAAACCGTTATCCCGGCTGGCGATGGCATCGCTCGCGTGCGTCGCGAAAGCAAGGGCCGTGGCGGCAAAACGGTGACCACCATCACCGGCGTGCCGTTGGCCGAAGACGCGCTCAAGGAACTGGCCACCACGTTGAAAAAACGTTGCGGGACCGGTGGGGCGTTGAAGGACGGAATCATCGAAATCCAGGGCGATCATGTCGAGCTACTCTTGGCCGAGCTGATCAAACACGGTTTCAAGGCGAAGAAATCCGGCGGCTAGCAGCCTCTGTGAAAACCACCCGCGGCTTGATCCAGTCCCGATTCCTTCTGGTCTGGCGTCGTCTCCATGGTTTTCACAGAGCCTGTTCATGACCGGTTTCTAAACTCACTGCGGTCAGCGAGGTCTACCCCCTCGTTGACGAATCGTCATTTTCATTCTTTAGACTGCGCCGGCCTGAACCCAGGCGACGCTCTATGACTTCTTTATAGGGGACTTCGATGTCCGTACGACGCACACGCAAAGACGATGGCAGCCAATGGACAGTTGCGGACAGCCGCAGTGTTTACGGGATTCGCCATTGGGGGGCCGGGTATTTCGCGATCAATGACGCCGGTCGCGTCGAAGTTCGTCCGAACGGCCCGACCAGTTCGCCTATCGACCTCTTCGAGCAAGTCGACCAACTGCGCAAAAGCGGTTTGTCCTTGCCGTTGCTGGTGCGTTTTCCTGACATTCTGCAAGACCGCGTACGTCAGCTGACTGGCGCGTTCGACGCCAACATCGAGCGTCTGGAATACCAGAGCAAGTACACCGCGCTGTACCCGATCAAAGTTAACCAGCAGGAAGCGGTGATCGAAAACATCATTGCCACCCAAAACGTATCGATCGGTCTGGAAGCCGGCTCCAAGCCGGAACTGCTGGCGGTGCTGGCGCTGGCGCCGAAGGGCGGCACCATCGTTTGCAATGGTTACAAGGACCGCGAGTTCATCCGTCTGGCGCTGATGGGCCAGAAACTGGGCCACAACGTATTCATCGTGATCGAGAAAGAATCCGAAGTCGGCCTGGTGATCGAAGAAGCGGCGTCACTCAAGGTCAAGCCGCAGGTCGGCCTGCGCGTGCGTCTGTCGTCCCTGGCGTCAAGCAAGTGGGCGGACACCGGTGGCGAGAAATCCAAGTTCGGCCTGTCGGCGGCGCAACTGCTGTCGGTAGTCGAGCGTTTCCGCGCGGCTGGCCTGGATCAGGGCATTCGCCTGTTGCACTTCCACATGGGTTCGCAGATCGCCAACCTCGCGGACTACCAGCACGGCTTCAAGGAAGCGATTCGTTACTACGGCGAGCTGCGCAACCTTGGTCTGCCGGTGGATCACATCGACGTCGGCGGTGGTCTGGGCGTGGACTACGATGGCACTCACTCGCGTAACGCCAGTTCGATCAACTACGACATGGACGATTACGCCGGTGTCGTGGTCGGGATGCTCAAGGAATTCTGCGACGCGCAGAGCCTGCCGCACCCGAACATCTTCTCTGAAAGTGGCCGCTCCCTGACCGCTCACCACGCCATGCTGGTGGTGCAGGTGACCGACGTCGAGAAACACAACGACGACGTGCCGAAGATCGATGACAAGGAAGAGCTGCCGGAAACCGTGCAGTGGCTGGTTGACCTGCTAGGCCCGACCGACATCGAAATGGTCACCGAGACCTACTGGCGCGCCACGCACTACATGAGCGATGTGGCCACTCAATACGCCGATGGCAAGCTGACCCTGGCGCAAAAAGCCCTGGCCGAGCAATGCTACTTCGCGGTCTGCCGCCGCCTGCATAACTCGTTGAAGGCCCGTCAGCGTTCCCACCGTCAGGTGCTCGACGAACTCAATGACAAGCTGGCCGACAAGTACATCTGCAACTTCTCGGTATTCCAGAGCCTGCCGGACACCTGGGCCATCGGCCAGGTCCTGCCGATCCTGCCGCTGCACCGTCTCGACGAAGAGCCGCTGCGCCGTGCGGTGCTGCAAGACCTGACCTGCGACTCCGACGGCAAGATCAAGCAGTACGTCGATGAGCAGAGCATCGAAACCAGCCTGCCGGTACACGGTTTGAACGAAGGTGAAGACTATCTGCTGGGGATTTTCCTCGTCGGTGCCTACCAGGAAATTCTCGGCGACATGCACAACCTGTTCGGTGACACCGACTCGGTGAACATCTACCAGAACGCCGACGGCAGCGTGTACCACGCCGGTATCGAAACCCACGACACCATCGAAGACATGTTGCGTTACGTACACTTGTCGCCGGAAGAGCTGATGACCCACTACCGCGACAAGTGCGCCAGCGCCCGCATCAGCGCCGCCGAGCGCACCCAGTTCCTCGATGCCTTGCGTCTGGGCCTGACCCGTTCGTCTTACCTGTCTTCTTGAGGTAAGGTTCCATTCTCATCGGGTTGTCTGAAAATTCTCCATACGTTGGGGAAATTTCAGATGACCTGGTGCGACACTTCTCTCTTTTCAAGCGAAATGACCCACAGTCCGGTCTATCCAGCGATGTGGTCTTCTTTTCGCGTAGGTCATTTCCTAAGTTGTACTTCAGCACTCTACTCGGCCATGTCTCTCAGCGAGAATCCCCGGCCGCCCCTCCTGTAGAGAATCGCCGATGTTCGATCCAGCCAACGAGCCATCATTTCGTCTGGATATAGCGGGTCTTCCCGACCCCTTTGAGGTCTTGGCCTTTACCGGTAGCGAAGCCATCAGCGAGCCTTTTGTGTTCGACGTGGATCTGCTGAACAGTGACCCGACGCTGGACCTCGCAAGCCTGCTGTACCGCTCGGCCTTTTTGCACTTCGGGCCTGAGGGGCAGGGTATTCACGGGCAGTTGCTTGGCCTCGTTCAGCTCGGCCATGGCGGTGAGCCCAGGCTCTGTCGTGTCCGTCTGGGGCCCAGGCTGGCGTGTCTGGCCCAGCGCTTCAATCAACGAATCTTCAGCCATCGTTCGGTGCCGGAGATTCTCGCTCAGGTGCTCAAGGAGCACGGTATTGCTGGCCAGGATCGGCGCTTCGACCTGAGTGGCGATTACCCGCCCCGTGATTTCTGCACGCAGTACCGGGAATCGGACCTGCAATTTCTCCAGCGTATGTGCGCCCAGGAGCGGCTTCATTACTCCTTCGAACACTGCGCACGCGGACACTGTCTGGTATTCGGTGATGGCCAGTTTCGTCGTGGCGAAGAAGGTCACTTCGAGGGGGAGGGCGAGCGGCCAGGCGTGCATCAGTTCAAGCTTCACGGTTGCGGACAGATCGCCGAAGGCCAGACGACTCTGGCGACGTTGCGCAGTGGTCAACTGATGCCGCTGTCCGGCCATCCGAGTGTGGACTGGAATCGTCTCTGGCTACTGACCCATGTCGAGCATCAGGGAGGGCAGGAACCGGGGCTTCCTTATAGCAACCAACTGCGCGCCGTTGTGCAGGAAATGCCTTTCGTGGCGGTTGATTCGGTCGTGAAGCCCAGGATGCACAGCCTGCAGCGGGCGTGGGTGGTCGAGGTCGATGAGTCTCAACCGGATCTGTCCAGACCGGTAGCGGTGCAGTTTGACTGGCTTTATCAGGGTGAGGGCGCAGCGCCCAGCCACTGCTGGTTGCCGTTGGCTCCCGAGCTGGAGGGCGCTGGGATCCTGCCGTTGAGTGAAGGGGCGCAGGTGCTGGTGAGCTTTATCGAAGGCGATCCGGATCAACCCTTGATCAGCGGATTTCTTCCCGGCGCAGCGTCGAGCGCAGAGCCAGTCATGCCCGACCTGCAACCCTCCTTGACGACCGATGTCAGCCCGGCGATCGAGGGCTTGCAGGGCTTGCTGCAAGCCTGCGAACCCTTGGTGCTCCTGTGCCTGCTGCCCGGTGGCGGCAGTTTCAGTCATTGCGCGCAGTCCTTTTGCACCTGCCGGGCGGCGATGCAGCTTGGCCAGAGCGGTGCGGCATGATCGCCGTTCAGGCGACCGACTCGGCCCCGCAATGGCTGTTGCTCGATGTGCCAGGCATGCCTCAGGCCGGTGCGAGTTTACGGCAACAGTTTGCTCATGCCCGATGGTTCCGCCTGTTCGAAGGCACTGAGTTTCACCCGTTGCGTGAACTCGGACCGGTGCTGGCCGACCTTCGCGAATGCCCGGCACTGGCCGAACAGTGCCAAAGTGCACCCCATGCCTGGAGCGGGTTACTGCTGGTCAGTGAAGCATCGCCATCGCAGCTACTGGAGCATTTGCGACGCATGCTTGCGGTCACTTTGGATCTGCACCACCGGGCTTTGTTGAGTTACTACAATCCACACACGGCAAGTTATTTTTTCGATGCCTGCGATGCTCAGGAGCTGAGTCGCTGGCTTGGTCCGATCGATCAGTTGCGCTGGTTCGGCGGCACCTGGGCCGACCGGGCCATTGGCTGTCAGGGCTGGCAGCAGTTGTTGAATCCGCGGCTTGCCGTCCGGCCGTTGGCCATCGAAGAAAACCTTACCCCGCGTCAACGAGATTCCTTGCAAACCTGCCTGCTGGAACAACACGCCTGGCGCTGGAGCCAATCCACCGGCACCGACTACTACACATTGTGGGCTTACCTGCAGGAAGGGCTGGCGCTGGGTTTCAGCGAACGTCCGGTGCTCGATGGCTGGTTATGGTTGCGCTTGCAACACCCCAACGCAGTGCCTGGGCAGCCGTTGTCGGGAGCCACCCAGCAGGAGCGTCTCGATAGCCTGCGTAATCTATGGCAGGACGATCAGCCCTGAAGCTGACCCTCGTCATCCGTTGAGCCAACTGTCGTGCTTGCGCAAGTACCAGGCGAACGCGCCAAGGATCAGACTGCGCAGCAACATGAACAACAGGAAGGTTATCCACAGTCCATGGTTGCCCAAGCCTTGCAGCCCCCAGGCGAAGGGCAGCAGCAGGATCACCGTCAGCAGCATGCCGTTGCGCATTTCCCGGGCGCGGGTGGCGCCGATGAACAGACCATCGAGCAGGTAACTCCAGACGGCAATCAGCGGCAGCACCGCGAGGTAAGGCAGGTAAAGGAAGGCGGTGTCGCGCACGCTCTGGATGTCGGTCTGCATCTCGATGAACAGGTGCCCGGCGAACAGAAACAGCAAGGCAAATCCCACACTCGCCAGCAATGACCAACCGCACGCCACCACCAATGAGCGGCGCAGGGCCTCTCGGTCGCGAGCACCGATGGCGTGTCCGCACAGGGCTTCTACGGCGTGAGCCAGACCGTCCAGAGCGTGGGCGGTCAGCAGCAGACCGTTAAGCAGCAATGCGTTGGCGGCGACCGTGGCATCACCCAGCCGTGCGCCCTGCACGGTGATCAGGAAAAACACCGACTGCAACGCCAGGCTGCGGATGAAAATGTCGCGATTGACCGCCAGCAATGGGCGCCAGCTCTGCCACAACGCCAGCGCGGCCCAGGCGATATGGCCGGGATAAGCGCGCAGAGCCTTGCGGGTCATGAACAGGCCGACCAGTGCGCCGGTCCACTCGGCGATCACCGAGGCCCGCGCCGCGCCGACCACGCCCCACTCCAGACCGAGCACGAACCAGAGGTTCAGCGCGATGTTGATCAAGTTGGTGCTCAGCAGAATCGCCAGCGGCGCCCGAGCGTTCTGAGTGCCGAGGAACCAGCCCACCAGTGCGTAGCTGGCCAGCGCCGCCGGCAACCCGAACAGCCGCGTGTGGAAGAACTCGCGGGTGAGCTGATCCAGCTCCGCCGACGGTTGCATGAAGTGCAACGCGACCCCGCTCAACGGCACGCCCAATGCACCCAACAGAATGGCCAGGCCCATGGCCAACAACAGACCCTGGAGCAAAATCTGCCGCAACGCTGCGCCATCCTCGCGCCCGGCAGCCTGGGCGGCGAATCCGGTGGAACCCATGCGCAGAAAACCCATGGCCCAGGCGAGAAAGGTATACAGACTGGCGCCCACTGCGACAGCGCCGAGTTGATGAGCATGGGGCAGGTGGCCGACGACGGTACTGTCGACCAGCGCTACCAGCGGTACGGAAATGTTCGAGAGAATCATCGGGGCGGCGAGCGCCCAGACTCGACGATGGGTCGGACGGTCGCGCCAGTCGGCAATCAGGTTGGACATGCAGGCTCCTTGGGGGCGCCTGCATTGTAGCGGCAGTTTGTTTTGCATGATCGTTCCCATGCTCTGCGTGGGAATGACTCCTGTGACGCTCTGCGTCACGCCGTCAGGGACGCGGAGCGCCCCGGGCTGCATTCCCACGCAGAGCGTGGGAACGATCAGGGCGGGAGGGATTGGGGTTAGTGAACGATCCAGCTCAGCAACCACAACCCCAGCAGCAACCAGATAATCCCCATGATGATCGACGCGTTCATGAAGGCGCGGATCGCTGCCCACAGCAGCATCAGCCCGATGATCAACGTGATGATGCTGACGATCGAAGTGTCCATGCCCAGTGCCTGGGCCAACCCTTCGACAAAATTGCTGCCGGCGTTGCTCAACAGGTTGAACAGGCCACTGAGGGCATCGATGATGAACCGGATGGCCGAACCGATTACCTGGCCGAGCCATTCGAAAAAGCTTTCTACCTGCATGTGTACGTCCTGATGGAGTAGTGGCGTGGTTGCCGGATCAGAAGCCTTGGGCTATTGATCGTGCTGGCGAGTTCCCGTGGGAAGGCTGCGATTTTTTCGAGTATGACGCAAGTGCGCAGGCACAACGCTGCCACTTGCCTTCACCCGCCATCCCCCTGAAGCTATACGCCTTCAGGAGAGCCCGATGAACCTTGTTGAACTGACCGAACGCCTGCACGCCATTCGTGACCGCAATGACTGGCGGCAATTTCACAGCCCGAAAAACCTGGCCATGGCCGCGAGTGTGGAAATGTCCGAGCTGGTGGAAATTTTCCAGTGGCTGAGCGAAGACCAGTCGCGCCAGTTACCGGCGGACAAGCTCGCCCATGCCGGGCAGGAAATCGGCGACATCGTGCTGTATCTACTACTGCTATGCAGCGAGTTGGGGTTGGACATGAATGAAGTGGTGCGCAGCAAACTCGCAGACAGCGAACGGCGGTTCAGCTGATGAGCGACCGTCATTTCGATCAACTGGCGACTCGCTTCGCCGAAAAAATCTACGGTGGCGCCAAAGGTGCGATCCGGCTCGCGGTGCTGCAAGCCGATCTGGCCGAAACCCTGCCGGACCGCCCGTTGCGCGTACTGGACATTGGCGCCGGCCTGGGCCACATGTCGTTGTGGCTGGCCGAGCGAGGTCATCAGGTGACCCTCGCCGAGCCCGCCGAGCCGATGCTCGAAGGCGCCCGTCAGCGCTTCGCCGAAGCGGGGCAGACGGCGACGTTCATTCAGGCGCCGTGGCAGGACCTGCTCGGTCAGCTCACCGAACCTTACGACCTGGTGTTGTGCCACGCCGTGCTGGAATGGCTGGCTGAACCCCATGCGATTTTGCCGGTGCTGCATCAGTTGACGAAGCCGGATGGCTGGTTGTCCCTGGCGTTCTACAACCGCGATGCGTTGATCTACCGCAACCTGCTCAAGGGTCATTTCCGCAAGATGCGCAAGAACGACATGGCCGGCGAGAAGCAGAGCCTGACCCCGCAGCAGCCGCTGGATCCACGGGAACTGGCGGCGCAACTTGAGAGCATGTGGCAGGTCGAAACCCAGAGTGGGGTGCGGGTTTTTTACGACTACATGCCGGTGGAGTTCCAGGCCCGCGTCGAACTGCCGGACTTGCTGGAAATGGAACTGGCTCACCGCCGTCACCCAAGCTTCGCCGGGCTTGGGCGCTATTTGCACTGGATCTGTCGGCCGATCTGACCGGAGCGCGCAATGAAAAGTCGTTCAGGGTTACTGGTGATCTGTCTCGGGTTGGCAGCCTGTCAGGGCAGCAACCCTTATATCGCGACGTCCAATCCCCTGCCACCGGCACCGCCCCAGGCCGCCACCACCTTCGACCGCAGCGCCTACCCGGCGCCGCCACGGGATTACGGGCGCTATCGCAGCTGGGCCTGGCTCAACGGGCGTCTGCCACCGGGCACTGCCTGGGCCGATTCGGCGCAGGTGGCCGAAGCGGTCAGCAATGCCCTCGATCAACGCGGCTTGCGCCCGCTGCACGACAACCGCCCGGCGGACCTGTGGGTCAGTGCCGATTTGCGCCTGGAAACCCGCTTGCGTCAGGTTCAGGACGACTATGGTTACGGTGGCAGTTACTACGGCGGTGGTTATGGCGGTTACAACCGCTACGGCAGTGGTTACGGGATGTACAACACCGTGCCGGTCATCCGTACTTATCAGGTACAAGTCGTGGTGGTGCAGGTCGATCTGTTCGACGCCAGCACTGGCCAGCCGGTATGGAGTGCCAGTGCCGAAACCAGCAATCAGGGCAACCAGAGCGAGCGTGCCGATGCCATTCGCGAAGCTGTCGAAAAGGCCATGTCGGCGTATCCTCCCAGTTAGCTTCTTTTACCGGAAGCCTCCCGCAGGTGCATGTCTTCTATCGGAGAAAAATCATGTCCCGCCGTCTCGTTTTACTGACCATGACCGCGCTGCTCACTGCTTGCGCCGCCAACCAGGTCAATCATGACTTCGATGCCAGCCGCGACTTTGCCGCCTACCGTAGCTGGAGCTGGAAGGAGCCCGCGGTGCAATACCGTCCCGATGACCCACGGATCAAGAGTGATCTGACCGAACAACGTATCCGCCAATCCGTTGCCGATCAGCTGGATCAGCGTGGTTTGCGTCCGGCCGCTGCCGGTGCCAGCTCGGATCTGAAAGTGCAGGCCTACCTGATCGTCGAAGATCGCCAGCAACAGGTGAGCACTAACTATGGCGGCGGTTATGGTGGCCCATGGTACGGCTACTGGGGCGGGCCGATGTACACCGAAACCCGCAACATCAGCTACAAGGTGGCGACCATCCAGGTCGACCTGCTCGATGGCAAGGACGGCAAACTGGTGTGGCGCGGCAGTGACGAGCAGACGCTCAGTCGCACACCAAACCCGCAGGATCGTAGCAACAAAATCCACGAGACGGTCGGGCGGATATTGGCTAACTATCCACCGCGCTAAACGCTGAGCGATCCAACACCACTGCCCCCTGTAGGAGCGAGCGATGCGGCGATCCGACTTGCCCGCGAAGAACGATAACGCGTAATGCCTGAAAAACCGCGGTATTTTCTTCGCGGGCAAGCCTCGCTCCTACAGGATCTTCGTCGTCACACAAGCCCAAAATAAGTCCATTCCCACATTGGGTTTTTGTTGTCTTGGATGGCATGTTGCCAGCAATCTGGCGAGCCCTTGTCTACACTGCTTCTCACCAATGGAGGTAACCCTCGGTAGTGCGCCGGCAAAGGAGTGCGCCATGTCTCCCTGCTTGCAGTTTCATAGCCCGGTCCGGCAACGGGGAGCGATCGGTTTGATGGCCGTGGTGACCTTGGGCATGGCCTTGGTGTTCCTGCTGATCGTGGTCGACAGCGGCCGCCTGTATCTGGAAAAACGCAGCTTGCAACGAGTGGCGGATATGGCCGCGCTGGAAGCGGCCACGCGCAACGGTGATTGCGCCGTGGGTGCCACCGCTACCGCCTATGCCACCGCCAGCGCAAACCGCAACAATTTTACCCTTCCTGATCCCTCGCGCAGCCTGACCGTGGCCTGTGGCACCTTGACCCTGGACGCCAACAATCTTCGGGTTTTTACCGCAAATCCGAGCAGCAGCGAAGCCATTCGGGTGATCGCCAGCCATTCGATCCCGCAGAGTTTCGCCGGTGGCATTGGCGCCCTGTTCGGCGGCGCTCCAGCCGGGGCGACCCTCAACCTGACCGCGACCGCCGTCGCGACGTTGCCGCCACCGCTGGCCTCGTTGACCATCCGCAGTACGGTGTTGACGATCGATACCAGCAAGTCGACCACCCTCAATGCACTGTTCGGCGGGTTGCTGGGCGGCAATCTGAATCTCTCCGTGGCGGGCTGGCAGGGGTTGATGAACACCAATATCAGCCTGCTCGGTTACCTCGATCGACTGAAGGTAGACCTCGGCCTCAACGCCGCCGGGTATGACCAGGTATTGGACACTTCGGTGGCCGTCAGTCAGCTGATCCAGACCGCCGTCAATGTGCTGGACCCCGGCGGCGCACTCGGCGCGACGGCGACCATCGTCGGGCTGCAAGCACTCAAAGTTGCCGCGGGCTCGACGACCGTAGTGCTGGGCAACGTGTTGCACGTCGAGAACGGCAGCAACCTGTCGGCGTTGGCGACTAACGTGAGCGTGTTCAACCTGATCGAAGGCATCGTGCAACTGGCCAACAAGAAAAACGGTCTGGTGGCGACAGTGCCGATCAATCTGGCGGGGCTGGCACAAATCACCGCTCGGGTGCAGGTACTGGAACCGCCGCAACTCTCCGCGATCGGCAATCCGAAGAACGCTGCGCTGGATCCGCTGGGACCCAATCGGATCTACGTGAGGACCGCGCAGGTGCGCACCTTGCTGTCGATCGACTTGCCGGCACTCGACGCCATTGTGGCGCTGGTCAATGCGGTGACCGATCTCGCAGGGCCGCTGACCAACACCCTCAACGCATTGCTCAATCTCAACCTGGTGGCGGTGCTCGATTCATTGACCTGTGCCCTCGGGGCGGTTTGCCAGACTCCTGACATCAAATTGTTGCCGGGGCCAATACGGCTCGACGTGGCGCTGGACGTCGCCAGCGCCAGCAGTTACGTCACGGCCTACAGCTGCGTCAGCAACACCAATAAAACCCTGACCACCAACACCAGCACATCGCTGGTGAACCTGAAAATCGGCCGGATCGATTCGGCCAGCATGTTCGGCAGCAACACCACGCCGCCGACGGTCACGGTGCAGCCGTTGAAGGTGATCGATATCGGGATCAAAATCTGTCGCCGGCTTCTGTTTTTGCCCATTACCTGCGATCCGCGTGTGCCCGGCGTCGGTGGTGGCATCGATATCGTTGCCGACACCAGCGTGGCGGCGAACGCCAACATGTCCCACGTCTACTCCGCCCCACCCGCCACCAGCCTGCCGGACATCAACCAGCCACCGTTCTACTACTCGTTCACCACCAGCAGTATTGTCAGCAGCCTGCTCAACACCCCGCTTAACATTCATGTGGACATGTATGGCCCGTCGGGCAGTCTCGTCAGCGGTCTGGGGACGATCCTGAGCAGCGTCACCACCTTGCTGATCAGCGCGATCAACAGCGTGCTCAGCCCATTGCTCGACAGCTTGATCAACACCTTGCTGTTAAGCCTCGGGATCGACTTGAACAAGGTCGACGTCGGCGCCAACCTCAGCTGTCACTCGGGACGCGCGACGCTGGTGATCTGATCGCCCGCGACAATCGGCAACTCGATACAAAACCGCGCGCCCTCGGTCGAGTTTCTGACACTCAACTGACCGCCCATGTTTGCGACGATGCCGTAACTCACCGACAACCCGAGGCCGGTGCCGACGCCCACCGGTTTGGTGGTGAAGAACGGTTCGAAAATCCGTTCCAGCAGCCGTGGATCGATACCGCCGCCGTTGTCCTCGACCCACAGTCGCACCGAGTATTCATCACGTTCGGCGTACACCGAAATCCACGGTTTGAACGCCCGGTCGGCCTCGCGTTTGCTCAGCAGCGCATCCCGTGCATTGACCATCAGATTGATCAGCACTTGTTCCAGTTGATCGACGTAACCGCGCACCTGCACCTCAAAACCGGTCTCGCTGACCCGCAGCTCGACCCCTTTGCCGCGCATGCCTTCGGACAGCAGCGACAGCGTGCCTTCAATGGCTTGAGTCGGATTGAACGGGTGCTGCTCGATCTCCGAACGCCGACCGAATACCCGCATGTGATCCACCACTCGCGCGGCACGCTGGACTTGCGCGTCGATGCGGTTGAGCTTGTCTGTCAGGTAATCGATTTGCGCCTCGCCATTGCTCAGGCGCTTGAGCACATTGACGATGGCCATGCGCATCACGTTCAGCGGTTGGTTGATTTCATGGGCCAGCCCGGTGGCCATTTCGCCGAGGGTGGCCATTTTCGCGCTTTGGGTGAGCTGCTGCTGGGCGCGCCGGACCTCGGTGTTGTCACGGCCCACGGCTTGAATCTCCAGCAAGCGCCCCTGCGCGTCGAACACCCCGCGATCTGACCAGACCCACCAGGCGTGTTCCCGACCCGGCAGTTGCAGGTTGATTTCCGCGGTGCTGACCGGGAACTCCGGGCTCAGGTGACTGAGCCGCTGGAGGAATGCTTCGCGCTGCTCCGGTGACATCCAGTTGCCCAGGTTCACCCCCGGTAATTGTTCGGGCTGACTTTCCAGGTAGGTTGCCAGTGGACGGTTGCCGAAGGTCAGCGTCAGGTCTGGAAGGTAGCGGCAGATCATCGCCGGGGAATCTTCCACCAGGATCCGATAGCGCTCTTCACTCTGTTTTACTTGCTCGGCGGCCAGGGTCGCTTCGGTGACATCCAGCCACAGCCCCACAGCTTCCACCGGCAGCCCGAGATCGTCGCGCAGCAATTTGGCTTCGTCGAGCAGCCAGTGGTAATCGCCATGACTGTCGCGCAGCCGATAACGGGCACGCACTGAACCTTCGCGCAGCAGTTGCCGAGTGCGCTCGAAATAGCCGTCGCGGTCCTCGGGATGTACCCATTCCACCAGCGTGCCGGCGGCACAATCGGCGAGTGACCAACCGAGTAGCGGCAACAGGCTGTCGCTGAAAAAAGTCGGTTGCAACGCACCTTCGACATAGCGCTGCACGTAGATCACCGCCGGAGAACTCGCGATCAGGTTGTCCAGCCGGGCATGGGCGGCCGCGGCGTTCTGCTCCTGATTTTTGATGTCACTGATGTCGAGCATGAAGCCTACCAACCGCCGGTTTCTGCCGATGCCCAAGGCCTGACCTTGCAGTCGATACCAGATCGGCGTTTGTGCCGCGTCGGGACGATGCAGGCGCACGCACAGCAGCAACGGCGCGCCTTCGTCCTGCAAGGTTTGCAGGCGAATCGTCAGCTCTTCACGGTCGGCGGGGTGGATCTGTTCGAGCCAGTCGTGCAGCGGTAAACGAGCGCTCGCAAGGTTTAGCGTATTGGCGAGCGACGGCGCCAATTGCACCTCGGCCAGGTCGCTGAAAATCTCCCACCAGCCGGTGCCGAGCAAGGCTTGCAGAGACTCCAGCCGCTCCAGTTGCAGATGGTGCTGATGCTCGCGCAAGCGCTCAAGCAGCGGCCCGGCCAGGGCGGCGGCGAGTTGCAACCAGTCGCGCTCGCTCAGGTCGGGGGCACGCTGTTGCACAGAATAGAAACCACAGAGTAACCAGGCGACCACGCCTTGGGCATTGTGGTAAGGCACCGCGAACCCTTCGGCATTGCCGAAGATGCTTTGCAGGCGCGGATGTTCACTGGGGGCCAGTTTCTGGGGGGTGGAGCCATTCAAACTGTCGAGGCCTGTGCCCAGGCGTTGATTGATGTCCCACAACTGGGGTGCATCGAAGGCCGCGTAATGCTGGTGGATCAGCCAACCCTCTGCCTGTTCGTCGAGCAAGGCCATGGCGATGCACGGAATCTGAAAACGCTGGGCCAAGCCTTGCAGTTGCTCCGCCAACACCTCGGGCAGGCGCGTCAGGCTGCACAGGCGCAACTGTTCGCTGACCTGCGCCGCAAGCAACTGGCATTGTTCACGGCTGCGCGCTTGTCGGCGTTCGAGCAACAAGTCGCCGATGTCGATCAACTGCAACAACCAGTTTTCGCCCAACGGCTGCACCCAGCCACGCAGATGCAGCGGTTGTTCGCCGAGGCTGAAAAAATCCAGGTCCAGACTCTGCCCTTGCCACTCGGCAGGCGCGCCTTCGACCGACAGGCCGCTATGGGGCATGAGGTAATCGAGCAGATGCGGTGTCTGTGCGCCGGGCATTTGTTGCGCCAGCAGATGCCGCAGTGGGCCGGTCTGTTGAATCACTCGGCCCTCGTCATTCAGATGCAATTGCAAACCGACACGTTGCACGCTCGCAGTGTCCGCACTGTTCGAGGGTTGTGGCGGTTGGCGGTTGAGCAAGCGCCCGAAGAGCTTATCCCCGGAACTCAAAATTGCAGGCTCGATCGGGCGGTAAGGGTCGCCGGCAGATTGGGCACCGAGCCGATCCCCGGCAGCACCAGGAACGGCAGGACCTGATTCAGTTTACTGGTGGGGTAGTTGATGGTGACCGTCAGCACGCCACCGGTGTAGGTGGCGCTGGCGTCGGTGGCCACATTGAAGTTCAGCGCGGCAGGAATCCAGGCCAACTGCCGGGTCAATTCGGTGGTCGCTATGTTTCTGACGGCGGTGTCGTAATTGGCGGTGCTCGGGTCCAGCGCCACACTGCGGCGCACCGCTTCGGCCGTGGATTGATTGAACGATTGCATCAGCAACAGCGGCAGGCTGTAACTGACCAGCCCATAAAACACGGCGAAAAAGATGATGAACACCAAAGCGAACTCAATCGCCACGGCACCTTTTTGTTTGCGGGGGAGGCCTGTTTTCATGAGTGCGTCTACCCTGACCATCACGACGTAGTATCAGCATAGAATCATTCAACAAAAACGGACGTTTTTTAACCGGATGCAGAGCTTTATCCTACTTGTCTGGCTGACGCTTTGCGCAGCACAGGATGTCCGAGAGCGGCACATCGCCAATGGCCTGACCCTTGGTGCAGGTGTGTTGGCGCTGATCTATCTGTGGTGGACAGGTACCACATGGTTGGGGGCCGAGGCGGTGCAGGGCGGGTGGGCTTTTTTGTTGGCACTGGCCTTCACCTTGCCCGGTTATGCCTTGAGACGTCTGGGGGCGGGCGACGTGAAACTGATGGCAACACTAGGCCTTGCGACGGACGGTATGCACCTGCTCGGCGGTTTTATCGGCGCCGGGTTGGCCAGTGCATTCTGGCTGCTGTTGGCGCCAAGACTCTGGCTGTATATGGGGCAGGGGCTTAGGGATCGCCTTCGCTACCTGGGGCCTGGAACGTCAAAAAAGCAGCCATTTGCACCGTTCGTACTGGTGGGCATGTTGCTCACTCTGGTCTGGATGCATTAGTCGCCGGGCGCCATTCGTTCTATGTACATAGTTGGAAAGTGCGTCTACTTTCAAAACAGTTGTTGTACAGCCTATGGGTAGTGGGTACAGGAACGGTCAAGCCATACTTGGCATGGAGTGACACGTGAACAAGCTTATCTCGGCAATAAAAGTCCTTGTGGTCGATGACGAGCCATTGATTGTCGAAGAGCTTTGCGAGTTCATCGAGCGCAATGGTTATCGCTGTGTTCCTTCTCGGTCTGGCAAACAGGCGACCGAGCGTTTCAATGAATATGAGGATATCGGCCTGGTGCTTTGTGATTTGCAGATGCCTGACATGGATGGCATTGAGCTCATCCAGGCGCTGCAACGGTTATCCGGCAAGCACCGGGCATTCGAGGCGATCATGCTCACCGGGCGCGCAGACAAGCAGGATGTGATCAAGGCCTTGCGCGCCGGGTTCGCCGACTACTATCAGAAACCAATTGATCTGGCTGAGTTGCTCGAAGGTTTGCAGCGCCAGGAAGTGGTCTTGCAGGAGCGGCAGAAAAACCTGCAGTTGGGGCATTTGAGTCAGAAGCTGCAGTACCTGTGTGAATCGATCGATGAGCTTTATCAGGATCTGGACAAGGTTCGTCGGGGACCGTCCTCGGCGTCTTTGTCTGATTCGGCTGATGGTGCATTCAGTGAGGTTGAGCGGGTGGAAATGCCGGCGGTTTTCAATCAGCTGTCACCGCGGCAGTTGGAAGTGGCGCGGTTGGTGGGCAAGGGGCAGACCAACTATCAGATTGCCTGTGAGTTGGGGATTACCGAGAACACGGTCAAGCTTTATGTGTCGCAGGTGTTGCGGTTGACGCATATGCATAATCGCACGCAGGTGGCGTTGGCGTTGTCGCCTGGTAATGCGGGTGTGCGGCGGCTTACTGCGCACTGAATTTTTTGAAGGCTTTTGATCTCGGCGGCCTTATAGCCGACCAATCTTTCTCTGATCTACACCGTTCAACTAATGAAATGGCTACCCCCGTCCCCCTGCGATTGCCCACTAAGCTTTCGCAGGGGGCCTATCGGAGACCGTTGCCATGAAAGTAGCTATTGCCGCCATCGACCTGGGAAAACACACCTTTCA
>NZ_JAKLSP010000036.1:0-74180 GCF_022014505.1 Pseudomonas sp. PGPR40 | reverse complement strand
CCATGGATGGCCGATCGCGGCGGGCCCACGGAGCAGGACCGGAGCGAGGGCATGCCGAGCCTAAGCGAGGCACCGAACGAAAGGGGCAAAAGCCCTTGGTTACTTGGGGCTTTTCCAAGTGACTCGCCGTAAGGGCGAAACCACCAGCCGCCCTGACCGCAGCAACGGATATGCCCCCCACCAACAAGAGCATGGTCGGCCCAAAGGCCGCCAAGGATCAAACAATCACACCGGTTCCCGCTTGACCCTGAACCAAGCCGCATACAACGCCGGCAAAAACAGCAACGTCAACGCCGTCGCCACAATCAGCCCACCCATGATCGCCACCGCCATCGGCCCGAAAAACACACTGCGCGACAATGGAATCATCGCCAGCACCGCCGCCAACGCCGTCAGCACAATCGGACGGAAGCGCCGCACCGTCGCCTCGATAATCGCCTGCCAAGGCTTAAGCCCGGCAGCGATATCCTGCTCAATCTGATCCACCAGAATCACCGAATTACGCATGATCATCCCGGACAAGGCGATCGTCCCGAGCATCGCCACAAAACCGAACGGCTGACGGAACACCATCAGAAACAGCGTCACCCCGATCAGCCCCAATGGCGCCGTCAGAAACACCATCACCGTGCGTGAGAAACTGCGCAATTGCAGCATCAGCAATGTCAGCACCACCACGATGAACAGCGGCACACCAGCCTTCACCGAGTTCTGCCCGCGCGCCGAGTCTTCCACCGTACCGCCGACGTCCAGCAGATAGCCGTCTGGCAGCTCTGCACGAATCGGATCGAGGGTCGGCATGATTTGCTGCACCAGCGTCGCCGGTTGTTCCTTGCCGTAGATGTCGGCGCGAACCGTCACGTTGGGCAGGCGGTTACGGTGCCAGATGATGCCTTCCTCAAAGCCGTATTCCAGCGTTGCAATCTGCGACAGCGCCACGCTGCGACCGTTATCGGTCGGCACGGCCAGACTTGGCAGCAACGCCAGTTCGGTGCGCTCATGCACCGTGCCGCGCAGCAGGATCTCGATCAACTCGTTGTCTTCGCGATACTGGCTGACGCTGGCACCGGTCAGCGAGCTTCGCAGGAAACCCGAGAGGTTTGCCGTGCTCACACCCAGCGCGCGCGCGCGGTCCTGGTCGACGTTCAGGTAAACGACTTTGCTCGGCTCTTCCCAGTCCAGATGCACGTTGACCACGTGTGGGTTCTCGCGAACCTTGGCCGCCACTTTACGGGCCAATGCGCGGACTTCCTCGATGTGCTCACCGGTCACCCGGAACTGCACCGGGTAACCAACCGGCGGGCCGTTCTCCAGCCTCGTGACACGTGAACGCAGGGCCGGGAATTGTTCGTTGAGGGTTTCAATCAGCCAGGTGCGCAGGGTTTCGCGGTCTTCAATGGTTTTGGCCAGCACGACAAACTGCGCAAAACTCGCTGCTGGAAGTTGCTGATCCAGCGGCAGGTAGAAACGCGGCGAACCGGTGCCGACGTAAGCCACGTAGTTGTCGATTCCGGCGTGATCCTTGAGCAGGCCTTCGAGACGTTTGACCTCCTCGGCGGTGTTGCTCAACGAAGCACCTTCGGCCAGTTTCAGATCGACCATCAACTCCAGCCGCCCCGAAGCCGGGAAGAATTGCTGCGGCACGAAACGGAACAGCACCACTGACGCGACGAACATCACGATGGTCAGGACGATCACCGTTTTGCGTCGGCGCACGCACCATTCAACCAGCCGTCTTACCCGCTGATAGAACGGCGTGCCATAGGGGTCGGGTTGGCCGTCGCCGGTACCATGTTTGGCGGCGTGAATTTTCGCCAGGTCCGGCAGGAGTTTTTCCCCCAGATAAGGCACAAAGACCACGGCGGCAACCCACGACGCCACCAACGCGATGGTTACCACCTGGAAGATCGAACGGGTGTATTCACCCGTGCCCGATTGCGCGGTGGCAATCGGCAGGAAACCGGCAGCGGTGATTAGCGTACCGGTGAGCATCGGGAACGCGGTGCTGGTCCAGGCATAGCTCGCGGCTTTGACCCGGTCGAAGCCTTGCTCCATTTTGATCGCCATCATTTCCACGGCGATGATCGCGTCGTCCACCAGCAACCCCAACGCCAGCACCAGCGCGCCGAGGGAAATTTTGTGCAGGCCGATTCCGAGGTAATACATGCAGGCGAAGGTCATCGCCAACACCAGCGGAATCGCCAGTGCTACGACCATACCGGTGCGCACACCGAGGGAGAAAAAGCTCACCAGCAACACAATCGCCAGCGCCTCCACCAGCACCTGAACAAACTCACCGACACCGGTTTTCACCGCCGCGGGTTGATCGGACACCTTGCGCAGCTGCATGCCGGCCGGGAGGTTTTTCTGGATCCGGGCGAATTCGACTTCCAGCGCTTTGCCCAGAATCAGAATGTCGCCACCCCCCTTCATGGCCACGGCCAGACCGATGGCGTCTTCAGCCATGAAGCGCATGCGCGGCGCCGGTGGATCGTTGAAGCCACGACGCACGTTCGCCACATCACCGATGCGGAATGTGCGATCACCGACGCGGATCGGGAAGTTCTTGATCTCATCGACCGTCTGAAAATTCCCCGAAACCCGTAGCTGCAAACGTTCGCTGGTGGTTTCGAAGAAGCCAGCGGTGGACATCGCGTTCTGCTCTTCTAGCGCCTGCTGCACCACCGCCAACGGCAACCCGAGGGTGGCCAGTTTGACGTTGGACAGTTCGATCCAGATCTTCTCGTCCTGCAACCCGAGCAGGTCGACCTTGCCCACATCCTTGACCCGTTGCAGCTGAATCTGGATGCGGTCGGCGTAGTCCTTGAGCACCGCGTAATCAAAACCTTCGCCAGTCAGGGCATAGATGTTGCCAAAGGTGGTGCCGAACTCATCGTTGAAAAATGGCCCCTGGATGCCCGGTGGAAGGGTATGGCGAATATCGCTGATCTTCTTGCGGACCTGATACCAGAGCTCCGGGATTTCCACCGAATGCATCGAATCCCGAGCCATGAACGTCACCTGGGATTCGCCCGGGCGGGAGAACGACGCGATCCGTTCGTACTCGCCGGTTTCCATCAATTTCTTTTCAATACGCTCGGTAACCTGGCGCGACACTTCCTCAGCCGTGGCTCCCGGCCAGTTGGTGCGAATCACCATGGCCTTGAAGGTGAATGGCGGGTCTTCGCTTTGGCCGAGTTTGGTGTAGGACAACGCGCCGACGACGGCCAGCAAGAGCATCAGGAACAGTACGATCTGGCGGTTACGCAGCGCCCATTCGGAAAGATTGAAACCCATCGGGGATTACTCCTTGTGCGCCAGATTGACCACGCGGTTGGAGCGATCCACCGGGCGCACTTGCTGCCCGTCGTGAAGCACATGAACACCGGCCGCCACCACCCAGTCGCTGGCGTTCAGGCCTTCGAGCACCGGCACGGTTTTCTCGCCGAATGCACCGACCCGCACCGGGGCTTTTTTCAAGGTGTTGTTGGCGCCGACCACCCACACATAAGTGGCACCGTTTTCCGCGGTGACCGCCGACAGCGGCACCGACAACGCCACTACTTCGGCGGTCTGGATGAACACCCGGGCGCTCTGGCCCAGTTCGGCGGGAACCTTACCGGCGGTAAAAGCGATACGGGCGGCGAAGGTGCGGGATTTCGGATCGGCCGCAGGCGACAACTCACGGATGCGTCCGGGGAAACGTTGATCGGGTTGGGTCCAGAGTTCTACCGAGACCGGTTGGCCGACCTTGAAGCGACCGAAACTCTGCTCCGGCAGGCTGATCAACACTTCGCGCTCGCCATCGGTGGCGAGGGTAAACACGGTTTGCCCGGCCGCCACCACTTGCCCGACTTCAACCGCACGTTTGGCCACTACGCCATCCTGCGGCGCACGCAGCACCGCGTAACTGGCCTGATTGGTCGAGACGTTGAATTCGGCTTTGATTTGCTTGAGGCGTGCTTCACCGGAGCGGTAGAGGTTTTCCGCATTGTCGTACTGCGAACGGCTGACCATCTGCCGCTCCATCAGGGTCTTGTAGCGATCACGCTCGGCCCGCACCAGGCTCAGGTTGGCTTCGGCGGCCGCGACCTGGGCACGGGTAGCTTCCAGTTGCAGGCGCACGTCCTGAGGATCGAGTTCCGCCAGGGGTTGGTCAGCCTTGACCCGCTGCCCCTCTTCGACCAGTCGTCGGCTGACTTTGCCGCCAATACGGAAGGCCAGATCGGGCTCATAGCGGGCGCGAACTTCACCGGGATAACTTTCCATGGCCTGAGCCGAAGGCTCTGGCTGTACGACCATGGCCGGGCGGATGGTGACTTGAGGCGCCTCTTCATGGCCACACGCAGATAATAAAAAAGCCAGGCTGACCGGCAATGCGAGGGACAAGGCATAGCGGAACATGGTGAAGGACCTTTCGCTAATGGTGCTTGGAATATTTATACTGGCCGGTATGTTATTAATAGCAAACTCACCAGTCCAGTATTAAAGCGAAGAATGTCGAACAATCTTTCAGCACCCAACGGTCCGGGCCGTCCCAAGGATCTGGCCAAACGCCAGGCCATCCTCGATGCGGCGAAAATCCTGTTTCTGAGTAAGGGCTACGCCAATACCAGCATGGATGCCGTGGCGGCCGAGGCCGGCGTGTCGAAACTGACGGTCTATAGCCATTTCAACGACAAGGAAACGCTGTTCGCCGCCGCAGTGATGGCTAAGTGCGAGGAGCAACTGCCAACGCTGTTTTTTGAATTGCCGGACGGCATTGCGGTGGAAACCGTGCTGCTGAACATTGCGCGCGGCTTTCATCAACTGATCAACAGCGACGAATCGGTAAACCTGAACCGGCTGATGATTACGCTGGGCAGCCAAGACCCGAAACTCTCGCAGATCTTCTTCGAGGCCGGCCCCGAGCGCGTGCTGCACGGCATGGAGGGGTTGCTGAGCAAGATCAATCAGAGCGGCGCATTGAGCATCGATAAAACGCGCAATGCGGCTGAGCATTTCTTTTGCCTGCTCAAGGGCGCGGGGAATTTCCGGCTGCTGTATGGCTGCGGCGAGCCGGTGATCGGGGATGCGGCTGAAGCCCATGTGCGGGAAGTGGTGGGATTGTTTATGCGGGCTTATCGACCGGAGGCGGTCTGATGATCGTTCCCACGCTCTGCGTGGGAATGCAGCCCGGGACGCTCCGCGTCCCTTTCGAAGCGGACGCAGAGCGTCCATTGAGGCATTCCCACGCAGAGCGTGGGGACGATCAGTATCAAATCAGGGTTTGAGCGCTTTCTTCGGATAAATGTCGTATCGGCTGGACTTGCCATCCAGCGCATGACTCGGTTTCGGCCCCTCGATGCACGGCGCCTTGCGTGGGCGTTTGACCACCACCCGGTGACTGGCCAGGGCCAATGCCGCTTCGAGCAATGCCGGCGCGTCCGGGTCGTCGCCTACCAGCGGCCGGAACAGGCGCATTTCCTTCTTCACCAATGCGGTTTTCTCGCGATGGGGAAACATCGGGTCGAGGTAGATCACCTGCGGCGGCTCGCCTTCCCAGTTGCGCATCACCTCGATCGAATTGCCCTTGAGCAAACGCATCCGCGCCACGATTGGCGCCACGTCGAAATCTTCCGCGCCGCGCGCCAGACCATCTTCAAGTAACGCACCGATCAGCGGCTGGCGCTCGATCAGGCTCATCTCGCAGCCCAGGCTGGCCAGCACGAACGCGTCCTTGCCCAGCCCCGCCGTGGCGTCCAGCACACGCGGGCGCACGCCTTGGGCGATGCCGACCGCTTTGGCGATCATCTGACCGCTGCCGCCACCGTACAACCGGCGATGGGCCGCGCCGCCCTCGACAAAATCCACGCGCACCGGTCCCGGTGCATCCGGCCCGAGTTGTTGCAGCTGCAACCCCTGCTCGCCCACCTGCAAGGCAAACTCGCCGTCATCCACCTGCAACGGCAACCCCAGGCGCTCGGCCCATTGCTCAGCCTGTGGCTGAAAGGTCGTGCCCAAGGCCTCGACATGGATGCGGCAGGCCGCAGGTTGCTCAATCATGGGAAAACACGCTCAAAAAATTAATGATCGGCAAAAATGGCCGATAACCAAACTATCGAGCATTTTGCCAGAGCTGAGCGTCGACCGAGAGAAATGTCAGACATTCAATCCACATTCACAGGTTTTATCTCGCCCTACGGCGACTACAACCTGCGAAACACCCAGGCACTGAGCGGCGTCAGCCACATCTGGCAGGATTTCTTTGCCCGAGCGCTGGCCGAACAGTCGGGTGAAGTGCTGCCTGAATCGCTGAATTTTCCGCCGGTCGATCTCGACAGCCCGGTCGAACCGACCGTTGGCAGCGAGCTGCTGGCGCACATCATTTCCCAGCGCGAATGTGATGTGAAAGAAACCGTAGTCCGGCCACCAGAGCCACTGTTCCTGCCGATTGCCGAATTCGAAATGGACCTGGCCGACAAACCGTTCCCGCCGTTCCCACCGCAAGAAATCGTCGCGCAACAGCAACAACAGAACTTCGATAGCGGCTGGGTTCGCCCGATCGTACTCACCGCTGGTCAACCGCTGCCAGAGCCTGGCACCGCAGCGCAACCGCGTCCGTTGCACTTGCCGATCGCCGAGTTCGAACTCGACCTGCTGGACAAACCGTTCCCGCCGTTCTCGCCCGAAGAGCTGGTGGAACAACAGAAACAATTCGATTTCGATAACGGCTGGGCACGCCCGATCGTTCTGCAGAACCTGCGCATCGCCGCATGACCCTCAGCGGCACCGCCACCACGGCCCGACATCCAGATGAAAGTGATTGCGATGGGCGGCGTTGTAGTCCGGGCTCAGTACCACACTGAACATATCGCAGGCGCCGTCGCGGACCTGATGGAGAAATCGCGCGTCCCGGTTATCCTTCGGCCAATCCTTGAGCACGCTGATCGATCGGCCGTCCGCCAACCGGAATCCGCTGATATCCAGGGCATCGGCCGTGGCATGCTGGCTACGTCTGCCGTTTTCGCGGTTGTAGACGTTGCGACAGGCGAAGCTGCCGATGTGGTCGACCCGTTTCACCGTCTGCCCGTAGACAGCCTGAGCCGCCGGTTGCAAGGCGTGGCGCTCGAACAAGGCGAACGCTACCGCCAGACGGCAACTGGCGAGGAAACTGCTGCTCAGCGCCGCTTCGCCACCGTGCACACGCAAGGTGTTGGTCAACGGGCAGGCCGCGTCCAGGCTGTCGGCCTGACGAGTTACCCGTAAACCGGAACTGCTCAAGGCTTGGTCGCATAGCGGCGGATCATCGCGCAGACGCATCAGTTTGTAGCGAGTCAGCAGGTTCGGTTCGGCCTTTACGTCCAGCGGCGCCCATGGGTTCCATTGCGGGGGAATGGAAACCCAGCCGCGCCAGACGCCCAACCCGGCAGCGCCGATGATCAACAGCACCAGCAACAGCCCCCAGCGAAACCGCATCGTCAGCCTTTGAACAATTGATTGGCCTTCTGGAACGGCATCGACCGGGAGGTGAAGCCGAAGGTCCCGTGTTGCTGGATTTCCTCGGCGGCGCGGAAGAACTCGCCATACGCCGCCAGGGCCAGGGCCGAACCGACGCTGATGCGTTTGACGCCCATTTCACTCAACTGCTCGACCGTCAGTTTGAGCCCGCCGGACATCAACACATTGACCGGTTTCGGCGCCACGGCGCGAACCACCGCCAAGACCTCTTCCGCGCTGCGCAGGCCCGGTGCGTAAAGCACGTCGGCCCCCGCCTCGGCGAATGCCTGCAAGCGGCGAATGGTATCGTCGAGGTCAGGATTGCCGTGCAGATAGTTCTCGGCACGCGCCGTCAGCACGAAGGGAAAAGGCAAACTGCGTGCCGCCGCGACGGCCGCTTCGATACGCGCGACGGCATGTTCGAAGCAGTAGATCGGACCGTCCTCACGCCCCGTGGCGTCTTCGATCGAACCGCCGACCGCACCGGCCTTTGCCGCACGCACAATACTTTGGGCGCAGTCGGCGGGAGCATCGGCAAAACCGTTTTCGAGATCCACCGCGACCGGCAGATCAGTGGCCGCGACAATCGCCTCAACGTTCGCCAGAGTTTCGTCGAGGGTCAGCCCGCCATCGGGACGGCCCCGGGAAAAGGCGTAACCGGCACTGGTGGTCGCCAGCGCCTCGAAGCCCAGGCTGGCGAGCATTTTCGCCGAGCCGGCGTCCCAAGGGTTGGGAATGACAAAAGCGCCCTCGCGTTCGTGCAGTGCTTTGAACGCCTGGGCTCGAAGGGTTTGCGCATCCATTGGCAGGCTCCTGAAAAGAGGAAACGAAAGTTAAGCGTGTGGGAGCGGGCTTGCTCGCGAAGACGGCGGCACAATCAACATTGTTGTCGTCTGACACTCCGCTTTCGCGAGCAAGCCCGCTCCCACAGGTTTTGCGCCTTAGCTGCTGGCATTAGGAAACGAAGCCGCTTCAGAGCAAGCCAAGTTGCTCGGCCGCGGGCTCTCTGTATAGCTCAGGCAGCGGCGGCAAGCCAGGCAAACGCAGCATCAGTTGTGCGTGAAAACGCCGCGCCAGTTTCGCTGCCAGCAGATTATCGGCGGTGTGCAGGAAGATATAGGGCGTGCGGCCCTCTTCGATCCAGACAGCGATTTTCTCGACCCACGGCACCAGGAACGGATCGTTGGCTTCAAGCACAGGATGACCGATGAAACGCACCTGTGGGAATTGAGTGAACGCAGCGGGACGAGGCGGCACCCGGGGCTTTTTCGATTGGGCGTGGAGCACCGAAGGATCGGTCGAGGTGCAGCTGAACAGCGCTCGCGGATCGAGACAGATGCGCTCGACACCGCGATCCAGCAACAGGCGATTGAGCATCCGCTCGGCATCGCCCTTGGCGAAGAACTCATCGTGCCGCACTTCGACCGCCAAGGGCCGGTCCACTGCGTCGATAAAACCGGTCAGCTCGGACAAGCGTTGAGGGGTGAAGCTTTTCGATAATTGCAGCCAGAGGGGAGAAACCCGTTCACCCAGAGGGCTGAGCAATTGCAGGAAGGTTTCGGCAGCGCTCAGTTGTTCGCGCAGGTCACCGCTGTGGCTGATGTCACCGGGGAACTTCGCGGTGAAGCGAAAGTGTTCGGGCATGGTCTCGGCCCAACGCTGCACAGTGACGGCAGACGGGCTCGCATAGAAGGTTGTATTGCCTTCCACGGCGTTGAACACTTGAGAATAAAGAGTGAGAAACTCGGCGGGTCTGGCGTCTTGCGGATACAAGTAATCGCGCCAGGCGTTTTCACTCCAGGACGGACAGCCGAGGTAGTAAGGCAGCAACATCAGATGTACAGATCGAGACCCAGTACATCCGCATCCCAATCGACAAAAGTGGCGGTGCTCAGGTAACTCGCCAGTGCCATCGCCACGCTTTTGCTCATCGCGCGGTGATAGATCATGTCTTGTTGACGCGCGGGAAGATTGCTCAGACGTTGTGCGGAAGCTTTGGCGGCACGGGCGGCCAACTGCTCTTCGGAAGGAATTTCCAGCTCGCCGTCGATATCGACGCAGTCGTCATCCGCCACAGGGCCGTTGCGGGGCTTGCGCTTGATGGGGTAGGACTGAGAGGAAACGCCGTCTATACGCATGAGTACATGTCCGGTATCAATGATGGCAGCTTAGTGGCACATAGCCCGCTTCGCAAACTGCCGAGTGATAACTAGAACACATAAAAGTGAAAAGGTTTAAAAGCGGCGGGTAGAAAACTCACGATTGGCTATCACCGGGGAGATTGCTTTCGCGGGCAAGCCTCGCTCCTACAGGATATCGTCGATATTTCGACTGGTTCAAAACCTGTAGGAGCGAGGCTTGCCCGCGAAGGGCTCAACTCGGCATCAAGGATTAACGCGCTTTCGGGGTCGCGACTTTATCGCGCAGATACACCGGTTGTGCCTCATCAGCCACGATCGCTTCACCGCGTTCCCAGGCAAAACGCGCCAGCGTCAGCAGGTCTTCGGCGTGGGGCAGCATGCCCGCGTCTTGCCCGCTCAGATTGACGGCAATGCGCTCGGCATACCCCCAACCGGTACCTGCGCCGAGCCACTCGCCACTGGCATCGGCCGGCAACGCAGCGGCTTCCGGTGGCAGTACGGCTTCGTTGCCCACCAGGCGCATTTCCCCCGCCGTTTCGCGGTAGCAACCCCAATACACCTCATCCATACGCGCATCGATGGCCGCTGCGACCTGGCTGACGCCGTGTTCGCGATAAGCCCGTTGAGCGAGTACGGCAAGATTGGAGACCGGCAACACCGGGCGATCCAGCGCAAATGCCAGACCTTGCACCACGCCAATGGCGATCCGCACACCGGTGAACGCGCCCGGCCCACGGCCAAACGCAATGGCATCGACTGCTTGCAGGGTAATCCCGGCATCAGCCAGCAGTTGCTGAATCATCGGCAGCAGCTTCTGCGCATGCAGGCGCGGGATCACCTCGTAATGACTCGTGACTTTGCCGTCATGCAGCAAGGCAACGGAGCAAGCTTCAGTCGCGGTGTCCAGGGCCAGCAAGGTACTCATCGATGTTTCCGTAAAAGAGGTCAGAAAAAGTGCGCCAGTATAAACAACTACGGCCCGCAAGCGGGCCGTAGAAGATAAAGCCGATCAGACTTTTCAGCTCAGTGCTTCAAGCACCTTGCCAGTGATCGCTTCAACCGAGCCAACGCCCGGGATATGGCTGTATTTTGGCTTGCCCTGCGCAGAGGCCAGCCCCTGGTAGAACTCCACCAGTGGTTTGGTCTGGGAGTGGTAGACCGACAGGCGATGACGCACGGTTTCTTCGGTGTCGTCCTTGCGCTGCACCAGCTCTTCGCCGGTGATGTCGTCTTTGCCGGCGATTTTCGGCGGATTGTAGACGGTGTGGTACACACGGCCGCTGGCCTCGTGAACGCGACGACCGGCGATACGTTGAACGATTTCTTCATCATCGACGGCGATTTCGACCACGTGGTCCAGCTCCACGCCAGCTTCTACCAGCGCTTGAGCTTGCGGAATGGTGCGCGGGAAACCGTCGAACAGGAAACCGTTGGCACAATCAGGCTGCGCGATACGGTCCTTGACCAGGGCGATGATCAGATCGTCAGAGACCAGACCACCGGCATCCATGATGCCTTTGGCTTTAACACCCAGCTCGGTACCGGCTTTTACAGCAGCACGCAGCATGTCGCCGGTGGAGATTTGCGGAATGCCGAATTTCTCGGTGATGAACTTAGCCTGAGTACCTTTACCGGCCCCGGGAGCTCCCAGCAGAATGACGCGCATCGATGTGCTCCTCAATTTTTATATAGATAACGTCAGATTCGCCTCGTGGGGCCAATCTCAAAAATAGGATCGCGACCGCCCAAACGGCCAAAGGCTGATCAAGATACACAGCAGGCCCTGCCCACACAAGCCGCCGAAAGTCGGAGAAACCCGCGCCAGAGGAGACCTTGCAAAGAGGTACCCCAAGTCGCAACCCCATCATTAACTGTCGCCTGACAGACCTTTTCGACCGCTCGCCAACAGGCACTCGACGCTCGCGCCGGGTGCCTGTCCCCCACGACAAAAACCTTAGCCAGTATTTCGCAAACCGGCGGCAATCCCCGCCACAGACACCAGTAACGCCTGTTCTACCGGGCTACCCTGGGCCACATCCTGTTGCCGCGAACGTGCCAACAATTCGGCCTGCAATAGATGCAGCGGGTCGAGATAAGTGTTGCGCAGGCGGATGAATTCAAGGGTGGCTGGGCTATGTGCCAGTAGCTGCGACTGACCGGTCAACCCCAGTACCACCGCACAGGCCTGCGACAATAGGTCGCGTAAATGCGCACCCAAAGGGAGCAGATCCGGCTCGACCAGGCGCTCATCGTAAGATTGGGCGATATCGGCGTCGGCCTTGGCCAGCACCATTTCCAGCATATCGATGCGGGTACGGAAGAACGGCCACTGCTCGCGCATCTGCCCCAGCAACTCACCCTCGCCACGCTCCAGCGCCTTGCTCAGCGCCGCTTCCCAGCCGAGCCAGGCCGGCAACATCAGGCGCGTCTGGGTCCAGCCGAAGATCCATGGAATGGCGCGCAAGCTTTCGATCCCGCCAGCGCGGCGCTTGGCCGGGCGGCTGCCCAAAGGCAAACGCCCCAACTCCTGCTCCGGGGTGGACTGGCGGAAATACTCGACGAACTGCGGATTCTCCCGCACCACGGCGCGGTAAGCCTTGACGCCATCGGCGGCCAATTCGTCCATCAAATGGCGCCAGGCAGGCTCAGGCGGTGGCGGCGGCAGCAAGGTCGCTTCCAATACCGCCGCGAGGTACAGATTGAGGTTTTGCTCGGCGATGTCCGGCAGGCCGAATTTGAAACGAATCATTTCCCCCTGCTCGGTGGTGCGGAAACGCCCCGCCACCGATCCCGGCGGCTGCGACAGAATCGCCGCGTGCGCCGGGCCGCCACCACGGCCCACGGTGCCACCGCGACCGTGGAACAACAACAGCTCCACTTGTTGCTCGCAGCAGATATCCACCAAACGCTCCTGCGCCCGATATTGCGCCCAGGCCGCTGCGGTGGTGCCGGCGTCCTTGGCCGAGTCGGAATAACCGATCATCACTTCCTGCGGCCCTTGCAGGCGCGAGCGATAGCCCGGCAGCAGCAGGAGCTTTTCGATCACCGGGCCGGCGTTGTCGAGGTCGGCGAGGGTTTCGAATAGCGGCACCACGCGCATCGGCCGCAAGACGCCGGATTCTTTGAGCAGTAATTGCACGGCGAGCACGTCGGAGGCGGCGCCGGCCATGGAAATCACATACGAGCCGAGGGAGGCCCCCGGCGCCGCGGCGATTTCCCGGCACGTCGCCAGCACTTCGGCGGTGTCGGCAGACGGCTTGAAGTACGCCGGCAACAATGGCCGGCGATTGTTCAGTTCGCGCATCAGGAAGGCGATGCGCTCTTCCTCGTTCCAATCCTCATAACGGCCCAGGCCGAGGTAGTCAGTGATTTCGGTCATGGCTGCCGTGTGGCGCGACGAGTCCTGTCGCACATCGAGGCGCACCAGAAACAGCCCGAACGTCACCGCGCGGCGCAGGCAATCGAGCAACGGGCCGTCGGCGATGACGCCCATGCCGCATTCATGCAGCGAGTGATAGCACAGCTCCAGCGGCTCCAGCAGGTCACGATTGTTTTGCAGCACATCGGCCGACGCGGGCGTGGTTGCCGTCAGGGATGCGTGAGCCCAATTACGGGTCGCGCGCAGGCGTTCACGCAATTGTTTGAGGACCGCGCGGTAAGGTTCGGCGCTGTCGCCGGCCTTGGCTTTCAACGCGTCACTGGCCTGCTGCATCGACAATTCGGCGGCGAGGTGATCGACATCGCGCAGGTACAAATCGGCGGCCATCCAGCGCGCCAGCAGCAACACTTCGCGGGTCACGGCGGCGGTGACGTTGGGGTTGCCGTCGCGGTCGCCGCCCATCCACGAAGCAAAACGAATCGGTGCCGCCTCCAGTGGCAAATGCAGGCCGGTGGCAGCATGCAGGGCCTGATCGGCCTTGCGCAAATAGTTGGGAATCGCCTGCCACAGCGAGTGCTCGATCACCGCAAAGCCCCACTTGGCTTCGTCCACCGGTGTCGGGCGGGTGCGGCGGATTTCTTCGGTGTGCCAGGCTTCGGCGATCAGACGCTGCAGCTTCACTTTGATCTGCTCACGCTCGGCGCTGGTCAGATCGCGATGGTCCTGGGCGGCCAGTTGCGCGGCGATCGCGTCGTACTTCTGGATCAGCGTGCGACGCGCCACTTCGGTGGGATGCGCGGTCAATACCAGCTCGATTTCCAGCCGCCCCAATTGCCGGGCCAGGGATTCAGGGGCATGACCCGCAGTCAGCAGGCGAGCGAGCAGTTCCGGCAACACCCGAGCCTCGAAGGGTGCGGGCTGCGATTCTTCGCGGCGGTGAATCAGCTGATATTGCTCGGCGATATTGGCCAGATTCAGGAACTGGTTGAACGCCCGCGCTACCGGCAGCAATTCGTCTTCGCTCAACTGGTTGAGGCTGGCGCTGAGTTCGGCGTCCATCGAACCGCGACGATCAGCCTTGGCGCCTTTGCGGATCTGCTCGATCTTGTCGAGAAAGTCGTCCCCATACTGTTCACGAATGGTACTGCCCAACAGCTCACCCAACAGGTGAACGTCCTCGCGCAAGCGTGCATCAATATCGGTCATCAGCGGTTCTCCAGCGAAAATCCGGCGGCTATGTTCAATGCCAGCTTTTCGTAGGAGCCAGGCTTGCCGGCGAAGGCGCTCTCATGGACGCCTTCGCCGGCAAGCCTGGCTCCTACACTGGCATTGGCGGCTATGCTTTGTTGTTAGAAGCTCTGTCATAGAGAGTGCCGTCGTAAAGCGCTTCTTACAAGCAGACGAAGGGACTTCAACTGAAGCTGGTTTCAACAAAGAAGCCGTACAACGGCTTGCCGCCGGCCACCGCCGGACACTCACCCCGCCTGCCACGAGCAGGTGCGCAATGAGGTCATCATGAAAATCCGCGAGCTCGCCAAACATTGGGAAGAAAACGCCAAGGGTCGCCTGACCGACACGGGCTACACGATTCGCCTGGACGTGGAAGCCGCCGCGCGGCTGGCGGCGATTATCGAGATGTACCCCAAGCGCCACCCCGAAGAACTGCTCGGCGAACTGATCGGCGCCGCCCTAGAAGAGCTCGAAGCGAGCTTTCCGTATGTGAAAGGGTCAACGGTGGTGGCTACCGATGAAGAAGGCGATCCGCTGTACGAAGACGTCGGTGCGACCCCGCGTTTTCTCGCCTTGTCCCGTCGTCATTTGCATGATTTATCGACCGATTGACAAACAAAAACACTGAATTTTCCGCCGAACTTGTGGGAGCGGGCTTGCATATCCTTCGATAATTGCATGTTCCCAAGCCATGAAATGCTCGGGCATACCGCTGCACATCGCTAAAATTCCCGATTTAGAGCCTTGTCCGCTCGGTCAAAGTTTTTCGGGCGAAAAGCCATCTTCTCTGAACTTTTAAAAAAAACTTCGGGTCAACCCAATAACCACGCCTGGGACGGCCGTTTAAAAACGCTCTGGAAATTGAAGGTTGCGGCTCCTTGCCCAGGATGGATTCAGATGTTTTTCAGGAGTTATCCAATGGAGTTGAAGACCATGAAGACCAGCACTGTCTCATCCTCGTTCATCCATCTGCGCAGTCTCAAACTGGCTGCCCTGGCCATCGGCGGCAGCTTAGTTCTGGCCGGTTGCGCCGGCAATCCGCCGAGCGAGCAATACGCCGTGACCCAATCTGCCGTGAACGACGCCGTCAGCGCCGGCGGTACCGAATTCGCCGCCGTGGAAATGAAGGCCGCTCAGGACAAGCTCAAACAAGCCGAAATCGCCATGCACGACAAAAAGTATGACGAAGCCAGAATGCTGGCCGAGCAAGCCGAGTGGGACGCCCGTGTCGCCGAGCGCAAGGCTCAGGCGATGAAAGCCGAACAGGCTGTGAAGGACGCCCAGAAAGGTGTTCAGGAACTGCGTCAGGAAAGTCAGCGCCCCGTGCAGTAAGCGCGCATTCCGACTTTCAAACCTGAAACGCTTATCGATAGAAAGGACGAACCATTATGCGCAATCAATTGATGATCCCCGCCCTCCTGGCCGCCAGTGTTGCACTGGCTGCCTGCTCTACACCGCCCAACGCGAACCTGGAACAAGCCCGTACCAATTACACCGGCCTGCAAGCCGACCCGCAGGCGAGCAAAGTTGCGGCGCTGGAAACCAAAGACGCCAGCGAATACCTGGACAAGGCCGAAAAGGCTTACCTGGATCGGGAAGACCAGGCCAAGGTCGACCAACTGGCTTACCTGACCAATCAGCGTGTTGAAGTGGCCAAACAGACCATCGCCCTGCGCACCGCTGAAAACAACCTGAAAAATGCCGCGGCACAACGGGCCCAGGCTCGCCTGGAGGCCCGCGACGCACAGATCAAGCAGTTGCAGGACAGCCTGAACGCCAAACAGACCGATCGCGGCACGCTGGTGACCTTCGGTGATGTACTGTTCGCCACCAACAAGGCTGACCTGAAGTCCAACGGCCTGATGAACATCAGCAAACTGGCGCAGTTCCTTCAGGAACACCCGGACCGCAAAGTGATTGTCGAAGGCTACACCGACAGCACTGGTTCGGCGTCGTACAACCAGTCGCTGTCCGAGCGCCGCGCGACCTCGGTGCAAGTAGCCCTGATCAAGATGGGTGTCGACCCGGCGCGCATCGTGGTCCAGGGTTATGGCAAGGAATACCCGGTTGCGGAGAACTCCAGCGTCTCGGGACGTGCGATGAACCGTCGGGTGGAAGTGACCATTTCCAATGACAACCAGCCGGTTATTCCGCGTTCGGCGATCAGCTCGAATTAAATACCTGTGGTAACGCAAATGCCCCTGTAGGAGCCAGGCTTGCCGGCGAAGAACGATGACTCGGTGTATCTGCTAGACCGCGTTATCGTTCTTCGCCGGCAAGCCTGGCTCCTACAGGATGTTTATTGCTCAAGTTTTTGCGGCGTTTCCTCGCCCATGCAGCGCACGGCTTTTTTCTTGCTGTTGATCAGCACGCCGGTCAGGCCTTTCTGGTCGGTGTCGAACAGTACCAGCACGCCATCGATGCACTGGGCCACTTGCGGGGCCGGTTCCAGGGAAACCTTGTAGTCTTCCCCCGGCACGGTCTTGAGCATGGTGAAGTCGCTGAGCAGCAGCGCATCTTCGGGTTTGGCGAAGTGCAGGTAGCCGTACCACCACAGGGCGGCAACGGTGCCGAGGATGCTGCAAATACCGGTGATGATCAGCGGGATGGCGTTACGTTCTTCACTCATTGCGGACTCTCTGGTGGTTCATCTTCAGAATTCGGGGGTGCCGGGTAATTCGGGATCTCGCCCAGGCGGCGCAGGCCATTGAAATGCTGTGGGTCTTCGAGGTAACGCAGCATGACTTTCTGCCAGACCGGGTCGGCGAAGGTTTGCACATGTCCGCCACGGGTCAGTTGCAGCACTCTCGGCGGCGGCGCAGCTTGATACAGTCGGATGCCGTTGGAAAGGGGCACCAGTTGATCATCAATACTGTGATAGAGCAGTTTCGGTACGCCGTTGAGCTTCTTCATGGAATGGATCGCGCTGTCGCCGTCCGGCACCAACCAGGACAACGGCACCTGGAACGGCCAGGTCATCCATGACGTGCTCAGGGCGAAACGCCCGACATCGCGGTAGCTGGCCGGCACGCCATCGAGCACAAAAGCCTTGAGTTGGCGCTGGCGCTCGGGATGTTGGGCCAGGAAATGCACGGCCATCGAACCGCCAAGGCTCTGACCGAGAAGGATCAGCGGTTTGCCCTTGGCCTCTGGAGCCTGGTCAAGCCATTTGAACGCGGCGTCGATGTCCTGATAGATCGCCGGCAACGCCGGTTTACCTTCGGACCAGCCGTACCCGCGATAGTCCACCAGCAACACTTGATAGCCCTGCTCCGGCAACCACCAGCTCCCACCCAAATGCCACGCCAGGTTGCCGCCGTTGCCGTGCAAATGCAGCACCGTGCCTTTGACCTCGACACCTTTTTTCGCCGGCAGCCACCAGCCATGCAGCTTAAGACCGTCAGCGGTGGTCAGGGTGACGTCGCGAAATTCGAGTTTGGCTTTTGCCGGGGTGAATGGCTGGCCGGGCTCGGGGTAGAACAACAGAGAGTCGCAACCGCCGAGGGTCAGGAGCAGACAAAAGATACCGAGGATTCTCATCCGGTGAAGCCTCGCGAAAATAGGGAGTTGGAATACGACCCAATGTGGGAGCGGGCTTGCTCGCGAAAGCGGTTTTCCATCCAGCATTGATGTCGACTGACACACCGCTTTCGCGAGCAAGCCCGCTCCCACATTTGGAGTGCGTCATCGTTAGAGGATATTGGAATAATCCGCTTCGATCCGGTCAAGGCTCAGGTGGTTGAGGAAGTTGGAGAAGCACATCCAGGCTGACAGCGCGTTCATGTCGCGGAATTGGTCGGGCAGGTACTTGGGCGGCACCACCAGGCCTTCGTCCACCAATTGGCGCAAGGTCCGCATGTCTTCCAGCGTGGTCTTGCCGCAAAACAACAGTGGTATCTGCTCCAATTTGCCTTTACGCACGGCCAACTGAATGTAGTTGTAAACCATGATAAAGCCCTTGAGGTAGGACAAGTCTTTGGTAAATGGCAGACCGGTCGGCACGGAGCCGCGGAAAACCCGACTGGCATTGCCATAGCTTTCGGCCATTTCGAAGCCTTGCTCACAGAAGAAATCGTAGATCTGCAAGAAGTCCGCGCCCTCTTCCACCATGTGAATGGCGCGGGTGCGGTTGGTCAGTTTGCGCAGGCGGCTCGGGTAGGAGGCGAAGGTGATGATTTCCATCAGGATCGCCAAGCCTTCCTGGGTCACGGTGGACGATGGCGGGCCTTTGGACAGGAAGGTACAGATCGGCTGATTCAGCCCGTTAAGCGTGGTGCCCACATGTACCAGCCCTTCGTGGACTTCCAGCGCACGCACGTCGCGGTCGTTGAACATCGCGTCGGCGCGGATCTTGATGTAGTCAGCGCCGGCTGCGGCATCGGCGACGATCCCGTCGGATTCGAATACCCGAATGGTTTCCTCGTTTTCGCCAAACACCTTGTTCAACCGATGTTGCAGCAGGTCGACGGCTTCCTTGGCGGTGAGGATTTTCGGTTCGTCCTTGAGGTCGCCACGGCCATCGATGTTGTTCAGGTAATCGGAGAGCATCAGGCCCAGGTCGGCCAGGGTCGGGTCGCCAGCGTGGAATGCATCGGACGCTGCGCCATACAATTCCTGTGAAATCAGACCGAAATCCTCGGTGCCGCGCGCTTCGAGCATGCGCACCACCATGCGGTATTCCTTGCACATGCGGCGCATGATCTGCCCGACCGGGTTGAACTGGCCGAGCTGACGGGTGATGTCGCGCTCGATGTTCTGGAATTCCAGCTTCACTTTGCTGGAGTCAAATGCCAGCGGTCGATTGAGGTAGTAGTCGCGGTCCACGGCCGGCATTTCCTTGCCCTTGCCTTTGAAGAACCCCTTGCGAATGCTGTCGTCCCACTTGACCGCATCCAGAACGCGAATCGGCGTCTGCGCCAGCACTATGCGATCGGACAAAATGCGTATCGTCTGCTGGTATTCGTCCACCCGAAACTCCTGTAGTAAAACCGTTACGTGCTGGGTTTATTTGGTTTTGGCCAGGCGCTGGTAGCGCACCGCTTCGACGAACACATCGGAATTGGCCGGATCATCGAGGTAGGCAAACACCTGATCCAGGCTGTTGTTGATCAACACCCCGTCGCCGTCATCGGTCTGGAAGCGTTCGCCACTGAGGGCTTCTTGGCCCATGGCCTGTTTGATCTGCTCGAGGTCGAGGTTGTAGACCACCAGTTCGTGCTTATCGTTGAGTTCGAAACCGGTGATGGTGAAATTCCCGCCGAACTGCGCCGGCACCTTCGCCGACAGGTACCAGCGATTGCCATGGCGCGACACGGTGAAGGGATAGGCTTCACGCTCATGGGGCTTGGCCTTGAAGTAGCTGACCGCCTGATAGCGATTGTCGCCGATGCGCGTCAGTTCCAGGTTCATCGGCTCGCCCCAGGCATTGGTGCTGGTCCATCTGCCGAGCAACCCTTGGGGCGCGGGCTCGCTGGCGGGCAGCGGCTCCTTGAAAGTCACTAGGCAACCACTGAGCAGCAAGATCGACAAGGCGATCACCATGACGCGCCAGGCTTTCATTCAACACTCCCTATGAACACAACGCCGACCTCAAATGGTCACCGACCTTGTGGGAGCGGGCTTGCTCGCGAAGGCAGTGTGTCAGACAACAAAGATGTTGAATGTTAAACCGCTTTCGCGAGCAAGCCCGCTCCCACAGGGTTGAGTTACCACACTGGGGTTACACCGACGCCAACACCAAATGCATGTAGCGGTTGAGGATGCCGAGCATTTCCTCTTCGGCCACAGGCTCGGCGTCGTTGAGCAGGCCCTGATATTCCATCCGTCCGATAATCGCCGTCAACACTTTGGCATCCTGTTGTGGCTCACGGGAACCCAATACTTCGAAAAGCTGACAGGTGCCCTGCAGGAGAATTTGCTGATGGGAGCGTACCAACAACGCCAGGCGCGGGTTTAGCAGCGCCTCCTGACGGAACGCCTGCTCGGCCATCAAGTGTTCGCGACGATTGAGCAATTGCCGATGAACATAGTCGGCCATCAGCCGTGCAATATCGTCCGCCAGTTGCGAGCGCGACTCCTGACTGCCGTCGCCGCCGATCACCATCTCGCGCAGCAAGCCTTCGTTGTTCACCCACAGCTTGGCCATGTACGCCGCGCTGCGTTCCACATATTGCGCGAAGGTATCGGTGAGCAGGTCATCGATGTCCTTGAAATAGTACGTAGTGGCCGACAGCGGCACACCCGCTTCAGCGGCCACTGCACGGTGCCGTACGGCCCGCACGCCATCGCGCACGACAATGCGCATCGCCGCGTCGAGAATGTCCTGTCGACGCTGTTCGCTGCCCTGTCGGCTGGCCTTGCGGCCCTGGTACTGAACACTTTCAGCGACCGCAGTGGCGATATCCGCTGCACCTTCTTGAGCCATTGCACGATTCACGACAGGTATTCCTCTCTAAAACGTCAAAAGTAACCAATTGATACGTTTGTACCAGACAGGCAATAAAAAGCCGCCTGTTATCGGCGGCTTTTTAATTGAAACATTTACGCTTGCGGGCGCATGTGCGGGAACAGGATCACATCGCGGATCGACGGTGAGTTGGTCAGCAACATCACCAAGCGATCGATACCGATCCCTTCACCGGCGGTCGGCGGCATGCCGTACTCCAGCGCGCGAACGAAGTCGGCGTCGTAGTGCATGGCTTCGTCGTCACCGGCGTCCTTGTCAGCCACCTGCGCCATGAAACGCTCGGCCTGGTCTTCCGCGTCATTCAACTCGGAGTAGGCGTTGGCGATTTCACGACCGCCAATGAACAGTTCGAAACGGTCGGTGACGTTCGGGTTGTCGTCGTTACGACGGGCCAGTGGCGACACTTCGAACGGGTACTGAGTGATGAAGTGCGGCTGTTCCAGCTTGTGCTCGACCAGTTCTTCGAAAATCATCACCTGCAGTTTGCCCAGACCTTCAAAGCCGAGCACCTTGGCGCCGGCCTTCTTGGCAATGGTGCGAGCCTTGTCGATGTCGTTCAGGTCGTCAGCGGTCAGCTCAGGGTTGTACTTGAGGATCGAGTCGAACACCGACAGACGCACGAACGGTTCGCCGAAGTGGAACACTTTGTCGCCGTAAGGCACGTCGGTGCTGCCCAGAACCAGCTGCGCCAGTTCGCGGAACAGCTCTTCGGTCAGGTCCATGTTGTCTTCGTAGTCGGCGTAAGCCTGATAGAACTCCAACATGGTGAATTCAGGGTTGTGACGCGTCGAAACGCCTTCGTTGCGGAAGTTGCGGTTGATCTCGAACACTTTCTCGAAACCACCGACTACCAAGCGCTTGAGGTACAGCTCAGGCGCGATACGCAGGAACATTTCCATGTCCAGCGCGTTGTGATGCGTCTCGAACGGCTTGGCCGCCGCACCGCCTGGGATGGTTTGCAGCATCGGCGTTTCCACTTCCAGGAAGTCACGCTTCATCAGGAAGCTGCGAATGTGCGCAATCACTTGCGAGCGAACGCGGAAGGTCTGGCGTACGTCTTCGTTGACGATCAGGTCAACGTAACGCTGGCGGTAGCGCTGTTCGGTATCGGTCAGGCCGTGGTGTTTGTCCGGCAGCGGGCGCAGCGACTTGGTCAGCAGGCGCACGTGGGTCATTTCAACGTACAGGTCACCTTTGCCGGAACGGGCCAGGGTGCCTTCGGCGGCGATGATGTCCCCCATGTCCCAGGTTTTCACCGCGGCCAGGGTGTCTTCGGACAGGGTTTTACGGTTGACGTAAACCTGGATCCGCCCGGTCATGTCCTGGATCACCATGAACGAGCCACGGTTGAGCATGATGCGACCGGCAACCTTGACCGGGATTGCAGCCTCTGCCAGCTCTTCCTTGGTCTTGTCCGCGTACTGTTTCTGCAAATCTTCGCAGTAATTGTCGCGGCGGAAGTCGTTCGGGAAGGCATTGCCCTTGACGCGCTCGGCAGCAAGCTTTTCCTTGCGCAGGGCGATCAGGGAGTTTTCTTCCTGTTGCAGGGCTTGCGGGTCGAGTTGTAGGTCGCTCATGTCTTTAAATATTCCATCACGGGTTCGTTGCCCCCGGCATTCGCCGGGGTTCGCGGGCAAGCCTCGCTCCTACAGGGTCGTATTGACCCCCGTAGGGCGTGCGTTAAAGCCCTTGTTTCAGGCTGGCTTCCAGGTATTCGTCGATGTCGCCGTCGAGCACCTTGTCGCAGTCGCTGCGTTCGATGTTGGTACGCAGATCCTTGATCCGCGAGGCATCGAGCACGTACGAACGGATCTGGTGACCCCAGCCGATGTCCGACTTGGTGTCTTCCAGCGCCTGGGAAGCGGCGTTGCGCTTCTGCACTTCCTGCTCATACAAACGCGCCCGCAACATTTTCATCGCGGTGTCTTTGTTCGCATGCTGGGAACGTTCGTTCTGGCAGCTGACCACGGTGTTGGTCGGTACGTGGGTAATCCGTACGGCCGAGTCGGTGGTGTTAACGTGCTGACCACCGGCACCGGAGGAGCGGTAGGTGTCGATGCGCAGGTCTGACGGGTTGATGTCGATTTCGATGTTGTCATCGATTTCCGGCGACACGAACACGGCCGAGAACGAGGTGTGACGACGGTTGCCGGAGTCGAACGGGCTCTTGCGAACCAGACGGTGCACGCCGATTTCGGTACGCAGCCAGCCAAAGGCGTATTCGCCCTTGATGTGCACGGTAGCGCCTTTGATACCGGCGACTTCACCGGCCGACAGCTCCATGATGGTCGCGTCGAAACCGCGTTTGTCAGCCCAGCGCAGGTACATGCGCAGCAGGATGTTGGCCCAGTCCTGAGCCTCGGTACCGCCGGAGCCGGCCTGGATATCCAGGTAGGCGTTGTTGGCGTCCATCTCACCACTGAACATGCGACGGAATTCGAGTTTTTCCAGGGACTCGCGCAGGCGCTCGACTTCGGCTGCGACGTCATCGACGGCGGCCTGGTCTTCTTCTTCGGCGGACATCAACAGCAAGTCTTTGGCATCGGCCAGACCGCTGTGCATTTCGTCGAGGGTTTCGACGATCTGAGCCAGCAGCGACCGCTCGCGGCCCAGTTCCTGAGCGTACGACGGGTTGTTCCAGACAGACGGATCTTCAAGCTCGCGATTGACTTCAGTCAGACGCTCATGCTTTTGATCGTAGTCAAAGATACCCCCGAATAGTTTCGGAGCGCTCGGACAGGTCCTTGATACTGTTAAGGATCGGGTTGATTTCCATGGCGGGCAGCACTCGTTGGCGAACTTTTGAAAGCCGGCGAGTATAACGTAATCAGGCTGTCAAGGCAGCCCGCCTGGCGGCTTTAGCGGTGAATGAACCTTATGGTTCATTCAATCCCCACCTGATTGCGCCCATTGTTCTTTGCCAGGTACAGCCCCTTGTCCGCCGCCGAGATCAATTGCCGGCAATCGCTGCCCGGCTGCGGGGTCATGGTCGAGAGGCCGATGCTGATGGTCAGGCTCGAACCTTCGGTCGGGGAAATGTGCGGAATTTTCAACGCAGCGACAGTCAGGCGCAGTTTTTCCGCCACCAGCCGTGCGCCGCCCGGCGAGGTGTTGGGCAGGACCAGGACGAATTCTTCACCGCCGTAGCGGGCCGGCAAGTCCGATGGCCTGGCGCTGGCATCGCGAATCGCCGTGGCGACTTTACGCAGAGCCTCATCGCCTTCGAGGTGGCCGAAACTGTCGTTGTAGGACTTGAAGTAATCGACGTCGATCATCAGCAATGACAGTTGGGTCTGATCCCGCAGCGAACGCCGCCACTCCAGCTCCAGGTATTCGTCGAAATGCCGACGGTTCGACAGGCCGGTCAGGCCGTCGGAGTTCATCAAGCGTTGCAGCACCAGGTTGGTGTCGAGCAACTGCTGCTGGCTGACCCGTAACGCGCGATAGGCCGCGTCACGCTGCAGCAGGGTCATGTAGGAGCGCGAGTGATAGCGGATGCGCGCCACCAGTTCGATGTTGTCCGGCAGTTTGACCAGGTAATCATTGGCACCGGCGGCAAACGCAGCGCTCTTGATCAACGGGTCTTCCTTGGTCGACAGGACAATGATCGGTATGTCCTTGGTCGCCGGGTGATTACGGTATTCACGCACCAGGCTCAGGCCGTCGAGGCCGGGCATGACCAGATCCTGAAGGATCACCGTCGGTTTGATGCGCACCGCATGGGCGATGGCCTGGTGCGGGTCGGCGCAGAAATGGAAGTCGATGTTTTCTTCATTCGACAGACCACGCCGCACCGCCTCGCCGATCATCGCCTGATCGTCCACCAACAACACCATGGCGGCGTTTTCGTCGGTTTTGAAGTCGTCGAGCTGTAAATCATTCATGTGCGGTCACCTGAGTACTGCTTTGGCCACGATTGCTGCTAATGATAGTCATTTTGAGAAAATCTCCAGCAATCGTGGCGCTATCTTGTCCAGTGGGCGAACTTCCACAGCCGCGTCGATGGCCGCGGCCGCCTTCGGCATGCCGTACACCGCACTGCTTTGTTGGTCCTGAGCGATGGTCAGGTAGCCCTGTTGGCGCATGAGTTTAAGCCCCTGCGCGCCGTCGCGCCCCATACCGGTCAGCAGAACGCCTACGGCGTCACCACTCCAATAACTGGCCACACTCTCGAAAAACACATCGATCGAAGGCCGATAGATCTCGTTGACCGGTTCGGCGGTGTAGGCCAGCGTGCCGTTTTTCAGCAGGCGAATATGATGATTGGTACCGGCGAGCAAGACCGTGCCGCTTCGTGGCGGTTCGCCTTCCTGGGCCAGGCGCACGTCCAGGCCACTGGCGCTGGCAAGCCATTCGGCCATGCCCGCAGCGAACACTTGATCCACATGCTGGACCAGCACGATGGCCGGCGAAAAATCTCGAGGCAGGCCCTTAAGCAGCACTTCCAGTGCCGCCGGCCCGCCCGCGGATGAACCGATGGCCACCAAATGCTGGCGCGAGGACGAGTGACGGTGCGAGCTCGGTGTCGATCGCACCCGATTGCTCTTGTCGCCGATCAGCCAGCCAATGTTCATGATCTTGCGCAGCAGCGGTGCGGCGGCTTCCTGAGGATTGCCGCCCCCGATAGCCGGGGTATCGACCACATCCAGCGCGCCGTAGCCCATGGCTTCGAACACCCGGTGCACATTCTGCTCGCGGTCGACCGTGACAATGACAATCGCGCACGGAGTCTCGGCCATGATTCGCCGGGTCGCTTCCACACCGTCCATCAACGGCATGATCAAATCCATCAGGATCAGATCCGGGGTGTACTCGGTGCAACGTTGCACCGCCTCGGCCCCATTGCCGGCGATCCAGATCACCTCGTGTGCCGGTTCGAACGCCAAGGCGCGGCGCAAAGCCTCTACCGCCATGGGCATGTCATTGACGATAGCGATTTTCATGCCCGCGCGCCTCCAATGAGCTCAACCACTGCATCCAGCAAAGCGTCATCATGAAAACTCGCTTTGGCTAGATAATAGTCGGCTCCGGCGTCGAGGCCACGGCGGCGGTCTTCTTCGCGATCCTTGTAGGACACCACCATCACCGGCAGGGATTGCAGGCGATTATCGCGACGCAATAAAGACACCAGCTCGATGCCATCCATGCGCGGCATGTCGATGTCGGTGATCAGCAGATCGAAATCCTCCGAACGCAGGGCATTCCAGCCATCCATACCGTCCACCGCCACCGCCACGTCATAGCCGCGATTGAGCAGCAATTTGCGCTGCAACTCACGAACGGTCAGCGAGTCGTCCACCACCAGAATCCGTTTACGCGCCGCTTCGACGGCCAGATTGGCGTGCCGGGCAATGCGCTCCAGTCGCCCGGTATTGAGCAGTTTGTCTACCGAACGCAGCATGTCTTCGACGTCGACGATCAGCACCACCGAGCCGTCATCGAGCAAGGCTCCGGCGGAAATGTCTTGCACCTTGCCCAGACGCTCGTCCAGCGGCAGCACCACCAACGTCCGTTCGCCTATAAACCGCTCGACTGCCACCCCGTAAATGACATCTCGCTCGCGGATGACCACGACTTTGAGGGTCTGCGCGCTGTTCTGGCTCGCCGGGCGATTTAACAGCTGAGTGGCGGCGACCAGCCCGACATGCCGGCCTTCATGCCAGAAATGCTGCCGGCCTTCGACCTGCACGATGTCTTCCGGCGCCAGGTCGCACATGCGCTCGATGTGCGCCAGCGGGAAGGCATAGGCCTCGTCACCGACTTCCACCACCAGACTGCGCACTACCGACAACGTCAGCGGCACTTCGAGATGGAAACGACTGCCCTCGCCCGCCGTTTGCTCCAGCACCACAGCGCCGCGCAACTGACGGACCATGTGCTGAACCGCATCCAGCCCGACGCCGCGCCCGGACACTTCGGTAACCGCGTCGCGCAGGCTGAAACCCGGCAGAAACAGGAAGGTCAGCAGCTCTTCTTCGCTCAACTGGGCGGCGGTTTCGGCTGGGGATAACTGCCGCTCGACGATGTTGCGGCGAAGTTTTTCCAGATCAACACCATTGCCGTCATCGCTGAGTTCCAACACCAGCAGACCGGCCTGATGGGACGCTCGCAGACGGATCACGCCTTCTTCCGGTTTGCCGGCCAACCGCCGCTGCTCGGGGGTTTCGATGCCGTGATCCACCGCATTGCGCAGCAGGTGCGTCAGCGGCGCTTCGAGTTTTTCCAGAACGTCGCGATCGACTTGAGTCTTGTCGCCCTCGATCTCCAGCCGCACCTGTTTACCGAGATTGCGGCCGAGATCGCGGACCATGCGCACTTGCCCGCTCAGCACGTCGGCGAACGGCCGCATGCGACAGGCCAGCGCCGTGTCATACAACACCTGTGCGCGCTGGCTGGCGTGCCAGGCGAATTCATCCAGTTCGGCGTTTTTTTCCACCAGCAATTGCTGGGACTCGGCCAGCAATCGGCGGGCATCGCCCAAGGCTTCCTGAGCTTCGAGACTCAAGGCATGGCCCTTGAGATGGACGTTGAGACTTTCCAGCGCCCGCAGGCCGTTGCTCTGCATGCGTTTAAGGCGCTGCATGGTGGCCAGATGCGGCTTGAGCCGCTGGGTTTCCACCAGGGATTTACTCGACAGATCGAGCAGGCTGTTCAAGCGCTCGGCCGTGACGCGCAACACGCGTTCGCCACTTTCAGTGGTGCGTTTAGTCGTGGCCGCTGGCTCGACGGGCGTTGCCGGAGGGGCCTCGGTGGCGGCCGACATGGGCGGCTCAACCTTGGGCGGCGGCGGTTCCAGCTGAAGTTCTGCCATGGGTGGCGTCATGGGGGCAGTGGCCGCCATGTGATCAAGCAAGCGTCCCATCAAGACGACGTAAGCCTCGACATCCGCAGGCGCCGGAGCGTTGCCCGGCGTCGCAATCCGCATCAGCAGATCGGTGCCTTGCAACAGTGCATCAATGTGTTCGGGCCGCAGGTGCAAGCGCCCTTCCTGGGCGCTGACCAGGTAATCTTCCATCACATGGGCGACGCTGACCCCGGCATCGACACCGACAATCCGTGCCGCGCCCTTGAGCGAATGGGCTGCGCGCATGCACGACTCAAGGTAATCGGCCTGGGTCGGATCGCGCTCAAGCGCCAAAAGACCTGCGCTCAGTACCAGGGTCTGGGCCTCGGCTTCGAGGCTGAACAGCTCCAGCAAAGAAGCGTCACGCATTTGCTCGGGGGTCATGTCAGGCTCCGGGTCACGGCGGACAGCAGCTGTTCTTCATCCAGCCAACGCAGACTGCGACCTCTGAATTGCAAGACGCCACGGGTGTATTTGGCGCTGGCCTGGGTGCCGGACCGGGACGCCGCATCGAGAATGCGCTCGTCGATGGCGTGAATCCCATCCACCTCGTCCACCGGCACCACCACCGGCCCGCCATGGGCGGAGATGATCAGCATCCGCGGCATCACCCGCGCGCCGGACGCCACGCCACTGGTGCCGTCGAGCCCCAGCAGCTCCACCAGCGACAGGCACGCCACCAAGGCACCGCGCACATTCGCCACGCCGAGCAACGCCCGGGAGCGCTGATGCGGCAAGGAGTGAATCGCCTGCAGCGGCGCCACTTCGACCAGGCTGCGGGTGGTCAGGCCCAACCATTCTTCGCCGAGGCGAAACATCAATAGCGAGCGAGTTTCCACATCACTCCCGGCCACTGTGGAGACTTGCTCGCGGTCGTCCTGCTGCAACGCATAGCGGTCGAGCAAGCGCGTGGCGGCGGCCGAATACACTGCGCAATTGCGGCAATGAATGTGCTCGCTCAGCAGCGGGCAGGACTGGTCGCCGTGGATACCGATGCGGTTCCAGCAGTCGTCGATGGCCTGGGCATCTTCATGGGTGACGCTCAAAGTGTCGGCGGCGTTCATCGTTTACGCTCACTGTCAGCGGCGCGCTCGCTGCGGGCGGCGCGGGCCTGCAATCGTCTGGCACCGGCCGTGTCGCCCTGAGACTGGAGCAAGGCGGCCAAGTGCATCAATGCGTCGGGGTGTTGCGGTTCGAGGTACAACGCCTTGCGATAAAAGCCCTGGGCCTCGAGCGCGCTGCCGGCGACATCGCTCAGCAGCCCTAGCCAGTAGAACACCTGAGCCACCGGCTCGTGACTGCGCAAAAAACTTTCGCACGCGACGCGGGCATCCAAGCTTTTGCCTTCGTTGGCCAGCGCGGCGATGTTCGCCAGCAGCGTGGCGGCGTCTGAAGAGGAGGCCTGCGAAGGTGTGGCTTTGGGAGCCTGAGGCATAGGGACGACCGTCGCGAAAGGCCGACTGCGCACTGGCGGCGGTGCCACACTGCGCACCGGTTGTTGCACCGGCAGCGGCAGCGGCGTCGGCACGAAGGTCGCGAGCGATTCCGGCGCACTTTGACGACTGAAGGCAAACGATTGCGGGACGCCGATCGAGCGCATGCCGAAACGCCCCAACAAACTGCCCTCCGCCGGCCCGATAAACAGCACACCATCGACGTGGGTCAGACGCTTGAGCACTTCGAACACTTGCTGCTGGGTTGGCTGATCGAAATAGATCAGCAAATTACGGCAGAACACGAAGTCATAAGGTGGCTCACTGGCCAGCAACGCCGGATCCAGCAGATTGCCGACCTGTAAACGCACCTGCTCAAGCACGCGTCCGCTAAGACGATAGTTGTCGTTTTCAGCTGTGAAATGCCGCTCGCGAAAGTCGATGTCCTGACCACGAAACGAGTTCTTGCCGTACAGCGCCAGCCTGGCCTTTTCCACCGACAGCGGACTGACATCCATGCCGTCGACTTTGAACTGGTGCGGCGCCAGTCCGGCATCGAGCAATGCCATGGCGATGGAGTACGGCTCTTCGCCGGTGGAACACGGCAGGCTGAGAATTCGCAGGGCGCGCATGTTATTGATAGCGGCCAGCCGTTTAATTGCCAGTTTCGCCAGCGTGGCAAAGGATTCCGGGTAACGGAAAAACCAGGTCTCGGGGACGATCACTGCTTCGATCAACGCCTGTTGTTCGTCGCGCGAACCCAGCAAGGTGTGCCAGTACTCATCGGCCGTCAGCGCCCGAGCCGCCGTGATGCGCTGGCGCACCGCGCGTTCGATGATCGCCGGGCCGACCGAGCCCACATCGAGACCGATGCGTTCCTTGAGGAAATCGAAAAACCGTTGATCGCTGCTCATCCCTGCTCCTCAAGCTGCGCCAGGTCCCGCGGCGGCGAGGGAAATAACAAGGCGCGGACCTGTTCGTCCAGCAAATCGGCAACCCGCACCCATTGCAGTAAACCCTGGGCATCTTCGCGCACCGGCCCGAGGTACGGCGCTTGGCGATTGTCCAGGCCATAAGGCTGAAAATCCGCCGGGTTGCAGCGCAACGTATCGGTGGCCTGCTCCAGGATCAGCCCGAGCAATTGCGCAGGTGTCGCCTCATCCGACCGATAATGCACCAACACCAGCCGAGTGCTGGTGCGGGCCTGGGCCGGTTGACCGAACGTCAGGGCACTGAGGTCGATCACCGGCACCACCGCGCCGCGCCAGGCGAACACCCCGGCCACCCAGTCCGGCGCCCGGGGAATCGGTTTCAACGGCAGCTGCGGCAGCACTTCGGCCACCTCGATGGCCTGCAGGGCGTAACGCTCGTTGCCGATGCGGAACACCAGAAACAACGACTGCTTCGCTGGCATCACCGTGCCGCGTTTGGCCGCAAGTTCGCTCATCAGACTTTGAATCGCGAGACGCCGCCACGCAGCCCCACGGCCACCTGGCTCAGTTCATCGATAGCAAAACTGGCCTGTCGCAGGGACTCGACAGTCTGGCTGCTGGCATCGCCCAACTGCACCAGTGCGTGGTTGATCTGCTCGGCGCCGGTGGCCTGGGCCTGCATGCCTTCGTTGACCATCAACACCCGAGGCGCCAGCGCCTGGACCTGATGGATGATCTGCGACAGTTGCTCGCCCACCGACTGCACCTCGGACATGCCACGGCGCACTTCTTCGGAAAACTTGTCCATGCCCATGACCCCGGCCGATACCGCCGACTGGATCTCACGCACCATTTGCTCGATGTCGTAGGTGGCCACCGCGGTTTGGTCCGCCAGACGCCGCACTTCGGTGGCGACCACGGCAAACCCGCGACCGTATTCACCGGCCTTCTCCGCTTCGATCGCGGCGTTCAGGGACAGCAGGTTGGTCTGGTCGGCGACTTTGACGATGGTCACCACCACTTGATTGATGTTGCCGGCCTTCTCGTTGAGGATCGCCAGTTTGGCGTTCACCAGATCCGCCGCGCCCATTACCGAATGCATGGTGTCTTCCATGCGCGCCAGGCCTTGTTGACCGGAGCCGGCCAGCACCGAGGCCTGATCGGCGGCGGTGGAGACTTCGGTCATGGTGCGCACCAGATCCCGCGAGGTGGCGGCAATTTCCCGCGATGTCGCACCGATTTCGGTGGTGGTGGCGGCGGTTTCGGTGGCGGTGGCCTGCTGCTGCTTGGACGTCGCGGCGATTTCCGTGACCGACGTGGTGACCTGCACCGAGGAGCGCTGCGCCTGGGACACCAGCGAGGTTAGCTCGGTCATCATGTCGTTGAAACCGGTTTCCACTGCACCGAACTCGTCCTTGCGGTCAAGATCCAGGCGGCTGCTGAGATCACCCGTGCGCATGATTTCGAGGATATTCACGATGCGATTCATCGGCGCCATGATCGCGCGCATCAGCAGCAGACCGCAGAGGCCGGCGACGATGATCGCCACCAGCAAAGAGACGCCCATACTGATTTTGGCGGTCGTCACCGCGTCACTAATGGCCAGCGTGGATTCTTCAGCCAGATTGTGATTATGCTCGATGAGCTTATTCAATTGCTGGCGCCCATTAACCCAGGCCGAGGTGAGCTTTTGCTCCAGGGCAAGACGCGCGGGTTCGTACTCTTTGCGCTGATAGAGGTCGATGACGTTCGTCAATTCTTGATTGAAGAGCTGATGGTACGCTTCGAATTTGTCGAATGTGGCCTGATCTTCCGGTGTAAAAATAGTCTTGCGGTAGCTGGCCATCTGTTCGTTCAAGCGCTCTTCGAAGCTCTTGTACATGGCGTGATCGGCGGGTGTTATTTCGCGACGTCCGGAAAGGCCGACAATCTGCTGGGTCAGGTTGTAACTGTCGACCCAGGCACCGCGCATCATCGAGCTGAAATACACCCCGGGCACCGCATCGGTGCGGACCCTTTCTGCGCTGACGTCGATCTTCATCAGCCGGGAAAAGGACACCACGACCATCAACAGCATGATCGCGATAATTACCGCAAAGCTCGCCAAAATGCGTTGGCGCAACGTCCAGTTCTTCACAGTCAGTCCTCGGTGCGGTTCAAATTGCGGGGGAGTATAGCCGAGGGCGGTGTTTCATTTATCAGACGCTGAGCTCCGCTTCTCATCCTGCCGAAAAAAAGCCGGGATTCGGCAGAAACGGACCGTGGATCGGTCATTGGGAAAGTTGTCGCGATGACGTCCAGCCAGAAAAAATCTGTTGCCTGACACACCGCCTTCGCGGGCAAGCCTCGCTCCTACGGTTGATGGTCGTACGCACGCTTGTCGTTCGACACGATCCTGTAGGAGCGAGCGGTGCGGCGATCCGACTTGCCCGCGAAGGCGGTTTGAAGACCTACACCGAAACCTGCCGCACCTGTTTCTCCAGCTCTGCTTTCAACCCCGGCTCCAGCTTCAACTGCCGCGCCAGCTCGTCGAGGTAGGACTTTTCCATGAAGTTCTCCTCATCCACCAGCATCACACTGGCGATGTACATTTCTGCCGCCATTTCCGGCGTGCTGGCGGCGCGGGCGACATCGGTCGGGTCCAGCGGTTTGTTGAGTTCGGCGTGCAGCCAGTGTTGCAGTTCCTCATCGTTGTCGAGTTTGCTGAACTCGCCTTCGATCAATTGACGCTCACGCTCATCGACATGACCGTCAGCCTTGGCCGCGGCCACCAACGCCTTGAGAATCGCCTGGCTGTGCTGTTCAACCTGCGCCGCCGGTAAGCGATCAAGGGTTTGCGGTTCGGTTTGGGGGGCGGTGCCCTGCTGGGCCTGCCAGTTGCCGTACGCTTTGTAGGCAATCACGCCCAATGCCGCAAGGCCGCCGTAGATCGCGACCTTGCCGCCGACTTTGCGCGCCTTCTTGTTACCGAGCAGCAGACCCATCGCGCCAGCCGCCAATGCGCCGCCACCCGCCCCCGACATCAGGCTGCCGAGGCCGCCCGAAACACCGCTGAAGCCTTTGTTCTGGGCGCCGCCGGCCTTGTTCTGCAACAGATCCTGACCGGATTTGAGTAATTGATCGAGCAATCCACGGGTATTCATTTTGCTGTCTCCACGAATTCGGGTTAACCGGATCTTTAAGGCCTCCAGCCTAGATCGAAAGTGCCCGACGCCTCTTCGCGAGAGTGCTTCCAGATGTTGCTCACTTTGCGGCAAACAGGTGGGAACGCCTCTCACAAAGCGCACTAAGCTAAATAACAAGCCGCACACGGCGCATCACCCCGTTCAGCACTGCCCCGACCATAATTTAAAGAAGAGGGTTTACCCATGCTTGTGCACAAGACCGCACTGCTCAGTGCAATCACCACAGCACTGCTGGCCAGCGCCAGCTTGCAGGCCGCCGAACCGCTGAAAGCCGTCGGTGCCGGCGAAGGTCAGCTGGATATCGTCGCCTGGCCTGGCTATATCGAGCGGGGCGAAACCGACAAGGCCTACGACTGGGTGACCGGTTTCGAGAAGGAAACCGGCTGCAAGGTCAACGTCAAGACGGCCGGCACGTCCGATGAAATGGTCAGCCTGATGACCAAGGGCGGTTACGACCTGGTGACGGCGTCCGGCGACGCCTCCCTGCGCCTGATCGCCGGCAAACGTGTGCAACCGATCAACACCGCACTGATCCCCAATTGGAAGAATCTCGACCAGCGCCTGAAGGATGCACCGTGGTATGTGGTGGACAAACAGACCTACGGCACTCCCTATCAGTGGGGTCCGAACGTGCTGATGTACAACACCAAGGTGTTCACGCAACCGCCGACCAGTTGGGGCGTGCTGTTCGAAGAGCAGAAGCTGTCCGACGGCAAATCCAACAAGGGCCGCATACAAGCGTATGACGGCCCGATCTATATCGCGGACGCGGCGCTGTACCTGAAAACCGCCAAGCCGGAACTGGGCATCACGGACCCATACCTGCTTGACGAAAAACAGTACAAGGCCGTTCTCGATCTTCTGCGCGCCCAGCAAAAGTTGATCCATCGCTACTGGCACGATACCACCGTGCAAATGAGTGACTTCAAGAACGAAGGTGTGGTGGCTTCCAGCTCCTGGCCCTACCAGGTCAATAGCCTCATGAACGAGAAACAGCCGATCGCATCGACCATCCCGAAAGAAGGCGCCACCGGATGGGCGGATACCACCATGTTGCACGCCGAGGCCAAACACCCGAACTGCGCTTACAAATGGATGGACTGGTCGCTAAAGCCAAAGGTCCAGGGCGATGTGTCTGCCTGGTTCGGCTCACTGCCGGCGGTTCCGGCGGCGTGCAAGGAAAGCGAACTGTTGGGCGCCGAGGGTTGCAAGACCAACGGTTTCGACCAGTTCGACAAGATCGCCTTCTGGAAAACCCCGCAGGCTGAGGGCGGCAAGTTCGTGCCTTATAGCCGCTGGACCCAGGATTACATTGCGATTATGGGCGGTCGTTAACACCAACTGATCGTTCCCACGCTCTGCGTGGGAATGCATCAACGGACGCTCCGCGTCCATTCGCGCAGAGCTGACGCAGAGCGTCACGGGCTGCATTCCCACGCGGAGCGTGGGAACGATCATCAATGAAGATTTAAGAAGTCCAGGCAAGGCCGCTGTGAACGATCCTCGCCTTTTCGGAGCTCCGCACCATGACGCTTGCAGTCCAGTTCACCAACGTTTCCCGTCAGTTTGGCGAAGTGAAGGCCGTTGACCGGGTTTCTATCGATATCCAGGACGGCGAGTTCTTTTCCATGCTGGGCCCTTCCGGCTCGGGCAAAACCACCTGCCTGCGCCTGATCGCCGGTTTCGAACAACCGAGCGCGGGTTCCATCCGCATTCATGGCGCCGAAGCCGCCGGGCTGCCGCCCTATCAGCGCGACGTGAACACGGTGTTCCAGGATTACGCGCTGTTCCCGCACATGAACGTACTCGACAATGTCGCCTACGGTTTGAAAGTCAAAGGGGTCGGCAAGACCGAACGCCAAAAACGTGCCGAAGAAGCCCTCGACATGGTCGCCCTCGGCGGCTACGGCGAGCGCAAACCGGTGCAACTCTCAGGCGGCCAGCGTCAGCGTGTGGCCCTGGCCCGCGCACTGGTCAATCGCCCGCGCGTATTGTTGCTCGACGAACCCTTGGGCGCCCTCGACCTGAAGCTGCGCGAGCAAATGCAAGGCGAGCTGAAGAAGCTGCAACGCCAGCTCGGCATCACCTTCATCTTCGTCACCCACGATCAGACCGAAGCGCTGTCGATGTCCGACCGCGTGGCGGTGTTCAACAGGGGTCGCATCGAACAGGTCGACACGCCGCGCAACCTGTACATGAAACCGGCGACTACGTTCGTCGCCGAATTCGTCGGCACCTCCAATGTGATTCGCGGCGATCTGGCGCAACAGTTGAGCGGCAATCCACAGCCGTTTTCGATTCGCCCGGAACACGTGCGTTTCGCCGAAGGTCCGCTGGCCAGCCATGAAATCGAAGTCAGCGGCCTGCTGCATGACATTCAGTACCAGGGCAGCGCCACCCGCTATGAACTGAAACTGGAAAACGGCCAGACCCTGAACATCAGCCAGGCCAATGTCCAGTGGCTGGACGTCAGCGCGCAACATCAGACCGGGCAACGTATCAGCGCTCGTTGGGCGCGCGAAGCGATGATCCCGCTGCACGACAATGTTGTGAGCGGGGCCTGAGATGAACAGCGTGAGCGTTCCTCAAATCCCCGCAAGCGGCTCGCCGTTGCGCCGGTTTTCCAACCTGCTGTACCGCCGGCCGAACCTGTATCTGTCGCTGCTGCTGGTGCCGCCGTTGCTGTGGTTCGGGGCGATCTACCTCGGCTCGCTATTGACGTTGTTGTGGCAAGGCTTCTACACCTTCGATGACTTCACCATGGCGGTCACCCCTGACCTGACCCTGGCGAACTTCGCTGCGCTGTTCCAGCCATCGAACTTCGACATCATTCTGCGCACGCTGAGCATGGCGATTGTCGTGTCGATTGCCAGTGCCGTGGTGGCCTTCCCGATCGCCTACTACATGGCGCGTTACACCAGCGGCAAGACCAAGGCATTTTTCTACATCGCGGTGATGATGCCGATGTGGGCCAGTTACATCGTCAAGGCCTACGCCTGGACTTTGCTGCTGGCCAAGGGCGGCGTCGCGCAGTGGTTCGTTCAGCACCTGGGGCTGGAGCCGGTGTTGCAGTTCGTGCTCGGGATTCCCGGCGTCGGCGGCAGCACTTTGTCGACCTCGCATCTGGGACGGTTCATGGTGTTCGTCTACATCTGGCTGCCGTTCATGATCCTGCCGATTCAGGCTTCACTGGAACGCCTGCCGCCGTCCTTGCTGCAAGCCTCGGCGGACCTCGGCGCCAAGCCGCGCCAGACCTTCATGCAAGTGATTCTGCCGCTGTCGATTCCGGGCATCGCGGCCGGTTCGATCTTCACGTTTTCGCTGACCCTGGGCGACTTCATCGTGCCCCAACTGATGGGCCCGCCGGGTTACTTCGTCGGTAGCATGGTTTACGCCCAGCAAGGAGCGATCGGCAACATGCCGATGGCGGCGGCCTTCACTCTGGTGCCGATCGTGTTGATCGCCATTTACCTGTCCATCGTCAAACGTCTGGGGGCTTTCGATGCGCTCTGATGCTTCATCTCAAGATCGGGCATCCCTTGGCCTGCGCATCGCCGCCTGGGGCGGGTTGGTGTTTCTGCACTTTCCGATCCTGATCATCTTCCTCTACGCCTTCAACACCGAAGACGCGGCGTTCAGCTTTCCGCCCAAGGGCTTCACCCTGAAGTGGATCGGCGTGGCGTTCTCCCGGCCCGACGTGCTGGAAGCGATCAAGCTGTCGTTGCAAATCGCGGCCGTCGCGACGCTGATTGCGATGGTCCTCGGTACCCTCGCGTCGGCGGCGCTGTACCGACGGGATTTCTTCGGCAAACAGGGTATCTCGCTGATGCTGATCCTGCCGATTGCCCTGCCCGGGATCATCACCGGGATCGCGCTGCTGGCGACTTTCAAAACGCTGGGGATCGAACCGGGGATGTTCACCATCATCGTCGGCCATGCGACCTTCTGTGTGGTGATCGTCTACAACAACGTCATCGCCCGGTTGCGCCGCACGTCATACAGTTTGATCGAAGCGTCGATGGACCTCGGTGCCGACGGCTGGCAGACCTTCCGCTACATCGTCCTGCCAAATCTCGGCTCGGCGTTGCTCGCTGGCGGCATGCTGGCGTTTGCCCTGTCGTTCGATGAAATCATCGTCACCACGTTCACCGCCGGCCACGAACGCACCTTACCGTTGTGGCTGCTCAACCAGCTCAGCCGCCCACGGGACGTGCCGGTGACCAACGTCGTGGCGATGCTGGTGATGATGGTGACCATGTTGCCGATCCTTGGCGCCTATTACCTGACCCGTGGTGGGGAAAGCGTTGCAGGCAGTGGCGGGAAATAACGGACAATTCATTCCCGATGTGAGAACCGGATCCTGTAGGAGCGAGGCTTGCCCGCGAAGGCGTCCTCAAGAACGTCAAAAGCTTCGCGGGCAAGCCTCGCTCCTACAGGATTCGGTTCCGGCAGAAAACAATAGCTTCGAGGAGGACATGAACATGCAAACCAAACTCTTGATCAACGGCCAACTCATCAACGGCGACGGCCCCGCACAAGCCGTGTTCAACCCGTCCCTCGGCCGCGTGCTGGTAGACATCAACGAAGCCAGCGAAGCCCAGATCGACGCCGCCGTGCGGGCCGCCGACAACGCCTTCGAAACCTGGTCACAAACCACACCGAAAGAGCGCTCGCTGCTGCTGCTCAAACTCGCCGACATCATCGAAACCCATGGCGAAGAGCTGGCTAAACTGGAGTCGGACAACTGCGGCAAACCCTACAGCGCCGCGCTTAACGACGAGATTCCGGCGATTGCCGACGTGTTCCGTTTCTTCGCCGGCGCCAGCCGTTGCATGAGCGGGGCGCTGGGAGGTGAATACTTGCCTGGCCACACCTCGATGATCCGCCGCGACCCGGTGGGCGTGATTGCCTCCATCGCGCCGTGGAACTACCCGCTGATGATGGTTGCCTGGAAAATCGCCCCGGCCCTGGCCGCCGGTAATACCGTGGTGCTCAAGCCGTCGGAACAAACCCCGCTGACCGCCCTGCGTCTGGCAGAACTGGCGTCGGACATCTTCCCGGCCGGCGTACTTAACCTGGTGTACGGCCGTGGTTCTGCGGTCGGTACCGCACTGGTCAATCATCCGAAAGTGCGCATGGTGTCGCTGACCGGCTCCATCGCCACCGGCTCGAATATCATTTCCAGCACCGCCGGCAACGTTAAGCGCATGCACATGGAACTGGGCGGCAAGGCGCCGGTGATCATCTTCGACGATGCCGACATCGACGCCGCCGTAGAAGGCATTCGCACCTTCGGTTTCTACAACGCCGGCCAGGACTGCACCGCCGCCTGCCGTATTTACGTGCAGGCAGGCATCTACGAGCAGTTCGTCGAGAAGCTCGGTGCGGCCGTCAGCAGTATCAAGTACGGCCTGCAGGACGATCCATCGACAGAGCTTGGCCCGTTGATCAGCGCACAACATCGCGACCGCGTAACCGGGTTGGTCGAGCGTGCCATGGCGCAACCGCATATTCGTTTGATCACTGGCGGTAAAGCGGTGGAAGGCAATGGCTACTTCTTTGAGCCAACGGTGCTGGCCGACGCGCAACAGGACGACGAGATCGTGCGCCGCGAAGTGTTCGGCCCGGTAGTGTCGGTCACCCGGTTCACCGATGAAGCGCAAGCACTGGCTTGGGCCAACGATTCAGACTACGGCCTGGCATCGTCGGTCTGGACCTCTGACGTCGGCCGTGCGCATCGGCTGTCTGCACGCCTGCAGTACGGTTGCACATGGGTGAACACCCACTTCATGCTGGTCAGCGAAATGCCTCACGGCGGTCAGAAATTGTCCGGTTATGGGAAGGACATGTCGATGTATGGGCTGGAGGATTACACCGTTGTGCGGCATGTGATGTTCAAGCATTAAAAATGCTTCGCGGGCAAGTCGGATCGCCGCACCGCTCGTTCCTACAGGAACTGCACTGAACCTGTGGGAGCGTGGCTTGCCCGCGATGGCGTCACCGCACGTTTGTCCCGTGGAAACACAGAGCTATCAGGCCGGCGCTATCACTTCAACCGATGGAAAATAGCTACGGTAGCGCTTGGCATCCCGCGTCAATAACGGCAGTTTTTTCACAGCAGCATGAGCTCCGATGAAAAAATCCGCCAAAACATTATTTTTCCCACCACCCACTTTACGGTAACGAACGAAAGCCTTTCCTGCCAAAAACAAGGCAGGACGCGGGACTTCTTGCATGACAAGACCAAGCTGCGTGACGACATCATCCAACGCTTCGAAATTGGAAAATGCCTGTGACAGTTCAGCGTAAATAATTGGGTTGATGGCCAATTCATGGATCTGGGATTGGGCGCGAAGTTGTTGTATGGACCAATCAGCCCAGGCAGGATCGTCCTCCAAGACATCAATCAACACGTTCGTGTCGACCAATATCATCAGTCGTCACCCCGTAGTAGTGCCATCAAATCGTCGGTTCGCCATTTTATATCCGCCTTTCCACGCACGGCTTCAAAGCGGTCGATAGTAACTGCCTTACCCATTTTGGGTTTACCGCTATGCAGCACCACTTCACCTTGCGCGTTGACGCTGAATTCAATTGCCGCACCTGGCTTCAGATGCAATGCGTCACGAATAGGCTTGGGAATGGTGACTTGCCCTTTACTGGTCATGGTTGTTGTCATGATGATCTCCTGAAGTATTACTCTACGGACAAACGTAATACTTAGCGTGCGAGCCTGCAACCGCCGCTCATCGTAGGCAAGTTCTCTTCGTACTGAAGGATTCGACCGCAACAAACACTGTCATGGCCGAATCCATAACCTCCTCAAAACCGCGAAACACTCCTCATCGCATCCACCAGATACCGCATCGCAATCCGGTCACTCTCCGACAGCTCGCGATAGCGCTCCACCAACTTCAACTCCTCCGAACTGAGCCGACGCCTTCTCCGCCCGGTGGCCAGGCAGGGGAAGATTCCTAACATTTCAGTGATGCCTTGTACTTTCGACATGGACGATGTCCTTCTATACGTCAGAGAAAACTTCAAAACCGCATCGCCCTATCACTTTCAGCGAACACCTTAAGCCCGCTGAACCCACCGGCCTGAAGGGCCGAAACCGGTCATTCCCATAGAATAGAAATTAAATCGGCGCTGAAAAACAATTTTTAGAGTAATTAGTCGAAAAAAGCAGATATGCCCTATAAATCAGAAAGCCCTGTGAGAAACGTTACCTGACATGTCTTGTTTCATTGCCGCGCTGTCGCGGTGCCATCAATCATTTTTGCTCTGCAACTGAACGGTTTAAGCTTATTGGCATCTGCTCTAAAGTCCGTTGCGTTTGGCCAAGGCATGTCCGAACCGTTATTTCTGATCCAGCACGTGCCAGGAACGGCGCGGGATTGTTCACGACAGGTTGTACTTATGCACCGCAGGAATTTGCTCAAAGCCTCCATGGCCATCGCGGCTTACACTGGTCTTTCGGCCACCGGCCTATTGGCGGCACGCGCCTGGGCTGGCAGTAGCACGGCTGATGGCGACGCTGTGGCGTTCGACTTCGAAGCGCTGAAGAGTCAGGCCAAACAGCTCGCCGGCAAGCCTTATCAGGACACCAAGCAGGTGCTGCCGCCCACGCTGGCGACCATGACGCCGCAGAATTTCAATGCGATCCGCTACGACGGCAACCACTCGCTGTGGAAGGACCTGAAAGGTCAGCTGGACGTGCAGTTTTTCCACGTCGGCATGGGTTTCAAGCAACCGGTGCGCATGTACAGCGTCGATCCCAAGACTCGACTGGCGCGCGAGGTGCATTTCCGTCCGTCGCTGTTCAACTACGAAAAAACCACCGTCGACACTCAACAGCTCAAGGGCGATCTGGGTTTCGCCGGGTTCAAGCTGTTCAAGGCCCCGGAGCTGGATCAGCACGACGTGCTGTCGTTCCTCGGCGCCAGCTATTTCCGCGCGGTAGATGCCACCGGCCAGTACGGTTTGTCGGCCCGCGGCCTGGCGATCGATACGTACGCCAAGAAGCGCGAAGAATTCCCGGACTTCACCAAGTTCTGGTTCGAGACACCGGACAAGGACAGCACCCGCTTCGTGGTTTATGCCTTGCTCGACTCGCCGAGCGCCACCGGCGCCTACCGTTTTGACATCGATTGCCAGGCCGAGCGTGTGGTGATGGAAGTCGACGCCCACGTCAATGCCCGCACCGCCATCGAGCAGTTGGGCATCGCGCCGATGACCAGCATGTTCAGCTGCGGCACCCATGAGCGGCGCATGTGCGACACGATCCACCCGCAAATCCACGACTCCGATCGCTTGGCGATGTGGCGCGGCAATGGCGAGTGGATCTGCCGCCCGCTGAATAACCCGGCCACCCTGCAATTCAATGCCTTTGCCGACACCGATCCGAAAGGCTTTGGTCTGGTGCAGACCGATCACGAGTTCGCCAATTATCAGGACACCGTCGACTGGTACAGCAAGCGCCCGAGCTTGTGGGTAGAACCTACGACCGCGTGGGGCGAAGGCTCTATCGATCTGCTGGAAATTCCTACAACCGGCGAAACCCTGGATAACATCGTCGCGTTCTGGACGCCGAAAAAACCGGTCGCGGCCGGGGACTCCCTCAATTACGGCTACAAGCTCTACTGGAGCGCCCTGCCGCCGGTCGGCACGCCGCTAGCGCGGGTCAACGCGACCCGTTCGGGCATGGGCGGCTTCATTGAAGGCTGGGCGCCGGGTGAGCATTACCCGCCAGTCTGGGCGCGACGCTTTGCCGTGGACTTCACCGGCGGCGGTCTGGACCGCTTGCCCGAAGGTGCGGGGATCGAGCCGGTGGTGACCTGCTCGAACGGCGAAGTGAAGGACTTCAATGTGTTGGTGCTCGATGACATCAAGGGCTACCGCATTACTTTCGACTGGTACCCGACCAATGACAGCGTGGCACCGGTGGAGCTGCGGTTGTTCATTCGCACCAATGACCGGACGTTGAGTGAAACCTGGTTGTACCAGTATTTCCCGCCGGCGCCGGAGAAGCGTAAGTACACCTGAGGGTAGGTGATTGTTTGGGCGGGCCCCTTCGCGGGCAAGCCTCGCTCCTACAGGATCGCGTCGTTTCATTGACCGACACAAAACCTGTAGGAGCGAGGCTTGCCCGCGAAGACGGCCTGACAGACAACAAACATCCCAGCACAAAAATGCAAAAAACCCCGGTCAACACGACCGGGGCTTTTTTGGTTTTACAGCAGCATTCAATCACGCAAATCCGATTCATGAATCGGCTGGTCACGATGGGTAGCCCGATGATATTGCGCCGGCCAGATAGCCTTGTTCCCGCCCAGATCATCATCGGCATGCAGCGGCCAATACGGATCACGCAACAGTTCCCGGGCGAGGAAGATGATGTCGGCCTGACAAGTACGCAGAATGTGCTCGGCTTGGGCCGGTTCGGTAATCATTCCTACGGTGCCGGTGGCAATGCCTGACTCCTTGCGTACGCGCTCGGCGAAACGGGTCTGATAACCGGGGCCTGTAGGAATCTCGGCGTTTACCGCCGTGCCGCCCGACGAGACGTCGATCAGGTCCACGCCCAGATCTTTGAGGCGTCGCGCCAGCTCTACGGTTTCATCAGGGTTCCAGCCGTCCTCCACCCAATCGGTGGCCGACACCCGCACAAACACCGGTAATTCTTCAGGCCACACCGCACGCACCGCTTCGGTGACTTGCAGCACCAGCCGAATTCGATTTTCGAACGAACCACCGTACAGATCGCGCCGTTGATTGCTCAGGGGCGAAAGAAATTGGTGCAACAGGTAACCGTGGGCGGCGTGGACTTCGACCACTTTGAAACCGGCGGTCAGCGCCCGTTTGGCCGAATCGACGAAGGCCTGAATGACGTCGGCGATCTCGCCCTCATCGAGCTGTTTCGGTGGTGTGTGCTGAGGGTCATAAGCGATGGGCGAAGGACCGACCGGGATCCAGCCGCCGTCTTCCGGCTTGACGCTGCCATGCTTGCCGAGCCACGGCCGATGGGTGCTGGCTTTGCGCCCGGCGTGGGCCAGCTGAATGCCGGCAACGGCGCCCTGCGCGGCGATAAAGCGGGTAATACGTTGCAAGGGTTCGATCTGTTCATCATTCCACAGTCCGAGGTCCTGGGCAGTGATACGCCCGTCGGCGGTGACCGCCGTGGCTTCGGTGAATACCAGGCCAGCGCCGCCGATAGCACGGCTGCCGAGGTGGACCAGATGCCAGTCATTGGCCAGTCCATCGACGCTGGAGTACTGGCACATCGGTGATACCGCGATGCGGTTAAGCAGGGTCAATTGACGAAGGGTATAGGGCTCAAGCAGCAGACTCATGGGGCACCTCTCGAATCAGTGGGCAGGCTCCAGGGTTCTGTTTGAATAGTCGACGAGTGACAGGAAAAAGGTGCAGCACCCGCCCCCGCGGGCAAAGAATTCGACAAGACGTCACAAGGATAATCAAGCAGTGCTTAGAGCCTAGTCGACATCGTGGGATCAGGAAGGAATCCGAGGGATTTGGTGCGGGGAAAATTGCTTTCGCGGGCAAGCCTCGCTCCTACAGGTTATGCACAGTCTGTAAGAGCGAGGCTTGCCCGCGAAGGATTCAACGCGGTTCGATGTGGGCAATCATCAACTGAACCGTCTCGTTCCCACGAAACTCGTTAAGGTCGAGTTTGTAAGCCAATTCGACCCACTTGATGGTCGGATTCGGCCAGATATCACGGTCAATACCGAAGGCAATACCGTCCAGCTTCACCGAACCGCATTCGCTTCTCAGCACCACTTTGAGGTGTCGCTCACCCACGACGCGCTGCTCGACCAACTGGAACACCCCATGAAACAGTGGCTCTGGAAAGTGTTGCCCCCACGGCCCGGCGTGGCGCAGGGCGCGAGCCAGTTCCAGGTGAAACTCTTCGACCGCCAACGTGCCGTCCGACAGCAGGCGTCCGGTCAGGTCTTCTTCACGCATTTGCCTGCGCACTTCGGCGTCAAAGGCCTCGGCAAACAACGGAAAATTCGCTTCCGGCAACGTCAGGCCGGCCGCCATGGCGTGGCCACCGTATTTGCTGATCAGATTCGGATGCTGCGCCGCGACCACGCTCAAGGCATCGCGAATGTGAAAACCCTGAACCGAACGCCCCGAGCCCTTGAGCAGGCCGTCGCCGGCATCGGCAAAGGCAATGGTCGGACGGAAATAGCGCTCTTTCATACGCGACGCGAGGATACCGATGACGCCTTGGTGCCACTCGGGATCGAACAGGCACAGTCCGAATGGCATCGATTCCACCGGCAAATCCTTGAGTTGGGCCAGCGCCTCACGCTGCATGCCCTGCTCGATGGATTTGCGGTCCTGGTTCATGCCATCCAGCTGAGCGGCCATTTCACGGGCAGCGCCCGCGTCTTCGGTGAGCAGGCATTCGATGCCCAGGCTCATGTCGTCCAGACGCCCCGCCGCGTTCAGGCGTGGGCCGAGGATGAAGCCCAGGTCGGTGGAAGTGATGCGCGAGTGGTCACGTTTAGCCACTTCAAGAATCGCCTTGATTCCCGGCCGCGCACGCCCGGCGCGAATTCGCTCGAGCCCTTGATGCACCAGAATCCGGTTGTTGGCATCCAGCGGCACCACGTCGGCGACGCTGCCCAGCGCCACCAGGTCCAGCAATTCGCCGATGTTCGGCTGCGGCTTGCTCTCATACCAGCCCAGGCTGCGCAAGCGTGCGCGCAGGGCCATCAACACATAGAAGATCACCCCGACACCGGCCAGGGCTTTGCTCGGGAACGCGCAACCCGGCTGGTTCGGATTGACGATGGCATCGGCCAACGGCAGCTCATCGCCGGGCAAGTGGTGGTCGGTGACCAGCACCTTGAGCCCGGCTTTTTTCGCCGCGGCCACGCCTTCGACGCTGGAGATGCCGTTGTCCACGGTGATCAGCAGTTGCGGCTGGCGAGTCAGCGCCACTTCGACGATCTCCGGCGTCAGGCCGTAGCCGTACTCGAACCGGTTCGGCACCAGATAGTCGACATGCGCCGCGCCCAACAGGCGCAACCCCAGCATGCCCACGGTACTGGCCGTCGCACCATCGGCGTCGAAGTCGCCGACGATCAGAATCCGCTGACGCTGCTCCAGGGCCGTCACCAGCAAATCCACCGCCGCATCGATGCCTTTGAGCTGTTGATACGGAATCAACCGCGCCAGGCTCTTATCCAGTTCAGCCTCGGATTGCACGCCTCGCGCTGCGTAAAGGCGGGTCAACAGCGGTGGAATATCACCGAGGAATGGCAGGGTGTCGGGCAACAGGCGAGGTTCGATGCGCATGGGGTGACAGGTGCTTCTCTTGAATACGTAGGATAAAACCGGGTAAGGCGGTTCAGCGGCGAATAATCAGCCGCGTTCGCCGGCCAGCCATTGCAACTGGACTTCATGCTGACCACGGTCGTCGGTGACGAAAATCGTTCCTTCGCTGATCATCACGTCCCACTTGATAACGCGCGGCATGTCCTTGGCCAGGGTTTCCAGCACTTCCTGGGGCACGGCGGCGATGTTGACGTTTTTCAGGGTTTTGATCGCCGGGATCACTTTGCCTTCCCAGACACGCAGGCTGCCGTAAGCCAACAGGCTGGTGCGCTCGGTGCGGCGCGAGCACCAGGTCAGGCGATCGGCGTCTGGCTGGCCGACTTCGATCCAGTGCAGGACGCGGTCATCCAGGCTCTTTTCCCACAGCGCCGGTTCATCCACGTCTGACAGACCGCGACCGAAGGACAACTGCTCGTTGTACCAGAAAGCGTAGGCCAGCAGCCGCACGGTCATGCGCTCTTCGGTTTCCGAAGGGTGACGGGCGATGGTCTGCTTCACGCTCTCGTAGACGCTGCGGTCGAGGTCGGTGAGGTTCAGTTCAAACTTGTAGGTTGTGGACGGCTGGGCCATGAACGGGCTTCTTGATACGAGGAAAGGCGGCAAGTCTAACCGATGCAACAGGCAATCAACGAATTGAAGGCGATCAACTTTGGGTGACTGACGCCGGCCTATGTTAAAACGCTGTATTCGCTCAGCCTTTGTCCTACAGGATTCAGTATGCCGTTCTCCAATAAGCCGCTCTCGGGTCTGAAAGTCATTGAATTGGGTACGTTGATTGCCGGGCCGTTTGCCTCGCGCATTTGCGGCGAATTCGGCGCCGAAGTGATCAAGATCGAGTCCCCGGACGGCGGTGATCCATTGCGCAAATGGCGCAAGTTGTATGAAGGCACTTCGCTGTGGTGGTTCGTTCAGGCGCGAAACAAAAAGTCTTTGACCCTGAACCTGAAACACCCGGACGGCCTGGCGATTCTGAAACAGCTGCTCAGCGAAGCGGACATTTTGATCGAGAATTTTCGCCCCGGCGTGCTGGAAAAGCTCGGTCTGGGCTGGGAAGTCTTGCATGCACTGAACCCGAAACTGGTGATGGTGCGGCTTTCGGGCTTTGGCCAGACCGGGCCGATGAAAGATCAGCCAGGTTTCGGTGCGGTCGGTGAATCCATGGGCGGCCTGCGCTACATCACCGGGTTCGAGGACCGGCCTCCGGTGCGCACCGGGATTTCCATCGGCGATTCGATTGCCGCGCTCTGGGGCGTGATCGGCGCGCTGATGGCTTTGCGTCATCGCGAGGTCAACGGTGGCTTGGGGCAAGTGGTGGACGTGGCACTGTACGAAGCGATCTTCGCCATGATGGAAAGCATGGTTCCGGAGTTCGACGTGTTCGGCTTCATCCGCGAACGCACCGGCAACATCATGCCGGGCATCACGCCCTCCTCCATTCACACCAGCGCCGACGGCAAACACGTGCAGATCGGCGCCAACGGCGATGCGATCTTCAAGCGTTTCATGCTGATCATCGGTCGCGAAGACCTGGCCAACGACCCTGCACTGGCCAGCAATGACGGACGCGACAGCCGTCGCGATGAGATTTACGGAGTGATCGATCGCTGGGTCAACTCACTGCCGCTGGACGCGGTGATCGCGCAACTGAACCAGGCCGACGTTCCCGCCAGCCGGATCTTCAGCGCCGAAGATATGTTCAGCGATCCGCAGTACCTGGCCCGGGAAATGTTCCTGCAAGCCAAGCTGCCCGATGGCAAGGATTTCAAGATGCCTGGCATCGTGCCAAAACTCTCTGAGACGCCCGGCAGCTCCGAATGGGTCGGGCCGCAGCTGGGTGAACATAATGCGCAGGTACTCCACGATCTTGGCTACGACCCGGCACAGATCGCACGGCTGCGTGAAGACGGCGCTATCTAAGCTGAAACGCCTGCTTTCATCAGCAATGACAAATCGCAGGCAAAAAGAAACCCCGAGAAGTGGGGAGACAACTCGGGGTTAAACGTGGCCTGAATAAAGGCCAGTGACAACAAGCTACAAGCACCGGAGCACAATGCTTGATCCTGCTGTTACAGGGTCTGACTGACCTTGGCGCAGGAAGGTTCCCACAAAAAACAGTTCAATTTCGGCTGGCCAGGATTTTGTCCTGAGCAGCATTGCGCAACGCCGCAATGACACAGGGCTCCAGCCGTCCTTCCGCGATCAGAACGTCGCGGTGCAGCCCGTCGACCACATCCGTCAGCAGACGTTTATCGGTTAACTGGGCCTGATTGAACAGCCGTTCGACCACGATAGCGCCGCTCGCACTCTTCAGTGTCACCAGGCATTCGCCATGGCCGCCCGATGGGGTCAACGTGACCTGATACGGGCTCAGAGCCTCACCGAGCAATAGACTGATACTTTCCATCATCACCACTCAATAGTCCGAAAACAAAGTGCCTGGGGCGTGTCCACAGTAAATGATCCCAGGCCCGAGAAGAAAGTTCTGGATTCCAACGGCAGGCGCACCGGCGCCTCTGGTAGATAGAGCATGCACGGCAAAGATGACAGTAAAAACTCACGCTTGATGCCAGGTGCAGAACTTGTGGGAGCGGGCTTGCTCGCGAATGCGGTGTGCCAGGCAATATTAATGTCGACTGACACTCCCTCTTCGCGAGCAAGCCCGCTCCCACAGGGATTGCGCCTGCCCATTCATGGCTGCCTTATGCGCTTGCCGATATCGCTCCATCCGCCCAGCAATCCTCGCAATTGACCGTCCGCGCTGTAAAACGGCACCGTCCACTGGTAGATGTCTCTGACGCCATCCTTGAACATCAACTGACGTTCGCTGAAGCGGGGCTTGCGAGTACCGAGCTGAGTCATGAATTCGGCGTGCAACTGTTCGGCGGTCTCTTTGGGCAAGACATCGAGCTCGATCAGTTGTCGCCCCTGAACCTGGTCGAAACGGGTCGACAAGCGCTCCTCATAACTTTTGTTGCACATGATCAAACGTCCTTCCAGATCACGCACGAACATCGGATCGGGCATGGCGTCTATCAATGCGTGCTGGAAGGCGAGCTGGTCATTGAGGTCTTTCTCGGCGTCCCGACGTTGCTTGATCAGTGCCGCGAGCCGGCGGTTCCAAAGCAATGAGAGCAAGCCGAACAGGCTAACGATGAACAGGCTCCAGCAACCCCACTGGGTTATCCGCTGCCAGGCCGAGGGCGCGTGTACCGGCGCAATTCCGTTCAGCCATTTCAGCCGCATGGCACGTAATTCGGCGGGCGGAAATGCTTCGAGCGCCTTGTTGAGGATGCTCAATAGCTGCGGCTGTCCTTTACGAACCGCCAAGTGATCAGCCTCCCATTTGCCCTCCACCGCATGCCCGACCTTGAGCCGGCCCGAGGGATAGAGCTGCGCTCCAATTTCGTTTTCAATGGTGGCGTAGGCCTCGCCACTTTCCACCAGTGCCCGGGCCTCAACCTGGGTTTTGACCGAGCGCAGCTCGATCGCCGGGTAGTCACGCCGAATCGCCCCCTCCAGGGCGTGCCGGGCCGGCAATACCAGGACCCTTTTCGAAAGCTGTTCCAGGGACTGTAACGCAGGCGTGCCGGCCAGTCCCACGAGAACCCAGCCTGCCCCGCCGAACGCATGACTGAAATCCAGAAATACCTTGCGCTCGTCATTCATTGCCAGCGTCGTGCTCAAGTCCGCCGCGCCACGTTCCAGTCGCTCCAACAGTTGGTCGGTGGAAAACGACTCTTCATGGACAAACCGCAACCCGGTCATGGCGCTGATGCGGTTGAGCACATCATTGTTCAAACCGCTCCAGTGACCGTGCTCATCCTTGAACAGGTACAGCGGGTACTGCGCCGACGCGACGATAACCATGGGATGTTCAGCAATCCATTGCCGCTCCTGAGCGTCCAGCTCAATGCGTGCGACGGTGGCTGACTCGCGGGATTCGTGTGTCGTTAATTGTGCGGCCTTCACCCATTGCCCAAAGCCCAGGACGCCCAGCAAAAACATCCAGCACACGGCTGGTTTAAACCCTCTGAAAAACAGCATTGCCACTTCCTTGGTGATCGTCTCGCCCGTCCTTCATGGGCGGCTCTTCTTTTACGAAACCCGACAAGTGTGGCATGCAGAAATGAGAAAGCCCGTCAGGAGACGGGCTTCAAAATGTGACAGCTTTTGCCGGTTACAGCGGCTTGCCGCGGTTGCCATGCTGACTGACAAAGGCCTGCACGGCTTTCAGGTCGTTCGGCAATACGGTGCAACGTTCATCTCGCTCAAACAAATCAGAAAGATGTGCAGGTAGTTCAAGTGCTTTTCCTACACCGGCTTTTTCCACTGCGTCCGGGAATTTGACCGGATGGGCCGTGCCGAGGATCACCATCGGGATATCCAGGCTGCGACGGCATTCACGCGCAGCCTTTACGCCGATGGCAGTGTGCGGGTCCAGCAGCTCGCCGGTTTGTTCAAAGACTTCGGCAATGGTTTCACACGTTTGAGCGTCGTCCACGGCCAGCGAATCGAACAGCTTGCGTGCTTCGGTCCAGCGTTCCTGTTCGACGCTGAAACCGCCGCCCTGCTTGAAGGTGTCCATCAAACCGGCAATCGCCGCGCCATTGCGACCGTGCAGGTCGAACAGCAGGCGTTCAAAGTTCGACGAGACCATGATGTCCATGGAAGGCGACAGCGTGGCGTGCAGGGTTTCCTTGACGTACTGATTGCCGCTCATGAAGCGGTGCAGGATGTCGTTGCGGTTGGTGGCGACGATCAACTGGTTGATCGGCAGGCCCATATTGCGCGCCAGGTAACCGGCGAAGATATCGCCGAAGTTGCCGGTCGGCACCGAGAACGACACCGAACGCGCCGGGCCGCCCAACTGCAGGGCTGCGTGGAAGTAGTAAACGATCTGGGCCATGATCCGCGCCCAGTTGATCGAGTTCACTGCCACCAGGCGCGTGCCTTTGAGGAAGCTCTGGTCGGCGAAGCTGGCCTTGACCATTTCCTGGCAGTCATCGAAGTTGCCTTCGATAGCGATGTTATGGATGTTCTCGCCGAAGATGGTGGTCATCTGCCGACGCTGCACTTCGGACACACGGTTGTGCGGGTGCAGGATGAAGATGTCGACGTTTTCGCAGTGCTTGCAACCTTCGATCGCCGCCGAACCGGTGTCGCCGGAGGTGGCGCCAACAATCACCACGCGCTCGCCGCGCTTTTCCAGCACGTAGTCGAGCAGACGACCCAGCAGTTGCAGGGCAAAGTCCTTGAACGCCAGGGTTGGGCCGTGGAACAGCTCCATTACCCATTCGTTGCCATTCAGCTGACGCAGGGGTGCCACGGCGTTGTGGGAAAACACGCCATACGTTTCTTCAAGAATCTTTTTGAAATCGGCATCAGGGATGCTGCCGGTGACGAACGGGCGCATCACCCGGAAGGCCAGCTCGTGATAAGGCAGGCCGGCCCAGGAAGCGATCTCTTCCTGGGTGAAACGAGGCAGGTTTTCCGGGACGTACAGACCGCCGTCGGTGGCGAGACCGGCCAGCAGGACATCTTCGAAATTCAGGGCCGGTGCCTGGCCGCGGGTACTGATATAACGCATGACTGGCTCCAATAGACAGTGTTCGCAATGCCGGGCCCTCGTGCGAGCCCGGTGAACGATAACGGCTTAGTTCAGGTGCTCGACGCGGATCCGTACGACCGGGCCGACCACGCCTTCCAAGGCCTCCAGGGCGGTAATCGCGTCGTTGATGCGCTGCTCCAGCACCCGGTGGGTCAGCAGGATCATTGGCACCAGACCGTCATGCTCTTCGACTTCTTTCTGCATGATCGATTCGATGTTGATGCCGCGCTCCGACAGGATGCTCGCCACCTGAGCCAACACGCCCGGATGGTCCTTGGCCTGAATACGCAGGTAATAAGCGCTTTCGCAGGCTTCGATCGGCAGGATCGGATGAGCCGACAGCGAATCCGGCTGGAAGGCCAGGTGCGGCACGCGGTTCTCCGGGTCGGAGGTCATGGCACGCACCACGTCCACCAGATCGGCGATCACCGACGAAGCGGTCGGTTCCATGCCGGCGCCAGCGCCATAGAACAGAGTCGATCCGGCAGCATCGCCATTGACCATCACGGCGTTCATCACGCCATTGACGTTGGCAATCAAACGATCGGCCGGGATCAGCGTCGGGTGCACACGCAGCTCGATACCGGCCGCGGTGATGCGCGCCACGCCCAAGTGCTTGATGCGATAGCCCAGCGCTTCGGCGTAGTTCACGTCAGCGGTGGTCAGCTTGGTGATGCCTTCGGTGTAAGCCTTGTCGAATTGCAGCGGAATGCCGAACGCGATGGACGCCAGGATCGTCAGCTTGTGGGCTGCGTCGATGCCTTCGACGTCGAAGGTCGGATCCGCTTCGGCGTAACCCAGAGCTTGCGCCTCGGCGAGTACGTCTTCGAAGGTGCGACCCTTCTCACGCATTTCGGTGAGGATGAAGTTGCCGGTGCCATTGATGATCCCGGCGACCCAGTTGATACGGTTGGCAGACAAACCTTCACGGATCGCCTTGATCACCGGGATGCCACCGGCCACAGCCGCTTCGAACGCAACGATCACGCCCTTCTCGCGTGCCTTGGCGAAAATTTCATTACCGTGAACGGCGATCAGTGCCTTGTTCGCGGTGACCACATGCTTGCCATTCTCGATGGCCTTGAGTACCAGCTCGCGGGCAACGGTGTAGCCGCCCATCAGCTCTATAACGATGTCGATCTCAGGGTTCGTGGCCACTTCGAACACATCGTTGGTAATCGCAATACCGGTCGTCTGGAACTGAGGCTTTGGCGTGCGCATGGCAATTTGTGCCACTTCGATTCCACGCCCGGCACGACGAGCAATTTCCTCGGCGTTGCGCTGAAGTACGTTGAAGGTACCGCCACCGACGGTCCCTAACCCACAGATGCCTACTTTGACCGGTTTCACTGTGAACTCCCCATGAAACGGCCGACTCAAGGCCGGCCGTGAAAACAACCGCATGTTCGCGGTTCTCTATTAATGGCCCGACAATATTGCCGCCGAACCATGATCGTCAAAGGCTGACCATGACGATGCGAAACTATTTCGCGCTCAATGCCAGTTTGGCGACTTGTGGCGCAGGCTGGTAGCCCGGAATGACCTGTCCGTCGGCCAAAACGATAGCCGGTGTACCGTTCACACCAATGGACTGGCCGAGGGCGAACTGTTTGGACACCGGGTTCTCGCACTTGGCGGCCTTGATTTCCTTGCCATCGACCATTTTGTCCATGGCGGCTTTCTTGTCTTTCGAGCACCACACGGCTTGCAATTGCTCGTCACCCGCCGAGCCCAGGCCCTGGCGCGGGAACGCAACATAACGCACTTCGATACCCAGCTTGTTCAGCGCCGGCACTTCGGCGTGCAGCTTGTGGCAGTACGGGCAGGTGGTGTCGGTGAAGACCGTGATGTGCGACTTGGTTTCGCCGATGGCCGGGTAAACCACGGTTTCAGCCACTGGAATGCCGTTAATCAATTTCGAAATGCCCAGGCGCTCGGTTTTCTCCGTCAGGTTGACCGGTTTGCCGTCCTTTAGCTGAAACAGATAGCCCTGGACGACATATTGGCCGTCGGCACTGGCGTACAACACGCGGCTGCCCTTGAGTTTGACTTCGTACAGACCTGGCAGCGGGCTGGCGGTGATGGTTTCGACCGGCACGTCAAGCTGGAGGTTTTCCAGGCTTTTACGAATGGCTTTTTCGGCCGCGTCATCGGCGACGGCAAAGGTGCTGACCAACGCAATGGCTGCGGCGGCGAAAATCTGGGTCAGACGCATGAGAACTCCTGAAGGCGGACAAATGGGACGATCAGAACGCCCGTGCCGAAACACCGGGTCATAAACGCCCATCGTGCAAACCGGCAAAGCCTACCACATAAGGCCCCTGTGGCCGAATGCGGGTGACGCGAGACATCGAGGAAACACGGGAACCCTGCAGGAGCGAGCTTGCTCGCGAAAAGCGGTATATCAGTCGACATCCATCTTGACTGTACCGCCGTCATCGCGGGCAAGTCGGATCGCCGCACCGCCGCTCCTACACAGAGCAGATCGCACAATATTCAGCCCCGCGGGTGATGTTTGGCGTGCAAGTCCTGCAAACGTGCGCGGGCGACGTGAGTATAGATCTGGGTAGTCGAAAGATCGCTGTGGCCGAGCAGCATTTGCACCACTCGCAGATCGGCACCGTGGTTGAGCAGGTGCGTGGCGAAGGCATGGCGCAGGGTATGAGGCGACAGCGACTTGCCGATACCGGCGACCTTGGCCTGGTGCTTGATGCGATGCCAGAAGGTCTGGCGGGTCATCTGCTCGCCGCGCAGGCTGGGAAACAACACATCGCTGGGACGCCCGCCCAGCAGCTCGCCACGGGCATCACGCATGTAGCGTTCAACCCAGACAATCGCCTCCTCGCCCATCGGCACCAACCGTTCCTTGCTGCCCTTGCCCATCACCCGCAGCACACCCTGGCGCAGGTTGACCTGTTCCAGCGTCAGGCTGATCAGCTCCGTGACCCGCAAGCCACAGGCATAAAGCACCTCAAGCATGGCGCGGTCTCGCTGGCCGATGGCTTCGCTCAGGTCTGGCGCGGCCAGCAGCGCTTCCACATCGGCTTCCGATAAGGACTTAGGCAATGGCCTACCCAGTTGCGGCATATCGACGCGCAAAGTCGGATCGACAGCGATCAGCTTTTCACGCAGCAAATAGCGATAGAAGCCGCGCACACCAGAGAGAAATCGCGCCGTAGAACGGGGTTTGTAGTTTTGCTCCAGTCGCCAGGCCAGGTGATCGAGAATCAACTCGCGTCCAGCATTGATCAGCTCAAGGCCTTTCTCCTGCAACCAACCGTTGAACAAGGCCAGGTCGCTACGATAGGCATCGCGGGTGTTATCGGAAAGACCTTTTTCCAGCCACAGGGCGTCGAGGAACTGGTCTATCAGGGGATGATCGATGGCAGGCATGGAGTCTCAGACAGGCAGGCGTAAGGCCGCGAAAAATGAAGAGTCTTTCATAGCACGTTGGCGGTGAACATAAAATTCAGGCACAAAAAAAGCATCCCTCTCGAGATGCTTCTTTTTGTGTGTGGCGCTCAGCTTATTGTTGAGCCGGTTCGTTTTGCCCCAGGATCAACTTGCCTTCCTTGTCGACCGGAATCTGGTTGCCCGGATCGCGATCCATCCGCACTTTGCCTTCCTTGCCATCCAGTGAATAACGAACGTCGTAGCCCACAACTTTGTCGCTGATGTCATTCACGGTGTTACAGCGAGTTTGAGTGGTGGTGTAGGTGTCACGCTCCTGCATGCCTTCCTGCACCTTGTTACCCGCATAACCGCCGCCGACCGCACCGGCCACTGTGGCGATTTTCTTGCCTGTACCGCCGCCGATCTGGTTGCCCAACAGGCCACCGGCCAGCGCGCCGACCACCGTACCGGCGATCTGGTGTTGATCTTTTACCGGCGCTTGCCGGGTAACCGTAACGTCCTTGCACACTTCACGTGGAGTCTTGATTTGTGTCTTGACCGGTTCAACGGCCAGCACTTGCGCATATTCAGGGCCGCTTTTAACCAGTTTGTAGGTGGCAACAGCACCACCGGCAGTGACACCGACGGCACCCAATACCGCACCAACCAGCAACGACTTGTTCACATGAACCTCCTGGCCATCACAGGCGGGACAAACCCGCGCTTCTCCCAGCCTTGGAGCATAAAAAAAGGCGCGAGTTCAATACTCGCGCCTTCTCGGCCATAGCGGGAAAAACGATTACCGTTATGGACGGTCGTCGACTTCCGTCTCGACCGCCGCAGCAGGAATCAGGTCCTCGCTGCTCAGGTTCAGCCAGATCAGCACCACGTTCGCAATGTAGATCGACGAGTAAGTACCCGCCAGAACACCGATGAACAGGGCAATGGAGAAGCCGAACAGGTTGTCGCCACCGAAGAACAACAGGGCCGCGATCGCCAGCAAAGTGGAGATCGAAGTGGCCATGGTCCGCAGCAGGGTTTGCGTGGTCGAGATGTTGATGTTCTCGATCAGGCTGGCCTTGCGCAGTACCCGGAAGTTCTCACGAACCCGGTCGAATACCACGATGGTGTCGTTGAGCGAGTAACCGATGATTGCCAGCACCGCCGCCAGTACCGTCAGGTCGAAGGTGATCTGGAAGAACGACAGGATACCGATGGTCACGATCACGTCGTGGATCAACGAAACGATCGCACCCACCGCAAACTTCCACTGAAAGCGGAAAGCCAGGTAGATCAAAATGCCGCCCAGCGCCATCAGCATGCCGAGGCCGCCCTGATCGCGCAGTTCTTCACCGACCTGAGGGCCGACGAATTCGACGCGCTTGATCTGGGCCGGGTTGTCGCCGCCGACTTTTTGCAGCGCTTCAGCCACCTGGTGACCCAGCTGCGGGTCTTCACCTGGCATACGCACCAGCAGATCGGTAGTCGCACCGAAGCTCTGCACGATCGCGTCTTGATAACCCGCTGTCACCAGTTGCTCACGCACCTTGGTAACATCGGCCGGACGCTCGTAGGTCAGCTCGATGAGCGTACCGCCGGTGAAGTCCAGACCCCAGTTCATGCCCTTGGTGGCGACACTGAACAGAGCCAGAACCGTAAGGAACAATGTGACGCCGAACGCAATGTTGCGAACGCCCATGAAGTTGATTGTACGTAACATGGCAGCCCCTTAAATCCACAACTTCTTGAAGTCACGACCGCCGAAGATCAGGTTGACCATCGCGCGGGTCACCATGATGGCCGTGAACATCGAGGTAAAGATCCCGAGGGACATGGTCACTGCGAAGCCTTTGACCGGACCGGTGCCCATGGCAAAGAGAATCCCGCCGACCAACAAGGTGGTCAGGTTGGCGTCGAGAATCGCGGTGAATGCCCGGCCGAAGCCTTCGTTGATTGCCCGTTGCACGCTCATGCCGGCCGCGATCTCTTCACGTATCCGCGAGAAGATCAGTACGTTGGCGTCGACCGCCATACCCATGGTCAACACGATACCGGCGATACCCGGCAGGGTCAGCGTTGCACCCAGCAGCGACATCAAGGCCAGCAGCATCACCATGTTCACCGTCAGCGCGACGGTGGCGATGAGGCCGAAGAAGCGGTAGATGGCCATGATGAACAGCGAGACGAACAGCATGCCCCACAGCGAGGCATCGATACCCTTGGTGATGTTGTCAGCACCCAGGCTTGGGCCGATGGTGCGTTCTTCTGCGAAGTACATCGGTGCCGCCAGACCACCGGCACGCAGCAGCAGCGCCAGTTCGGACGATTCGCCCTGGCCGTTCAGGCCAGTGATGCGGAACTGAGCACCCAGTGGCGACTGGATGGTCGCCAGGCTGATGATCTTCTTCTCTTCTTTAAACGTCTGAACCGGTACGTCTTTCTCGACACCGTTGACCACTTGCTTGACGTAAGTGGTGACAGGACGTTGTTCGATGAAGATCACCGCCATGCTGCGACCGACGTTGTTGCGAGTCGCACGACTCATCAACTCGCCGCCGTGGCCATCCAGACGGATGTTCACTTCTGGCGTGCCTTGCTCGCCGAAGCCAGCCTTGGCGTCAGTCACCTGGTCACCGGTGATGATCAGGCCACGTTCGATCAGCGCTGGAGGACGATTGCCTTCACGGAACTCGAACGACTCGGAAGTGGCTTTCGAAGCGCCAGGCTCAGCCGCCAGACGGAACTCAAGGTTGGCCGTCTTGCCGAGGATACGTTTGGCTTCTGCAGTGTCTTGCACGCCCGGCAGCTCAACCACGATGCGGTTGGCGCCCTGGCGCTGAACGATAGGTTCGGCAACACCCAGCTCGTTGACGCGGTTACGTACCGTGGTCAAGTTCTGCTTGATGGAGTATTCGCGGATTTCCGCCAGCTTGGCCGGGGTCATCGCCAGACGCAGTACCGGTTGGCCATTGAGGTCGGCCGGAACAATGTCGAAATCGTTGAAGTTCTTGCGAATCAGCGCACGCGCCTCTTCACGGGCTGTTTCGTCAGTGAAGCCCAGCTGAATGGCACCGCCCAGTTGCGGCAGGCTGCGATAGCGCAGACGCTCTTTGCGCAACAGGCTCTTGACGTCGCCTTCGTAGACTTTCAGGCGTGCATCAAGGGCTTTATCCATGTCCACTTCGAGCAGGAAGTGCACACCACCGGACAAGTCCAGACCCAGCTTCATCGGGTGCGCGCCAAGGTTGCGCAGCCATTGCGGGGTGGTTTGTGCCAGGTTCAGTGCAACGACGTAGTCATCACCCAATGCCTTGCGCACGACGTCTTTGGCTGGCAGCTGATCTTCAGCCTTGGTCAGACGGATCAGACCGCCCTTGCCGCCCGCAGCCAGGGTGGCCGCCTTGACGTTGATCCCGGAATCCTTGAGCGCGGTGCTCACACGATCCAGATCAGCCTGAGTGACCTGCAGCGCCGTGCTGGCACCGCTGACCTGAATGGCCGGGTCATCAGGATAAAGATTGGGAGCGGAATAAATCAGACCGATCGCCAGCACCGCCAGGATCAGAATGTATTTCCACAGAGGGTATTTGTTCAGCATCACGCCGCCCGCTTATGACGCGGGGCGCCTTGCGCGCCCCGTCGATTGAGTAGAAGTTGAAACTTAGATCGCTTTGAGCGTGCCTTTTGGCAGCGTGGCGGCGATGGCGCCTTTCTGGAATTTCATTTCGACGGTGTCGGAGACTTCCAGAACAACGAAGTCGTCGGACACTTTGGTGATCTTGCCGGCGATACCACCGGTGGTCACCACTTCGTCACCTTTTTGCAGGCTGCCCAGCAGGTTTTTCTGCTCTTTGGCGCGCTTGGCCTGTGGACGCCAGATCATCAGGTAGAAGATGACCAGGAAACCGACCAGGAAAATCCACTCAAAGCCGCCGCCCATTGGGCCAGCAGCAGGTGCAGCGGCGTCAGCCATGGCGTTAGAGATAAAAAAGCTCATTTAGCACTCCAGTTGCAAATGTTGAATCTTGGGGTCAGAAAACTCAGTCCAAAGGCGGAACAGGTAACCCGCGTTTGGCGTAGAAGGCATCGACAAAGGCGGCCAATGTACCCTGTTGAATAGCCTCGCGCAAACCAGCCATAAGCACCTGGTAATGGCGCAAATTGTGGATGGTATTCAACATGCTACCCAGCATTTCGCCGCATTTGTCCAGATGATGCAGATAAGCACGGGAGAAGTTCTGGCAGGTGTAGCAATCGCAGGTCGGATCCAGCGGCGAATCATCATGGCGATGGAACGCATTACGGATCTTCAGCACGCCAGTATCAATGAACAGATGCCCATTGCGGGCATTACGGGTTGGCATCACGCAATCGAACATGTCCACACCGCGGCGCACACCCTCAACCAGATCTTCCGGTTTGCCAACGCCCATAAGGTAACGAGGTTTGTCAGCCGGCATCTGGCCTGGCAGGTAATCCAGCACCTTGATCATCTCATGCTTGGGCTCGCCCACCGACAGACCACCGATGGCCAGGCCGTCGAAGCCGATCTTGTCGAGGCCTTCCAGGGAGCGCATGCGCAAATCCTGGTGCATACCGCCCTGAACGATGCCGAACAGCGCCGCCGTGTTGTCGCCATGGGCGTTTTTCGAACGCTGGGCCCAGCGCAACGACAGTTCCATCGATACGCGAGCGACGTCTTCATCGGCCGGATACGGGGTGCATTCGTCGAAAATCATCACGATGTCCGAGCCCAGATCGCGCTGGACCTGCATCGACTCTTCCGGGCCCATGAATACTTTGGCGCCGTCGACAGGAGAAGCGAAGGTCACGCCCTCCTCCTTGATCTTGCGCATCGCGCCCAGGCTGAACACCTGAAAACCGCCGGAATCTGTAAGAATCGGGCCTTTCCACTGCATGAAATCGTGCAGGTCGCCGTGCTTCTTGATCACTTCGGTGCCAGGACGCAGCCACAAGTGGAAGGTGTTGCCCAGAATGATTTCCGCGCCAGTGGCGACGATATCCCGCGGCAACATGCCCTTGACCGTGCCGTATGTGCCCACCGGCATGAAGGCCGGGGTCTCGACGGTACCGCGCGGGAAGGTCAAACGACCGCGACGAGCCTTGCCGTCGGTGGCAAGGAGCTCAAAAGACATGCGACTGGTGCGACTCATTCTGTTTCCTCTGGGCCACGTGGTGCGGGGTTACGGGTGATAAACATCGCATCACCGTAGCTGAAAAAGCGGTATTCGTTGTCGACGGCGGCTTTATAGGCGGCCATGGTCTCGGGATAACCGGCGAATGCCGAAACCAGCATCAACAGCGTGGACTCGGGCAAATGGAAATTGGTGACCAGGGCATCGACCACATGAAACGGCCGGCCCGGGTAGATAAAGATGTCGGTGTCGCCACTGAACGGTTTGAGCACGCCATCGCGCGCAGCACTTTCAAGAGAACGCACGCTGGTGGTCCCCACGGCCACCACGCGACCACCGCGAGCGCGGCAGTCAGCAACGGCATCCACCACGTCCTGGCCGACTTCCAGCCATTCGCTGTGCATGTGGTGGTCTTCGATCTTCTCCACGCGCACCGGCTGAAAAGTGCCAGCGCCGACGTGCAGGGTCACGAACGCGGTCTCGACGCCCTTGGCGGCAATCGCCTCCATCAACACCTGATCGAAATGCAGCCCCGCCGTCGGCGCCGCCACCGCGCCCAGGCGCTCGGCGTACACCGTCTGGTAACGCTCGCGGTCCGAGCCTTCATCAGGGCGATCTATATAAGGAGGCAACGGCATGTGCCCGACGCGGTCGAGCAGCGGCAACACCTCTTCGGCAAACCCCAGTTCGAACAACGCATCGTGACGCGCCAGCATCTCGGCTTCGCCACCGCCGTCGATCAGGATCTTCGAACCCGGTTTCGGCGACTTGCTGGAACGCACATGCGCCAGCACGCGATGACTGTCGAGCACCCGCTCCACCAGGATTTCCAGCTTGCCGCCGGAAGCCTTCTGGCCAAACAGCCGCGCCGGAATCACCCGGGTATTGTTGAACACCATCAAATCGCCCGGGCGCAAATGCTCAAGCAAATCAGTGAATTGACGGTGTGCCAGGGCGCCGCTGACCCCGTCCAGGGTCAACAGGCGACTACCGCGACGCTCGGCCAAAGGATGGCGAGCAATCAGCGAATCAGGGAGCTCAAAGGTAAAGTCAGCAACGCGCATGATGGGGTTCGTCTAGCAGGGCCGGGAAGTCTAGCGGAAATATCAAAAATTCTCCATGTACCTGATTGACCAACGGTTATCTCATCTCTATACTTCGCCGCCATTGAGCCCTGATGGCGGAATTGGTAGACGCGGCGGATTCAAAATCCGTTTTCGAAAGGAGTGGGAGTTCGAGTCTCCCTCGGGGCACCAAAATTAAGAAAGGTCTTGCTTTGCAAGGCCTTTTTTTTCGTCTGCAAGAAAGCACCTGACACCCACCGCCCCGTGTAGGAGCTGCCGAAGGCTGCGATCTTTTGATCTTGCTTTTCAATGCCACAACCCGAAACCGCTCGGCTAACGAATCAAGGACTCACACAATGGAATTGCCACTGGAAACCGTTGCCCTTTTCGCCTTCAAGCTGGCTTATGAAACGGAAGGTGAAAGTCCGATTCTACGTGATGATCCGATCATGAGTGATTATGAGAGGGAGGTGTTTGGGTTGCTGGTGCGGCGGGGGGATGTTGAGGGGATTCAGTTTAGGGTGGCGCATTGTGTGGATATGGCGATGGAAGCTTTAGGCGGTGTTGATACGCCGCTTGGGCGTGAACTGCATCGGTTGTCTGCTGATTTCAGCAATGCGCGGACGATGGAGCAGTTTGAAGTGCCACTCATTGCGCTCAAGGATTACCTGAAAGAAATTGTGTGAATACTCGGCCAAGTGGACACCGGAAATCCCAATCCAGTGCACACGCTAAATTTGATTGCCTGACCGCACGATAAGAAGAAGCGAGCCACATTTTCCACGCTGAACAAGCGAGGAAAACGTGATCTTTCTCGATTTTCTAAATTGAACGCCTCAAAAAAAACGAGAGCGCTGGAGAATTCGTTGGATTAGCTGCGCCTGAGAACCGGACGAGCAGCGGTTTTGCGGGAAAGACAACACTACACTTCGTACAGGAACGGCATCTGCGATTGCCCTGCTTGGAGTGAAGTCAGCCTCGCAGCCACCCACAATTATTGCGGAGCTTACGGCCTCAAAACAGAAGGATAGCTGCGCCGTTTTCTCAGCTTCGCGTTTTTCTTCTAACCGATCCATACATAAACTCCTTCGCTACTGGCCTTTAAAGGCGGCAGGATTCTAGTCCCTTCACTACCAATCCTTCAAGAGTAGAGACCGCCTCCATTGAGATACGTGCCACTGGTTCCGCATCTCTTAGGATCATGCGTCCATCTTTTTTCCGACCGGCGGGATGGGCGGAAAAGAATTTGAGAAACCTCGATGGAGCCACACCATCGAAAGGGAGCACCCGTACCTTCGAGGTATCACTCTCATTTTCAGTTATAGCATCTTGATGCAATCTGGTAGCAAGACTCTTACGGTACGGCTCAAGAAAAATTACTTCTTTAATACCCGCCGCCACCAGATGCCTAGCACACGAATGGCAGGGATAAGTGGTGACAAATAGTTTCCCACTTCGAATTTTTGCGCCATCTGTTGCCCCTGCATTAAGCAAAGCGTGCATTTCAGCATGTACCGCTCTAGAAAACTCAATCAAACTCTTAAGTTGAGTTTTGCTTCTAATAACTGATAAAGCCGCGTCCTTTTTATCAGCAGATATGATTTCCGATTCAATCAGCTTATCCACGATATAGTTGGATATTGCTTTCTTCTCCTGATCATTTGAGCAAACACCACCTCCCATATTCCAACACCGACGATCCTCATCAGAACTGAGTCCATCGCCCTCTGTCTGATACAGCCCACCGAATGCTTTAGGAACATCATTCCATCCTGTCGATATCAACTCCCCTTCGTTGCTAGTAATTGCAGCACCAACTTGCCTGGAAAGACACGCTGAATTCCTAGCTGCCGAAAAAGCAGCATACATTGCGCGTTCATTAACAGTTGGAGTTGCAATTACGGTCCCCAGCATCAAATCCAAAAAACGCCTTACTCTACTAATTCGATGAGAATCGGTTATCTTCTCAACGCGCAGAAAAAAATCGGATTGCGGAAATGTATCCTCAACACGCTGACCGTGGTCTATCTCTTCGCCTGAATCACGATCAATCAAATCATGGATCTTCTCATTCTTTGATGCACTCTCAAGTCTAGCTATACGCATTTCTATAGGCGAATAGACACCTACCACATACAACATCTCTCCGTATATCGATCGCAGCAGACGTAACTCGTCGACATGCTTCACAGAATCAATAATATGACACCATTTCAGTGTCACATTCGGTACCAAAATATCATCTGCATCATCCCTAAATAGGTCAGGATGTTCGGCTTTTTTTGCAGCGGTAGCTTTCGCCTGCTCAGCGGCTCGGGCGACACTTATTCTCCTGACAGCCAGTTTCGCTAATACTTCATTCCCATGATCTCTGCGCAACTCATTTCCAGCCTCAATGAGCTCTTTGGTTGAGCTTTCGGGACCGATACCTTTATGATTTCTTATCTCGTCACTTAGCCTAATTACCTCTACATACTCATAGCCGTAATCCGTACTTAGCAAAAGCTCTTTGAAACTTTGAGCAACCTCGTGTAGCGGCGTCCCCAAAGGGCCACACAAAGCAATTACGACCTGTGGAGTCAATGTCTTTTCAATCGCAAGCACGTCATCAAAGCCGCTACCAATGCTTGTTCCTCCTACTACACGAAGCCCTGCTTCAACAGCTGCCATGAGCCACATCCTTTTTTATTGTACTTTCGGTAACGCCAACCACTGAGCCTATTAGCCTATCGATCAAAGATTTCTCAGTATTTATCTTATAGCTTGGAAAAAGCTTGAGGGCTTATGCAATTTCAGAATTAAAAGCTCGGTCAATCTTCAATTTCTGCTCTACCTGGTTATTTTTATCCTCCTGATCACCGGGACAATAAAGGAAAGTAATAGAAGCGCATATAGGACGCTTCTGAAATGGTTGTAGGCATTTTTTATGCCCCCCCGAGGGAACTCAATAAAAAAGTACTTTGGTTAGGGCTTTCGAAGCTTGCAGGAAGAGGGTCTGCGCGATACCCTTTCAACCGTCGCTGCCAATTCAGCGACCGGGTGTGGAAACCCGTGTAATTCAAGGCGCAACAGCGCCCCCATCACGTCTGCCGGCGCTTTTTTTATGCCTGCGGCGTGAGTTATGGCGGCTGTGCGTGGGACGTCTTCGGGCGTGCCGGTTTCCTTGATTCCCGGTTTTCCACCCCGCGCACAGCTGTCACCCATTCGTGTGGAAACGAACGTGGCAGCTCCCCATATCAAGGAGTCTGATAATGCGCAGCATGAATCCGTATAAAATTTGGTTTTCCCCTCTACGCAATTCCCAATCGCGTAACGCCTCATCATCCACCCTCTCCCACCGCCTCTCGATCATCGGAGGTGGCAAATGACCGAACAATCAGAGCTGAAAACCATCGGACTAACACCCGCCATTTACTGCGCCGATCAACCGCTGTTCCATGTCACTAGCGGCGTTCCCCTCGGTGATGCGTTGGCCATGGCTTCTGATTTTCTGTTTCTCGCCAAGAAGCTGACCGAAGATGCTGCTTACGCCAGAGACACCGACCGCCACGCCTGGGCTGCGCATCATTTGACGGCGATGAGTAAGGCGGTGGTTGATGATGCAGTGAAAGTGCTTACTCGGGATCAGACTTCTGCATCGGCAGCTAAGCGGACGGCGGAGAAGCCTGAAGCGGCTGAAAATGGCGGGATGCTCTGATGTCAGTCGGTACTGGTATGACGCCTGAGGCCGTGAGCTGCTTGGGATGATGGCCGGGCATTGGCATTGATGTGGGCTGGTCCGGCGCTATCGCGGGCAAGCCCGCTCCCACAGGGTTGTGTGGGCTGACTGGCATTTGGGATTAGCCCCGAGGTTTTTCGGGGCTTTTTGTCACTCGGCTCAGAGTGACGGCTTGCTTGGCTTTCGGTTTACAGCGGAAGAGATCAACGCATCTGCTCCCTGGAATTACCTACAGATCTGATGCTGTTTCTCACCTGTAATGATTGCTATATATCAACCATCGACAGGCCCTCAGGGCATTAGGCCGGTGAGTGAACGCCCCGCGCGGCACTCATCTAGACTCAATGGATAGTCGTAGACAGAATCGAACACGTCGCTTTGGTGCAGATGAATCAAAGGCAGCGTGGCAAGCTGCCTGTTATGCCTTGAAGAGGTGCGGCAAAGACCGCACCGGGCCCAACAAGATGCCCGCTCAGGGTGCCTGGCCAACGGCCTGGAAATGCCACGATACCGTGACGTGGTGTGACTGCCGCAGCCGACACTTTCGGACAACTGACATCCGCCTGGTTTGTCCGTGATCGTGAGGAATGCTGTATGCCTGATGAGATGTTGCACCTGCCTATGGTCAACAGCCTGCTGGAGCGCCACAAACGCTCCCCCGGCGCACTGTTGCCGATCCTTCATGAGATTCAGGAGGGCATCGGTTACATTCCCGATGCCGCCATCCCCGAGATTGCCCATGCCCTCAACCTGAGCCAGGCCGAGGTTCGTGGGGTGATCAGTTTTTACCATGACTTCCGTACCGCGCCGCCCGCACGGCATATCCTGCGTCTGTGTCGGGCCGAGTCCTGCCAGAGTCGCGGTGCCGAGCAGCTGGCTGCGCAGTTGCGCGAGCGTCTGCAACTGGACGATCACGGCAGCAGCGCCGACGGCAGCATCAGTTTGCGTCCGGTGTATTGCCTTGGTGCCTGCGCCTGTTCGCCAGCCCTGGAGCTGGATGGTCAGCTGCATGCGCGGCTCAGCCCCGAGCGTCTGGATGCCCTGCTCGATGCTTGCCGGGAGGACGCATGATGCCGCGCCTCTATTTGCCCTGTGATTCCCTGGCCCGCGCCGTGGGCGCAGATGAAGTCGCCGTGGCCCTTGCCACTCAGGCCCGGGAATGCAATCTGTCACTGGACCTGCAACGCACCAGTTCTCGCGGCCTGTACTGGCTGGAACCGCTGCTGGAAGTGGACAGCCCGCAAGGCCGTATCGGCTTTGGCCCGCTGACGGCTGCCGATGTGCCGTCTGTGCTCGAAGCGCTCCAGGGCGACCCGTCTTCTCATCCCTTGGCATTGGGCCTGGTGGAAGAGTTGCCGTATCTGAAGACTCAACAACGCCTGCTGTTCGCCCGCGCCGGCATTACCCGACCGCTGTCGCTGGAGGATTACCGGACCCACGGTGGCTTCGAGGGTTTGACCCAGGCCATCGCCCTGGGCGGCGAGCAGACTGCGACCGCCGTGTTCGATTCGGGCCTGCGCGGCCGTGGCGGCGCGGCCTTTCCAGCCGGGATCAAATGGCGCACGGTGCGCGGCACTCAGGCTGCGCAGAAATACATTGTGTGCAACGCCGACGAAGGCGACTCCGGCACTTTCGCCGATCGCATGTTGATGGAAGGCGACCCCTTCCTGCTGATCGAAGGCATGGCCATTGCCGGTATCACCGTCGGGGCCACCTACGGCTACATCTATGTGCGTTCGGAATATCCCGATGCCGTGGCCACACTGCGTGCAGCGTTGAATATCGCCCGAGATGCCGGTTACCTCGGCGCCAATGTCGGTGGCAGCGGTCTGGCCTTCGATATGGAAGTACGCGTCGGTGCCGGCGCTTACATCTGCGGTGAAGAAACCGCGCTGCTGGACTCTCTCGAAGGCAAGCGCGGGATCGTCCGCGCCAAGCCACCGATCCCCGCCTTGCAGGGATTGTTCGGCCTGCCGACGCTGGTGCACAACGTGCTGACCCTGGCCTCGGTGCCGCTGATTCTGGCCAAGGGTGCGCAGTTCTATCGCGATTACGGCATGGGCCGCTCCCTGGGCACCATGCCCTTCCAGCTGGCGGGCAATATTCGTCACGGCGGTCTGGTGGAACGGGCCTTTGGCCTGACCCTGCGCGAACTGGTGGAAGACTACGGCGGCGGGACCGCCAGTGGCCGGCCGCTGAAGGCTGCACAGGTGGGCGGCCCGCTTGGCGCCTGGGTGCCACCTTCGCAATTCGACACGCCGCTGGATTACGAAGCCTTTATGGCCATTGGCGCGATGCTCGGCCACGGCGGTGTGGTGGTGGCTGACGACACCCTGGACATGGCCCGCATGGCGCGCTTCGCCATGCAGTTCTGCGCCGAAGAATCCTGTGGCAAATGCACCCCCTGCCGCATCGGCTCGACCCGTGGCGTCGAGGTGATCGACCGTCTGTTGGCCGCGCCTGACCAGAGCAGTCGCGATGAGCAGGTGATCATCCTCAAGGATCTGTGCGACACCCTGCAATACGGTTCGCTGTGCGCGTTGGGCGGCATGACGTCTTATCCCGTGGCCAGCGCCCTCAAGCACTTCCCCGCTGACTTCGGTCTGCAAGCCTCGGAGGCCGAACAATGATCACTCTCTTCGACCCGAAAACAGACATTGACCTGGGTACGCCGGCCCGCGACAGCCAGGTGCAAATCACCCTGAACATCGACGGCCGCAGCATCAGCGTGCCCGAAGGCACCTCGGTGATGCGCGCCGCCGCGCTGCTGGGCACCACCATTCCCAAACTGTGTGCCACCGACAGCCTGGAAGCCTTCGGCTCCTGCCGCATGTGCCTGGTGGAGATAGATGGCATGCGCGGCTACCCGGCGTCCTGCACCACGCCGGTCAGCGAAGGCATGAGCGTGCACACCCAGACGCCGAAGCTCGCCACCCTGCGCCGCAACGTCATGGAGCTGTACATCTCCGATCACCCGCTGGACTGCCTGACCTGCTCGGCCAATGGCAACTGCGAGCTGCAAACCGTCGCCGGCCAGGTTGGCCTGCGGGAAGTGCGTTATGGCTATGAAGGCGACAATCATCTGGCCGACGTGAAGGATACTTCCAACCCCTACTTCGATTACGACCCGAGCAAGTGCATCGTCTGCAACCGCTGCGTGCGCGCCTGTGAAGAAACCCAGGGCACCTTTGCCCTGACCATTACCGGGCGCGGTTTCGAATCCCGAGTCGCGGCCGCCGGTGGCGATAACTTCCTCGACTCGGAATGCGTGTCCTGCGGTGCCTGCGTGCAAGCCTGCCCCACCGCGACCCTGATGGAAAAAAGCGTGGTCGAGTTGGGTCAGCCCGAACGCAGCGTAATCACCACGTGTGCCTATTGCGGCGTGGGCTGCTCGTTCCGCGCCGAGATGAAAGGCGACCAGCTGGTGCGCATGGTTCCGGACAAGAACGGCCAGGCCAACCACGGCCACTCCTGCGTCAAAGGGCGCTTTGCCTGGGGTTACGCCACCCACCCGGATCGCATCACCAAGCCGATGATCCGCAAACACATCAACGATCCTTGGCAGGAAGTCAGCTGGGATGAAGCGGTGACCTACGCCGCCAGCGAATTCCGTCGTTTGCAGCAAAAATACGGCCGCGACTCCATTGGTGGCATCACTTCCAGCCGTTGCACCAACGAAGAAACTTATCTGGTGCAAAAACTGGTGCGCGCCGCCTTCGGCAACAACAACGTCGACACCTGTGCGCGGGTCTGCCACTCGCCGACCGGCTATGGCCTGAAACAAACCCTGGGCGAGTCCGCCGGTACCCAGAGTTTCGACTCGGTGATGCAGGCCGATGTGATCCTGGTGATGGGCGCCAACCCCAGCGACGCTCACCCGGTGTTCGCCTCCCAGCTCAAACGCCGTCTGCGTGAAGGCGCGCGGCTGATCGTCATCGACCCTCGACGCATTGATCTGGTGAACTCGGTGCATGCCCGCGCCGAACTGCACCTGGCCCTGCGCCCGGGCACCAACGTCGCCATGCTCAACGCCCTGGCCCACGTCATCGTCACCGAAGGACTGCTCAACCAGGCCTTTATCGACGCCCGTTGCGAGGGCAGCGATTTCGCTCGCTGGAGCGAGTTCGTCAGCCGCGCGGAAAACTCGCCAGAAGTCCTGGGCGACATCTGCGGTGTAGCCGCAGCCGACATCCGTGCCGCCGCTAGACTGTATGCCACCGGCGGTAACGCGGCGATTTACTACGGCCTCGGCGTCACCGAGCACAGCCAGGGCAGCACCGCGGTCATGGGCATCGCCAACCTCGCCATGGCCACCGGTAACATCGGTCGCGAAGGCGTGGGTGTGAACCCGCTGCGTGGGCAGAACAACGTTCAGGGCTCCTGCGACATGGGCTCTTTCCCCCACGAGCTGCCCGGCTACCGCCACGTCTCCAACGAGGTGGTACGGGCGCAGTTCGAACAGGCCTGGAATGTCACTCTGCAACCCGACCCGGGTCTGCGCATCCCCAACATGTTTGAGTCGGCATTGGCCGGCAGCTTCAAGGGCCTGTACTGCCAGGGCGAAGACATCGCCCAGAGCGATCCCAATACTCAGCACGTCACTGCGGCTCTATCGGCCATGGAGTGCATCGTGGTGCAGGACATTTTCCTCAACGAAACCGCGAAGTTCGCTCACGTGTTCCTGCCGGGCGCCTCGTTCCTGGAAAAGGACGGCACCTTCACCAATGCCGAGCGACGCATCTCCCGAGTGCGCAAAGTCATGGACCCGCTGGGTGGCAAGGCCGACTGGGAAGGCACAGTGGCCCTGGCCAACGCCCTGGGCTATCCGATGAACTACCAGCACCCGTCAGAAATCATGGATGAAATCGCCAGCCTGACGCCGACCTTCACCAACGTCAGCTACACCGAACTGGATCGCCACGGCAGCCTCCAATGGCCGTGCAACGCCGCGGCCCCGGACGGCACGCCGACCATGCACATCGAAGAGTTTGTGCGCGGCAAGGGGCGTTTCATGCTCACCGGCTACGTGCCGACCGAGGAGAAGGTCAACAGTCGCTATCCGCTTCTGCTGACCACCGGGCGCATCCTCAGCCAGTACAACGTGGGCGCCCAGACCCGGCGTACCGACAACGTCGCCTGGCACGACGAAGACCGTCTGGAAATCCACCCGACCGACGCCGAAAGTCGTGGTATCAACGAGGGTGACTGGGTCGGCATCGGCAGCCGCGCCGGACAGACCGTACTGCGTGCGCGAGTCTCCGAGCGGGTAGCCCCAGGCGTGGTATACACCACCTTCCATTTTCCTGAATCGGGGGCGAACGTCATCACCACCGACAACTCCGACTGGGCCACCAACTGCCCGGAGTACAAGGTCACCGCCGTGGAAGTCAGCCGCGTTTACCACCCTTCCGAGTGGCAAAAACGCTATCAGGCATTCAGCGATGAACAACAACGCCTGCTCGACGAACGCCGCCAGGCACGCACCGCCGGAACAAAAGCCGAGGTGCGCCGATGAGCACTGACAACCTGATCAAAATGGTCAACCAGATCGCCCAATACTTCGCCAGCGAACCGGACCAGCAACAGGCCGTGCTCGGCGTGCGTAATCACCTGCAGATGTACTGGACGCCCGGCATGCGCAAGGAGTTGTTGGCCTGGCAGACAGCGCATCAGGGGGCAGACTTGCACCCGCTGGCGCAGGCTGCGGTCAGTGGGGCGGGCTGGGAGGCTTAGGTTCATTGATCCCTTGGAATCAGCCCCGAGCTTTTCGGGGCTTTCCATATTTTCAACCTAGAACTCGACCCGTTGATAAACCCCTTCAGCGCCCACATTGTGGCCAAAACCACATGACTCACCGGCCGTGCGCGTTACCGTGAACAGTTTACAAAGTTGATTTCCAGGGTTATTACGCCGGGCTGATGGCGATGTATTACGGTCCCAATATCGGTGAATTTTCAACGGTATTAGCGGTTGATAACGGCAAGGTGCATTACACCATGAGTGAAGAAGACAATGGCGACTGTGCCTACGATTTCGACATTAAAAAAAATTGCTGGCCTTGTGGCTTGATCGTCATGGAGTTCCATAACGCCGCCCCGGCATATTGCCAATATTGCCCTTCTCGCTGATTCGAAAGCTTCTCAAGCGAGTTTTCGATTTCGCCACCGATTTTGCCAAGGTTGAAGATCGACTTTTTGTCGTCTGGCAGGATGCTCAGCCACGCCCGGGCCTTCAGGTAATTGCCTTCATGGATGTAGGTGAGTGCAACGTTATTGTAGGCCAGGGCAATTTTCGCTTCGTCCAGCTGACAGCTTTCAGACCAGCCAGCCTGCCGCTCATGTTGTTCCCGAGCCTTGGGGTACTGTTTGAGCTTGTAATACTTCCCGCCCTCGGCGGAATACTCGCTGATCTTGAGGCAATTGGCGGTCGCTTGTTCCTCGGTAATATCCGCTTGAGCAAAAAACGGTGTGATGAGAAGCAGGAGGATCGCTCCAATTTGTATAAAGCGGCGCCATTTAATGTCCATATTATTTCTCTATTTGAACGTCGACCCTTGGTTCTGATCGCCGCAATAAACGGGAATCTCTGCTGGCCTGGCCGCTGAGCAGCCAGGCCCTGATGTCAGAGCCGTGAATCTATCCGCGACACTAGACTCTCCCGGTGCACCTTAATTTCCCCCGTCACATCCGGCCCCTCATAGACCATTGAGGTTTCATAGTTGGCCCAGCGGCCACGGTTCGCACTAAACCAGTTAAATGATCCCATACACAGCAACTCATCGTCGGCCATGACGATTTTGCTGTGCACCCGGGCCACCACATGGGATTCGATACGCTGGCCTCGTAGGGCCTCAATCGCGTGCTTGAGTTCGTCTCTTCTAACTTGAGTGTCTGGCGACTGTTCTGAAATATTGAAATCCCTGTCGGTATAAACACGCACTTTGACGCCTCGCTCAACCGCGGCACTCATAGCCTCCCATGCGCCGATTTCGTGGATCCGTTTCAACTTGATCCATGGCGAAACGATGTGTACTTCACGCATGGCGGTGGCCAAGGTTTTCAACAAGAAGTCGTCGTGAGCGTCCGCATCTATCAGATGGCTAAGCGTTGACTGGAGAGACTCCAGGTCTTTGCGTGGCAAGTATTCGAAAGCCAGCTCACTCGCAGGGTCGCGCAGCAGGTACTCGGCGAGCAGGGCACGAGGCTTGCCGGGGGGCACCATGCCGAACAGGTCCATGTCACCGAATACCAGGAAGCTGTCCTTGGCCCGGGATACCGCTACGTTGAGCATGCTCGGTCGCCGATCGATGAAGCCACCATCGGCGTGCTTGGAATACACCGCGGAAAAGAGCACCAGCGGCCGCGCCGCACCCTTCTTTGAACAGGCACCATTCATTCGATCGTTCGTAGCCATTATCGCCTTGCAGCCAGCCGACGCTGACTTCATCGACAAAACGCTGACAAAAACTCAGATACGTTGCCCACTGTTCGGCATATTCGTCGGTCGCGGCTGCCCGGCCCTCCTCTGGGGGCTCGAACGCTGGCAGCGTGTTAACCGCCAAAAATCGATCGACGTCCGCGACATCACCCAACGCGAAACAGCCTGACTCCAGAGGCTCCAGGATATCTCGCGGAATAACGGTGTTTTTAGTCGGGAAAAGTTGCCCGTGACGATTTACCTGCACATGCCCGTTGAGCAAACGCAGGGCTTTTTTCTCCCGCAACTTGGCGACAAGGCTTTCGCGATGGGTCAGGGTGTGATTGATGAACGTCGTACGAGAGAGGATCAGACGGACAGGCGTTGGCAGCATTTCATAAGCTTTTTTGACCAACATGATGAAGACCTCATCATCCTTGAGCTTTTCTTCCGTGACAGTCAGTAGGCATTGACCAAAACGTTTTCGACCCTGCCCCAGTTATTTTCCAAAAATTCAGAGGCTTTGGATGTGCCTGACGAAAAATTGCCGGACACAGTGTCTTTCGCTGCCATGGCCTTGTCGGCGATCCCGCCTGACAGAGCTCGCGCTTTATCCGTGAGAGACTTGAACATCTTCTACTCCATGAGATGTGGATCCATTTATGCATCAGAACCTTAGCAGAGGAAAAAGTGATGGCATAGCGCCTTCACTCACGAAGTGACCGAAGGCGATTGGGATGACCTGTGCCCTACCCTACCTGGACCGGCAGGTCCGGCGCCTGGCGCTCGAGGGTCGCCCACAGCGAGGCGCCGTCTGTGGCGACCTCTGAAGCCGTGCTGCATGAAGAATTTTTTCAGGAGATCGAGGACTTCAAGGTCGTTGTCCACAATTAAAAGGCTGCTCACCGAAGGTCACTTAAGGGGCGAATGGAACCGCCATCTAAAACCATTCGAGGCTGCTCGTCATATATTTCAACGCTGCAATAAAACGTCAGCGCCGCAATAATCGATGCGGACTTCGGTCAGACTTTCGGGCGACGCCGCCAGCCGCGTGCTCGGCTTCTTGGTCGACCGTTCGGCAGCAATAACGATACCGTGGACATGCTGTCCACTATCAGCACTGTCGGTGGCATCGTCGATGGTCGGGCAGAAGCCTTACCGCTGACCGATAGCCTGCAAAAATTGCCGGACTACTACAGCGCGTTGCGCAATGTGGTGGCCGAGCATCGTGCTGCTTACGTGGCCGATGGCAAACAAGGCTCGCCAGAGAACAGCCCCTTCAATGCACAGGAGCACCGGCCGATGGTTTCTGAAAGCCTGACTCTGCAGCAACGGGTGATACGCGACGACTCGGCCAATCGTCATCTGCACTGTCGGGAAATCATCCTGCGCCTGTCACCGGACTGTCGCCAATTGGTGCTCACCCGTTACACCGAACACTACGGCCCGGCGCTGGTACGCTGGATAGAGCGCAGCCACACAGTGTCGGTGGCCGAGCTGTTTCGGTGGCTCGTGGCTAATGGTGAGGCGGGGGTCATGAGAGCGAGCAGCCAGTCGCTGCCTTGATTTCAGGGTAATGATACGGAGGATGGAAGTCTTCCAGTCATCATCCCACCCGAAGCCTACAGCGAAATCGAGACAAATATGTTTCTCCTCGCACAGTGGCTGCAGCCCAATCACGCTCGCACATAGACCCAGGCGCTGATGCCGGACTTGAGGGTCACACTGATGCGCTTGTAGTCCGCCACCTCGTATTTGTCGGCTGCGACTAGTTCTTGCGCTGTGATCTCGAAAACGGTGCCGGCGATCTCGTCCAACAAGTCGCCACTCTCCTGCACGATGGGATGATGGGTTTTCCCGCTCGCAGCCAGCACCGTCGGATCGGTTATCTCGACCAAGGTCTGCTTATAGCCTGGCAGGTTGTCAGGGCGCCCTTTCAACTTGCGCCCGAAAGTGGACAGCTGGACTGCCTGGTCCTGCAAGGTGCCATAGGAAAACAGCAGAACCGGTTGCTCCAGTTGGTTTGGCATTAGATTTCCTCGATCAGATAAGTAAGTCTTACTCCTGCATAAACTTCGTGTCCTTGCCAAACTGTCCACTCATCGAAGAAGAAAATGCTCATCGACATGACGCCTGAGCGAGACTGTGACAGCCGGGAGCGGTCCGATGATGCTGTACGAACTTTCCTGCGGACAAAACAAAACCCCTACCTGCAGATGCAGATAGGGGTTTCGGAATTCAATCTTGACGATGACCTACTCTCACATGGGGAAACCCCACACTACCATCGGCGATGCATCGTTTCACTGCTGAGTTCGGGATGGGATCAGGTGGTTCCAATGCTCTATGGTCGTCAAGAAATTCGGG
>NZ_JAKLSP010000035.1:0-76563 GCF_022014505.1 Pseudomonas sp. PGPR40 | reverse complement strand
ATCTGCTGGAGGAGGCTGAGGATATTCAGCAGTTTTGTCAGATACATGGGTATGACGGTAAGGGGAATACGCCGGATACCAGCTATGGGAATGGCATGAGTAATGTGGCGAAGCTGTATGAGCTGTACACCAATGACAGTGAGCGATTATTGGCTGATGACGAAACCATCGGGTATATCCCCGTTTATCTGGCGGGCATCGGTACCAGCAATGGTGAAGAAGATTCACCTTTTTCATTAATCACAGGCTTAGGTGCCCAGGGCGTATTGGCAAGAGTCAAGCAGAGTCCTTCACTCATACTTGAAGGAATAGAAAGGTTTCAACGGATAAATCCAGATCGAAAAGTTGAACGTATTGAACTCGATATTTTCGGCTTCAGTCGAGGCGCCGCTGCCGCACGCCACTTTGCCAATGAAGTCGTGAAAGGGGAATACAGCCCATTGGCAACGCTATTGCCAGCCGACTCTTCACTGTTCATCGAGAATTTTGCCTGGCGCAACAATATCGATGTCTCCATCAATTTTATCGGCATCTTCGACACCGTCGCCGCTGTAGCCAGCATGGCCGATGGTGACTTGAGCGTGCACGACGCCAACACCCCCGGTGTCAATGTGTACCTGGCGCCCGATATCGCAAAAAAAGTCGTGCATCTGGTGGCGCAGGACGAGCGCCGCCACAACTTCTCGCTCAACAGCGCCAGCGCTGCCGATATCGTGCTGCCTGGCGTCCATTCTGACCTGGGTGGGGGGTATCTGCCGAACATCATTGAACGAGTTCTGCTCAGCAAGCCGCGCTGTAGCCGCGACGTGGTTTTTGATGTGCCTTCTACAGCGTCAACCGCCTATCGCTGGGCTCAGCAAGAACTGGGGCGCCTTCAGGATCAGCTCAATCTGTATGGGCTGACATTGGCGGTGAAAACCTGGGCGGTAGAGACTACTAGCAACGTCAAGGGCGATAGATCAAAAGGGAAAAACGTCTATGCGGCGGTCCACAGCGAGCGCACCGTGCGCAACGATCTGGCCTCGATTTATCTGCGCATCATGCGTGAGTTGGGGGCCAGGCACGACGTTCCGTTCAAGGTCATTGACGACGAAGATCAAAAGTACGCATTACCGCTGGAGCTGAAACCGATTGCCGAAAAACTGATGGCTTATGCGCTGGGCGAGACCCGTCGCGCGGGCTTGAACGTGTTCGAGGCGGAGTTGCTCTCTCAACGCTACATCCATCTGTCTGCCAACTGGAATGCTGCCAAAGGCTGGAACAACAGTGATCTGAACATCGTGTTCATCGATCGACCCGCCGAAAACCATGTTCGTAAGGTGCATCCCAATGTGTAAGTGCTCATTCATGCTCAAGACCGGCTTTACGCTGGTACTCGCGTTGCTGTTGGGAGGATGTACCTCGGGCGAGTACAGATCATTACCTTACGACGCTTGGAGCCTCAATTTTTTTGCCCCCGACTATATGGAAGTCTGGATCGAAACGGCGGATGTCGTGGATATCAATGAGCGTGTGTTTCGAGGTGCAGGTAGCGGGATCCCGGCGACTGGTTATCCACGTGGGCTGAGTAAAGGCATACCGGCTCACTTCAAGGGCGATGCAAAAGGATGGTTTAAAGATCCAGGAGGAAAAGGTCGGTATGTAACAGGTGCTGACCTGCCCCGTTTGGTCTATGTGCGTTGGCAATCGTTGGCAGAACCGCAGACCTACGAGGCCTACATCGAGATCTCCCAATCTGCACGGAATACCATGCTTAAGAGCGAAAACGCTTTTTGCGGTGCGGTAGGCAGATGGAAAACCGATTACCGAAAGCTGTTGATTGTCGGCCTGGCGCCGGGAGGAATCGCCAAGGTGTGGTTAGGCGGACCCTGCCTGAAATCGGTCGAAGTCACTCGCGTCCAAGGCACGATCAATCCCGAAGGCCCCTACGGGGGTACGTCCAACGGAAAGCATCGACCCCTTTCAGAAGAATCCAAAGCCTACATCGAAAAATTCGGCATTCCTTATGGCTCTTGGTAACCCATGAACTATCAGCAGAAACCACGACCAGAAGGACTTTCAGTTGAAGACCTCATTTCTAATTAAAGCAGGCGGTGCAATGGTGCTAGCGCTCTTCTTGAGCGGATGCGCCAAGGACCATCGCAAATCTTTGCCTTATGCAGCATGGAGTCTCAGATTTTTTTCAATTCAATGTTGAGTCGGTGCGGCTCAATCAATAGAGCACTCAGCATTATGACTAATCGACACAGTAAAAAATCGGTGGTGGCCTTAGGCGGTACTGGGTTGCCATGTTCACACTTGTAGCTAGCGTCTCTGTTCGAGCGGAAGGTTGCCATGGTGTTGGCTGCCTATTAAACGGTGACCCACTTGAGTTCTCGATGCTGACGGGGATCGGGTTGATCTATACAACTGTCGGGCCGTTTATTTCGACCTCGGACGCCACAAAAGATGGCCCATCGAAACACTACACACAGGCGGTGAAAGACGACGACGCCGCGTATCTTGCTACCGACGGCGATATCCATGGGCCGATGCTGGAATCTGCATGGCGTATGTACCTGGAACAGCAGGCTGATCTTCAGCCAAGCAAGAAAGCGTTCGCCCACCTGGTCCTGGCTATGGATGAACAACCAAGCTCCATAAGCCCTATCGTGCCGACGTTGCCGACTATGTAGCCCTGTAGCAGCCCAACGCAGACTCGCCAGCTGCCACAGGATTGAGTGATTGGGGTTGCTTTCGTCGCGCCCAGCGCGATCTGGAGCAGAAGGTGGTCAATGACAGCCGACTGGAAGTGGGTAACGAGCGTCTGGAAACCATCAAGGGCCCCAGCATTACACTGCTGGAAGCGGGAAGCTGGCTGACGCCGCCGAGGAGATACAGAAGCATTGTGCAGCTTACGGGTACGACGGCAACGGGAGCTCGCCGGACAATAGTTATGGGAATGATGTGAGTAACATCGCGCGGTTGTATGAGTTGTATACCGATCATTCATACGAGCCGATGCCGGAAAACTCGAAAACTGCATCAATGGCGGTTTATATCGAGGGCATTGGGACTAGAAACAATGGAACCGACTCATCCTACTCACAAGCCACGGGCAGGGGCGAAACAGGGGTGGTCGCTCGGGTCGAACAAAGTCCAGCAAAGATCCTGAAGCTGTTTCAACAGGAAAACCCCGGAGTGATGGTCGAAAAAATCGAATTCGACATTTTCGGTTTCAGCCGGGGGCGGCAGCGGCGCGGCACTTTGCGAACGAGGTACTCACATGGAGGTCTGGATTGAAACAGCGGACGTGGTGGATATCAAGTGCAAATCAGGCTCGGGTGGCAAGGCCATCGTACTCGATAGCCTCCCCCCGTTTACCTCACCCGAATGCTTTCATCACACCGATCAGGGCAGGGCCGATGGCGACCAGAAAGAAGCTCGGCCACAGGCAGAAAATCAGAGGAAAGATCAGTTTGGTACCGATTTTCGCCCCCGCCTCCTCGGCGGCCTGCATACGCCGGTCACGGAACTCATCGGCATAGATGCGCAAAGTATCGGCTACGCTGGTACCAAAGCGGATACTCTGCGCCAACAGGCTGACCAACCCTTGTACGTCATCCAGACCGGTGCGAACAGCCAGTTGTTTGAGCGCTTCGGTACTGGTGATGCCCGCGCGGATTTGCGCATTGACCAGGGCCAGCTCCTCAGCCAGCTCAACCTGACTGACCGACATCTCTTCAGCCACCCGTTCGATGGTCGTGGGCAGGGCCAGGCCGGACTCCACGCACACCACCATCAGATCCAGAGCATCCGGAAACGCGGCACGCAGCCGGCCTTGCCGCGATTGTTTGCGCTTGCCGATATATATCGCTGGCAGCAGCCACCCGATAGCGGCAACCATGACCAACAACAGCAGCCCCGTGATCAGGGAAACCTTGGGAATTATCGGCAACAGCAACAACGCAATGCCGACCAACAACAGAGGTAACAGCAGGCGAATCGCCCAGTACATCTGCACCGCCGAAGAGGAACGATATCCCGCGTGTGTCAGTAAAGTCTGGGTTACGGACGCCTGAGCCGATTCGGTCGAGGCAAAACGCTGGCCGACCCGCTCCAGCAACAGTTGCAGGTTACCAGGAGCCTCCTGCCCGGTTGTGTTGCCTAAATGACCACGCTTGATCAGCGCCAGACGGCGCTGTACCGGGTCCTGAAGACCCAGCATCAACAAAATCACGGCGACTACAGCAAGCACCGTACTCAAACCGATCGCGCCGAGGAACAACAGGCGCCCCATCTCCTCGTTCCCCGTGACCCGACTGAACAACCCGAGTAAAAAGTCCATGACCTATACCTCCCGGTAGCGAATACCGCTTAAACCTGAATCCGGATGATTTTTTTTATCCAGAGAATCCCGATCAACATGGCGCAGAAAGCCCCGATGATCAGCTTATGGCCCGTGGGATCATTGATCAGCACAGGCAGGTAAGTGGGGCTTGTAACGATGATCGCGATCGCCAGTACAAAGGGAATCGCCACCAGTATCCAGGCAGACATACGCCCTTCCGCCGACAAGGTTTTGATCTTGCGCTGAAAACGGAAGCGTCCACGAATCAGTCGACTCAGACGCTCCAGGACTTCAGTCAGATTGCCGCCCGTCTCGCGATGGATGAGGATCGAGGTCACCAGCATCATCACTGTCATGCTCGGCATACGCTCGAGCAGGCCGAGCATCGCCCGGCGCACATCATTGCCGTAGTTGATATCGGCGAAGGTCAGGCCGAACTCATGAGCGACCGCCCCCTTGTGCTCCTCGGCGACCAGGCGCAGGGTTTCGTTGAACGGATGCCCGGCGCGCAGGGCTCGGCACATGGCATCCAGCGCATCCGGCAAACCCTCCTCGAACTCCGCAAAACGTTTGTTGCGATCACGGAAGATTTTCAGGATGGGGAGACAGGCCACCGCAAAAGCCACCGCCAGCGCCATCCACCAGATCGGCGAAAACATCAGGACTACAGCGCCGGCTGCAACGCCCAGTGCAAGCCCGAGCAATATCACCCGATAAGCACGATATTCATGGCCGGACTGCTCGATCACCTGTGTCAGGTTCGCCATAAAAGGCAACTGCTCGAGCATGGCCTCCAATGGCGACAAACGCGTCAGGTATTTCTGCCGCAACACCGTCTGCATGTTGGGCAAATTGTTGGCTTTTTCCAGTACATGCAAACGGCCGCGTATGCGCTTGCGCATCTTGCCGGCCTCACCGAACACCGGCACCACCACACCTTGAGACAGCAGGAACACGGCAATAAACACCATGCCGAGGAACATCAGAATGAATTCACTGGGAATATTGTTCATGACTGCCGCCCCTCCATCCATTCAGGCCTGAACATCGTCAGCGGCAACTCGATACCGCGCTTGGCCAGTACATCGCGGAAGGCCGGAATCATGCCGCTGGGGCGATAATCGCCGAGCACTTCGCCGTTTTCGCCCATGCCCTGGCGCGCAAAGGAGAAGATTTCGGTCATGGTGATGATCTCGCCTTCCATGCCATTGATCTCTTGCACGCTGACCAGTCGGCGCTTGCCGTCCTCCTGACGTTCCAGCTGAATCACCACATCAATAGCCGACGCGATCTGCTGCCGCATGGCTTTGATCGGGAAGGTCGCACCGCTCATTGACACCATGTTCTCGACTCGCCCCAATGCATCGCGGGCGGTGTTGGCGTGGATGGTGGTCAACGAACCGTCGTGACCGGTGTTCATGGCCGTCAGCATGTCCAGCGCCTCGGCGCCGCGCACTTCGCCGATGACAATGCGGTCCGGGCGCATCCGCAAACTGTTACGTACCAATTCGCGCTGGCTCACCTCGCCGCGCCCTTCGATATTCGAAGGCCGGGTTTCCAGGCGCACCACGTGGGGCTGCTGCAGTTGCAGTTCGGCCGAATCTTCGATGGTAACGATCCGCTCGTTTAGCGGAATGAAACTGGACAGCACATTAAGCATGGTGGTCTTGCCGCTGCCGGTACCGCCGGAAATCAGCACGTTCAAACGCCCGCGAACAATCGCCTTGAGGAGTAGAGCAATAGCCGGGGTCAGTGTTCCTACCGAGATCAAACTGTCGGTATTGAGCAGGTCCACCGCAAAGCGGCGAATCGACATGCTCGGGCCGTCGATGGCCAGCGGTGGAATAATCGCGTTGACCCGCGAACCGTCCTTGAGTCGGGCATCCACTAGCGGCGAAGACTCGTCGATACGCCGACCCAGGCTGGATACGATGCGGTCGATGATGTTGAGCAAATGCTGATCATCGCGAAAACGCACGTCGGTGCGTTGCAGTTTGCCGAAGCGCTCGACATAGACCGAGGCATGGCCGTTGACCAGAATGTCGGACACGCTGTGATCAGCCAGTAACGGTTCCAGAGGCCCCAGGCCAAGTACTTCATCAGTGATCTGCTTGATGATCAACTGGCGGCTGGTGGTACTCACCGGCGCCGAATGCTCATCGAGCAGGCGCTGGCAAATATCGCGAATCTGCCGCGCGGCCTCGGCCTGTTCAAGGGAGTCCAGCAAGGACAGATCCATGACTTTGAGCAACTGCTGATAGATCTTTTCCCGCCATTCGGCTTCCACCGGGGTGACCTGACTTCTGGTTTCGTAAAGAACGTCCGGTGCTACACGCTCCCACGCCATTATTTCCTCTGCCGGATCCAGCAGTTCGTCGCACGTTTGAGCGGCGGGTTTACCGGACTGTTTGCGCAAGCGGTTACGAAAGTCGCTGATCATGGGTCATCCCCCGAAGAAACGGTTGAAGGCGCGTTTGAGTAAGCCTTTGTTCCCGGCCACCTGTTGACCGACCAGGTCCTCGGTCATGTCGCGCAGTGCGGCAGTGATCGCTGCCCTCGGCGCATGCAGTCCCAACGGCACGCCAGTGTTCTGACTCTGGCTGACCAGGTTGAAGTCGTTGGGTAATTTCGACAGATTGGTGCAGCGCAGCGCCTCGCCGATGTCTTTGAGGCTGATCGGTGCCGCCTTGTCAAACCGGTTGACCACGATCTGCAATTGATCCCCGCGCACGCCCAGGTCATCGCGAAGAATCCGCACCAGGGAGCTGGCATCGCGCAGATGGCTGACGCTCTGCTGCACCACCACGTACACCCGATCCACCTGTTCCAGCACGGAGCCGGTGAGGTGGTCGATTTGTCGTGGCAAGTCGATCACCACCCAGCCATAGCTGGCGCGGGCCAATTGCAACAGGGTGTCAAGTTGCTCGGGTTGGGCATCCTGCGGCAGGCACAGTTCACCGGCCCGGCCGCCCAGCACATGCAAGGTGGGGCTGAAGTGACTGCAAAAACCGCGTAATGCGACGCTGTCCATGCCGTCGATCTGGTGCAACACCTCCAGATGGCTGTGCGTCTGCGCCACATCCAGATAATGCGTCACGCTGCCAAATTGCAGGTCCATATCCAGCAACAGGGTACTGCCGCCCTTGGCACTGAGCTGCTGAGCCAGATTGCAGGCCACCAGGGTTCCGCCGGAGCCACCCTTGGCGCTCATCACGGCGATCAATTTACCTTCTGCCCCACTGCCGGTCCGAACCTCCGTGACCAGACGATTCAAGGCGGCGACCAGTTCGGTCTCGGCGATGGGCTCGGGCAGTACGTCACGGGCACCGGCCTGCATCGCCATACGCATGCCTTCGTGTTCGCTCAGCGGACCACAGACCAACATCGGCGGACGCTCATGGGCCGGGTGCAGCAACAGCGCCGCCAGCTCCTCGCGCCACAGGTGACTGACGCGCAACAGCAACAGATCGGGCATCCGGTCCAGGCCGTAGAGCGGGTCGACATGCCCGTTGCTCACCAGGCGAGTGCTCACCTCAAGGCTCGGCATGCGCTGGCAGACACTCTGCAGATCGCGCAAAGAGGTCGCATCACGACTGCTGATCAGCAACCGGAGCCCGGCTTTGCCAGTCGAGCTGGCGACTGGCGTTTCCTTGGTATTCAGCATGGTGTGATCTCCCCGGAATCGGAATGACGCCCGAGGCTTTCGCGTGGCAACGTTGCCCTGAATGTAGGCAAGGTAATGGGCACGCCGAACCCGGGAATAAACAGGTTGAAAACGAAGTTTTGCAGGCTCAACTGGACGTAGCGGATGGCACGGAACCCATTGGCTCCAGTCGTGTCACCAGGGTTGGCCACCAGAGCGCCGTTTGCATCCAGATAAGTCAGTACCAGGTTGCTGGTGGTCAGATCAGTGATCAGCTGGCTCGTACCGGCATCCCCCGCGGCATTGAAAATCGCCCGCCGCAGGATCACCGGATCGCTGATATTGCACACTGCCGCCAGGCGTGCACCGCGACGGGCTGCTTCATCCAGTGCATTGACCGTGAAGTACAGGCGGCCCATTTCCAACACGGCGAACAACAGCGTGAATACCAGCATGCCAATGATGGCGAACTCCACGATATAGGTGCCGCGCATGCGTTTGCGATTCATCACAGTGCCCTCATGACAGTCGTGGCGACCAGCGGAATGTTCAGCGCAATCTGACTACCAAAAAACCCCGGAATCGAGCCGGCACAATTGCCACTGCCAATCACCGGGCAGAAGTTATAAGTAATGGTGACCCGCACATGGTCGAGGCCCACGGCGGCGACCTCCACCATACTGGTCGTTAACCCTGACACGACAGGGCTGCCGGTATTACTGGGCACGCCATAGACCGCAACGTTTTTCGTCTGGGTCAGCAGCGCACTGCTCAGAGAAACCTCGCCGAGTGTCGAGTCCCAGGCCTGGCCGGCGACGAAACGGTCGGCATCACGGCTGGCCTGCAGCAGGGTGTTGTACTGATAGAGCATGCGACCGAACTCACCGAAGGCCAGCAACAGCAGCAGCAACACCGGCAGCACGAGGGTGAATTCCACCAGGGCCACGCCTTGCTGACGCTGCGATTGTTTATAAGCATGAAGTCTCATGACGCCTCCCTACGAGTCAGTGCTCGGAATACCGATGCCGAGATAGGTTTTGTAGAGCTGAATGATATTCGGGCCGGAATCGTTCATCGGTGTAGGACTGGGCACGTTGTCGCCTTCGCACTCCTTCACGAACTGTCCGAAGATCTGCGCCTCCGTGCCGCCGCCATTCATTGGCTGGACGACGAAATAGCAGCCAAAACCCAGGACGGGAACCGAGGTTGAACCGCCCTGTTTCCCGGTGCAGTCACCCACCACGATTTTCAACATCCGGCGCTCGAACACGCCATTGCTTTCACAACCACTGCCGCCCCCTGCCACACACGCGGCAACGCTCGCACGCCAGTCGTTGTAGTCATATATCGTGTTGCCACCCGCTGTGAGATTGCCGTCGTTTGAGGTGACCGCTTGCCCCTGATATTGCGTTTGTGCCGGGCTGACTGAGTCGTTGTAAGTGATCGAGGGGTTGCTGGATGTCGTCACCAGGTCTGGTGGATAGTCCGAGGCACTGACCGGGCCGTTGTAGATGCCGAAGCGCGTATTCAACCCTTGAGAGGTTGGGCCGACCATGTTGCCCGGGGAGGTCTGGACATCTTGTCCGACATTGCGGCAGACCTCGCCGCCTCCGGCCAGGTCGTCTCTGACCGTGCTGCCGCCCGAGCCAAAGTCGAGCAACTGGAAGTTGCCTGGGCCAATGGCCGAGGAATTTCCGGCAGCCGATTTGAGTACCTGCAAATCACCAAACTGGAAGCCCCAGAACATGCCAGCATCCGGGTCGTATTGAGTCTCGTCACCACAGACCATCAAAGGTGCGAGATCACACGGGCTGGTAGGGCTGGGGCCTGCGGTGGCGATCGCCGCCACCGTTTTGTTCCCCAGAACGCCCAATGACTGGGCGAAGTTCCAGAAAAACCCCGTCAGGTTATAGCTCGGTACCGATACCCGAACGTATTTGGCATCAGAAGGCCCGGGATAGGAGAACGGGCCATAGACGAGGCTGGACAGTTCCACAACCGCGAATGCGCCTGGGTTGCCGGCAACCGCCGTGGCCAATTCATTGTTGCCCGTGGCATTGGCATTTTGCATCAGTGTGCTGAGCGCGGCAGCTTGCGTCGCGCTGGCACTGTTGATTCCCCCTGCCACCTGACTCAGGGTTTTGGCGCCACTCAGGGCGGCGGCGTCCACCGCATTCTGTAGACGCGTTTTGTTCAGCAACAGGTGTCCGCCGTCCAAAGCCAACGCCGCCATCATGGCCATCGCCGCCAACGCCATTACCATCAGTACACTCACCGCTCCTTCCTGGCGCCTTGGCGTCGCAGTGAACGGCTGCTGAATACGAAGATTCATCATCAAGCCCTCATTTGCCGATGCTGATCCGGATCGGCTCCGCCAAGACCTGGTGTCCAGGACCTGTTGCGCCCTGTCAGCGAATGTTGATTACTTTGGTTTCGATCCCGCGAATGATGGTGATAGCCCCACCACTCTCGCCGCGGCTGCGCTGCACCACGCGTTTTGGCACCGTGGCAGTGGCCACAGCCATGACCGGTGCGGCAGGCGCAACAGGCGCAACGGCCGCGATTTTTTTCTCGGAGTTCAGCGGATTGCGCAGGGTCAGTTGCAGTTTCCCTTCCGTTTGCGCCGTGACCAGGGTTTCCGCCTCTGCAGTCGTCATCTCCAGCGTCACTGCACGCACCACCACCGGTTGGGTCTTGTCGGTACCTGCGGTCTGGTCCACCGCCAATACCCGCAAGTTCTCGAGGATGGTCCTGGACACGGCATTGTTACTGCCGGCACTGGTGGTTTTGGTCGCCAGCACATCGACCCGGTTACCCGGTAAGAGGAACCCGCCCACGCCGACCACATCGTCAACGCGTACCGAGATGGCGCGTTTGTCAGTTGCAATCAGCGAGGCCAGGGTGCTGCCACCCAAATGTTCACTCAGCCGCGCACCGCGCATGATGTCGCCCTTCAGGATGTCGAACGTTGCGATCTTGCCCACGGCCTTTTCGGTAGAATCGAAGGCATCGTCCGGGATCGTATCCATGGGCATGCGCAGGGTCGTGACCTGTTGAGCCTCGACCATCTGCCCGAATGGAATTTCTACCGTAGCAACCACCACGCTTCGAAGGTGATCGTCCGGGCTGGCATTAAGCCGTGCGCTCAGCCAGGAGTCGGCCATCCATGCAGCACCAAGGCCCATGACCAGGGAAACGCCTATCAGGGAAACAGTACGAGAGCTCATGTCAGTATCTCCGCATCAAAGAAAGTCGAGCTGGACGAAATAGTTGTGCCAGGCCCATTCCAGTTCCTGTGGCGACAGAGCCCCGGAACCGCCCAGGTAGCGCTGACGGTCGAGTGCCATGTTCAGGAGATCGCGGGGATGGCAAGGCACCAGGGGCATGCCTTCACTTGCATAAAGCCTTTGCAGCACATGACGCAGCAGCAGCGGGTCAAAAGGAATGGCCAGACGCTCGCTTTCCTGACGCCAGATCTTTTCGTACTCCTCAGGCTTCAGGTAACCGAACTGCAGCTTGTAGCCAATCCGGCGCAGGAAGGCCTCATCGGCCAATTCCAGAGGATTGAGGTTGGTGGAGAACACCAGAATCAGATCGAACGGCAGCTCGCAATGCCGACCACCGCCCAGATTGATGAAATCGCGCTTCTCTTCCATCGGGACGATCCAGCGGTTCAACAGCTCGGCAGGTGCCATGCGCTGGCGTCCCATGTCGTCGATGATGAACAGGCCATTGCTGGCCTTGAGCTGCAAGGCGGCCTGGTACTGACGGGTGTAGGGGTCATAGCGAACGTCCAGCTGTTCCATGCTCAACTCACCGCCCGTAATGACGATCGGGCGTTTGCAGCGCAGCAGCCGACGGTCGATCCCTTCGTTGAGCATCAGATTGTTCGGTTGACTGTTGTCATCCAGGCGCTGATGCACCTGCGGGTCATAGATCTCGATCACCGACTCATTGATCACGATGGCATGAGGCACCCAAATGGCCTCGGCGAACAGACGAATCAGTCGACTGCTGACATAGGTCTTACCGGTACCCGCGGGACCATAAATCATGATTGCGCGACCGGAGTTCAGGGCCACGCCCAGCTGATCGAGCATGCCCTCGGTAAGCACCACGCCAGCAAGGGCGTTGTGCATGTCGTTGGCATTGATACGACCATGGTGAATGGTCTGGAGTTTGATCAGGGAACGATAAGTACTCACCGGAAAAGGTGCCGCGCCGATGTAGCCACTGCGCGACAGGGCATCGCGGGCGGCACTGCGTCCGCGTTCGGTCAGGCCATAACGCAGCATCTGCCCACTGGATTGTCCCATCTGGCCAAGTACTTCGACACGGCCGTCCTTGCGCAGAAACGCCAGGACCTCTTCAAGTACGGCACCGGTCAGCGCCAGGCGCTCCACCAGCCGCGGCATGTCGAGCACACCGGCATCATGCAGATGCTTGCACACCAACTCACCGAGAAAACTGTCTGTCAGACCGGTATCGCGGATTGTGCATGGCTGAGGCGCCAGCCGTTGCACCGCATCCCGGTCGCTGGAGTAGGCACCACTTTCGACGATGACGTGCATGACTAACCTCCCAATCCACCGGCAACGAGTTGCCAGTAGACGCTGTTCAAAGTGCCTATCAAGATTGCAATCGAATAGGGGAAAGGCTTGCCGGCTACTTCATCTGAAGTCGGCGCCAGATAGGACTGCGCCCTCAGAATCAGCCGATAACGGCCCAGGGTCTGGAGCAATTGACCGCGGAACAGCACGATCAGAAAACCGCATAAGCCGCCGGCCATCAGGCTGAACAAGGCAGCCCATAACGCGAAATGAACCGGTAAAAAACTGCCGACCATGGCCATTAACTTGACGTCACCGGCGGCCATGCCCCCCACGGCGTACATCGGCAGAAACAACCCAAAACAGATCAGCATACCCAACAGGCTGTCACCCAATCCGCTGACACCACCTGAATAAGTCTGACCGGCTAATCCCAGGGCAAGGCCCAACAGGACCAGCATGTTGGGAATACGGTGGCGAAGCAGATCGCTCACCACCGCGACGCCCAGCAGTCCTAGCAGTACGACTGTCGACACCAGCAATTCCATGGACATGGCGCGTCTCCCGAGTGCGACTTATTGTTATGGGCAAGCGTTCCCGCCATTGACCGCGGTGCACAGCGCCGTGATCTTGGTGTTGACCTGGCCCCCAAGCGTTACGAACGCTGCAGCGACAGCCACAGTAATCAGCCCACCCGCCACCGCGTATTCCACAATGGTCAGGCCATCCTCGTCTTTGACGAACTTCAGTACCGAAGCCTTGATTGTTTGCAGAGTCATTTCGATCACTCCAGCGGCCATGCCGCTCATAACGTAAGTTGGCAGGGACAACGCGAAATCCATTAAAAAAGTTGCCCGGCGCCCTATCAGAAATAGAGGCAGCCGGTTATTCCATGGACATCGACAAGTCCCCCAGCGGGATTTAGCAAGCGACGCCACCTTTAACTGCGGTGCACAGTGCTGTGATTTTGGTATTCACCTGGCCCCCAAGCGTTACGAACGCTGCGGCGACAGCCACCGTGATCAGCCCACCGGCCACCGCGTACTCCACAATGGTCAGGCCATCTTCATCTTTGGCGAACTTCACTACCGAAGCCTTGATTGTTTGCAGATTCATTTTGCCCACCTCACTCGAATGTTGTTTTTTCGGGAAGGCAGTACGTTCTGTGCTGCCTGGATGCAACACTAGTCAGGGGCAAGGCATAGGCGTTAGGAGGATTTTGCACATCGCTAGGACTTTTTTGCGGACGTGACCCAGTACCGGTTCATGGGTCTGTGCAGGAGAAATCAGAGGGTCAAAAGACATGGCACTGCTAAGGCCATGGTCGAGGATTCACACGCGACGAATGGTTTATGCCGCGAGTGTCGAACAAATGCCGGTAAACAGTCGTCCAGAGCTATCGGTCCAAGAATACATAGAAGCAATGGAACTAAGCTTCTTGTTCCTTATCAGCATTTAATCTGCAAAGTGATAGCACATTAGCAATACTACTCAGCGAACAGAGGCATGAAGAACCCCAGAGTAGAGACATGACGTCCAATTTGACCAGAAGGCCATCGCTACTGTGGTTCGATCTGACTCACGATCGTTCCACGAAGGAACTCATCGCGCAGTTCGAGGACACTTGCGACTGCAAATTGACGAAAAATTCCGTGTTACCCCACGGGGAACACGCAGACATGATCTGCATCCATTTCGATCGCCCCGACACGCCAGGCTTGAGGCTGTTGCTGGAGATCAAACGCACTACCCCCACCATCCCGATCACCATGTTCACTGTGCAGCACTCAGAGGAACTGGCGGTCTGGGCCATGCGCTCCAGTGTCTGGGAATACATGGTGCTGCCGCTCTCGGCCACCGAGAGGAAGCGCTACCTGTTGGCGCTGACGCAGCTCTGCGAGCTGCGCCGAAATGGCAAGACATCGCTGATCGACCATTCCCCGACTCTCCCGGACAGCATCCGGTTGACCTCGGGACACCAAAAACACCAGGCGCTGAGCCATATCATGCTGTACATCGATCAACACTTTCGGGACAGCATCGATCAAAGGGATTTGGCCAAGCGCTGCGGCATGACGACCTTTCGCTTCAGCCGCTTGTTCAAGGAAGCCAATGGAGTGGGCTTCACCGATTACGTCCTGGACAAGCGCATGAACTTCGCCAAACAACTGCTCGACAACAGCCAGATGCCGATTACCAGTATCGGCTATGAGGCCGGCTTCAAAGACCCATCCTACTTCGCTCGCGCCTTCAAGCAGTTCGTCAACTGCACGCCTAGCGAATACCGTTTGACATGCCAACTCAGAGCGGTAGCCGCGCAACCGGCGCTGGAAGATACCACCGCTGAAGTACTCGAAAGCCTGGTGCAGAGCCTCGGAAGTTGAGGCATTTTTCAGGTGCCTGAAACCCTGTAGGAGCGAGCTTGCTCGCGAAGACGGAGATACAGTCAACATTGATGTCGCCTGATATACCGCTTTCGCGGGCAAGCTCGCTCCTACAGGAATTTCGCTTAACTGACTGGCATTGGGGCAAGCCTCGCTCCTACGGGATTGCGTGTCTTTGGCGGGTGAATCAGAAGCGAGCCTTGACCGTCATGGTGAAGTTGCGCGGGTCACCGTAATAGTTACCGAAGTTTTCGGTGCCAATGGTGGTGTAGTAGCGCTTGTCGAACAGGTTGTTGCCACTGAGCGCCAACGACCAGGTGTCATCGATGCGATAACCGATACGACCATTCCAGACGGCGTAGCCGGCCTGGGTAATCTTTTCGCCCGACGCCGGAGAGATCCGGAAATTGTCGCTTTGCGCGTTGACACCGGCACCGATGCTGAACCTATCGAGCGCTCCGGCAAGGGCGTAATCGCCCCACATGCGCAGCACATGGCGCGGCACATAAGTGTTGAAGGCGGAGCCATTAAGGCTGCTGTCAATGTCGTCGAGGGTCTTGGTCTGGGTGTAGGTGTAACCGGCGAGCAATTGCAGGCGCTCGATGACCTCACCGCTGATTTCGGCTTCGAAACCCTGGGCGCGGACCTTGCCGGCATTCAAGTAGCAATAGCCGTCCGAAGATGAACAGCTCGAGTTGTAGTCCGTCTGTGCCTGGTCTTTCTGCAGGGTCCGGAACACGTTGAAGGAGGTGTTCAAGCGCCCTTCGAACCATTCGCCCTTGATCCCCAGCTCATAACTTTCCCCCACCAGCGGCTTGAGCACCGAGCCACTTTCCGAGCGGGTATTACCCTGGGGCGTGAAGATGTCCGAGTAGCTGGCATAGGCGGTCAGGTGCTCGTTGAGGTCCAGCAACACGCCGGCAAACGGGGTGACTTGACCGGTCTCCGTGCTTCTGGCGTGTTCCGAAGTTCCCGAATTGATGAACACCGAGTCGGTTTTAGAGCTGTACCAGCTCACTCGACTGCCCACGACAAACGTCAATGGGTCTGCCAGTTTAAGACGCAGGGTCGAGTACAGGCCTTGCTGTTCGGTGACGGTTTTCACCGGGCCACCGCGTGTCGAGTTCTCGATGAAGTAGCTGTCGTCCGGTTCCGGAATATGTCGATCCGGGTTAAACACGTTCTGCTTCTGCGGCAGCAACGCAACCGAATAGAAATCATCCTTGTCCGAGCGACTGGCGTTGAAACCGACGATCAGTTCATGTTGCTGGCCGAACGCGCCGAACTTGCCATCCACGTAGGCATCGAGGCCGTAATCGACCTGATCGTAGTCGTACAGGCTGCCCACCATATCAGTGGTCGAGGTACCAGGCGTCACCGAGCCTGCCGCAAATGCGTATTTGATGTCCTGGGTGTTTTTCGTATAAACCCCTGCCACTTTCATGGCCCAGTCGTCGTTGATCTGATGTTTCAGATCGCCGAATACCGTAGTTCTCTGGCTGCGCCAGGTATTCCAGGACGGATCCAGGCAGGTGGAACGACTCAGTTTCAGATCGCTGCCATCCTTGTAGCGAGGCTGGCCGCCCCAGCAAGGACTGGCATCGACATCTTCATAGGCGACTCCCAGGCCGAGCGTCGTGTCGGGCGTCAGATCGAAATCCAGCGCACCGTAGTAGATCTGGTCCTTGCGACGGGCATCGTCATAAAAATAGTGTCGGCTCTGTTCAGCAATCACCGCCCTGCCGCGCACAGTGCCGGCATCATTCAACGGGCCACCGGTGTCGATTTGCCCACGGTAGTTGTCCCAGGTGCCACCGGAGAGGCTGAGTTCAGTCTGGGCCGTAGCCTGGCCGCGTTTACGAACGAAGTTCACCCCGCCCGAGGTGCCGCCCGAGCCCTTCATCATTCCCGCCGCGCCACGCAAGATTTCGACCCGGTCGTAATACGCCATGTCGCTGCTGAAACTGTCGGCCTGGACATAGCTGTTGCCGATGTCCAGCGGCACACCGTCGTACTGATACTGACCCGACATCCGGAACCCGCGGGAATAGAAATACTTGCCGCCCATGGTCGAGTCGTAAACGGTAATGCCCGGGGTCTTTTCCATCACCTGATCGATGGTGTTCAGGTTCTGGTCATCGAGCATCTTGCGGGTCATTACCGTGACCGATTGAGGGGTTTCCCGCAGCGAGTGCTCGCCCTTGCCGATGGTGACCGCCCCCGTGGTGTACGAGCCGCTGTTCTCGGTGGTCGCCCCAAGTATTTGCCCGTTGATGGTGGTAGCGCCCAGTTCCAATGCCGAGCCGGTGACAGGCGCCGGGCGCAGCACGTAGGTGCCGTTGGCTTGGGGTTCGGCTTGCAGACCGCTGCCGCTCAATAGGCGAGCGAAGCCTTCGCTGACGCCGAAAGAGCCTTTCAGACCTGGCGATTGCAGGCCCTGGGTTTGCCGGGCATCAAACGAAATAGCGGCCCCGGCGGCACTGGAGAAACGGGTGAGCACTTCCACCAGGCTGCCGGCCCCAATATCGTAGGACTGAATCAAACGCTGTTGCGTCGAGGCCTCTGGCGTCGAGTCGGCATTTGCCGGCCAGGCGCTGGCCATCGTGGCTGCCAGCAATCCGATTTTCACTGCGATCGCCAGACGACTTGGCGCGTTCACCCCAGACATGCTTGCTTCCCCCCAAAACGGTCAATAAAAACTCACTGAGGGATGAGCCGAACGATGCCGGTGAAAAGTGCAGACGAAGCAGAAACTTTTTATCCGCGCCGCACCGTCAGCGCGAATCGCCATTCGATACCTGGACCCAGAAACGGCTGTATCGCGTCACGCGCAACGAAAAACCGCTCTCCAGTGCCGCCAGGGCGAGATCGGTGTTATCGATGGGAAAAACCCCGGAAACCTTCAAGTTGCCGATGGCCGGATCACAACGCAGCACGCCCGCGCGATAACGCGAAAGGTCGCTCAGCAACACCGCCAAAGGACGGTCGATGGCAATGATGCTGCCTTGCTGCCAGGCACCTACCGAGACATCGTTGCCGCGCAGCGTTCCCAAGGTGCGGTCGTTGAAATCCAGACGTCTGCCGGCTTCGACCCGCCTTCTGGACCCGGCCTCCGGCAAACTGACTTCTACCGCTTTCTCCAGCACCGCCACCTCACTACCCTGCGCCTGAGTGCGGACGATAAAACGCGTCCCCAATGCGAGCACCTCGGCATGGCGAGTGACGACTTTGAAAGGACGCTGCAACGGATCGACTGACGTCGTCACGAGCATCTCGCCCCACAACAGTTCCAACACCCGCTGGCGTCCATCGAAACGAACGTTGACCGAGGTGTCGGTGTTGAGCAGTACAGTGCTGCCGTCCGCCAGCCGAAATTCGTGGCGCTCCCCCACCGCCGTGCGCAAATCGCAAATCAGGTTTTGGGTGGTCTGACTGCGCCAACCCAACCAGCCGAGGGCGCCGACAGATGTCATCAACAAGGCACTACGCAGCACCTGGCGACGGGATCGATTGTTGGTATTGCTCAAGGTCGGCGCCGCCAAGGCGCCCGGCACGCTCGCCATCTGTTCGGCCACTGCCGTCATTCTTTGCCAGGCTTGGCGATTCAACGGATCTGCGACCAGCCAGGCGTTGCAGGCGGCTCGATCCGCGTCGGTCGTGGTGCCGGAATGAAGCCGGGCGTACCACTGCGCGGCGATGCTGATCGCTTTCAACTCCTGGGGGGGCAGGTTCATGCGAGCTGCAACTGAATCTGCATCAGACAGCAATGCTCCATGGCCTTGGCCATGTGGTTATTCACCGTGCGAACACTGACGCCCAGACACTCGGCAATTTGCGGGTACGTCAGGCCATTGAATTGCGACAGGATGAAAGCTTGCTTGACTCGAGGCCCCAGCCCTTGCAGCAGACGGTCTATTTCCATCAGCGCCTGGAACAGGATCGCCTGCTCCTCCAACGATGGTTGCTGTGATTCGGGCGTGGCGGCCAGCGCTTCGAGATAGGACTGTTCCAGCGAACGACGACGAAACAGATCGATCAACAACCCCTTGGCGATCATCGACAGATACGGTCGCGGCTCGCGGATATCCAGGGCGGTGCGAGCCTTGATGACCCTGACGAAGGTATCCTGAGTCAGGTCCGCTGCATCGAAGGCATTGCCCAGACGCTTGCGCAGCCAGCCCTGGAGCCAACCGTGATGGTCACAATACAGATCGTTGACAGCACTGCGTAAGGACAAGTCGTTGGCGGGCATGACAATGGAATAATTCGCGACTGATAATGACTCGCATTGTCATGCGACTAACGGCGGGTTGCAACACAAACATATAGCCTCGTAGGAGCGAGGCTTGCCCGCGAAGCCGGCGGCGCAGTCGACATTGATCTCGCCTGACACACCGCTTTCGCGGGCAAGCCCGCTCCTACAGGGTTCCGTGTCTGACTGACTGGCCGACAAATAACGCGCACAAAAAAACGCCGCTCAATGAGCGGCGTTTTCTTTGAATTTGGAGCGGGAAACGAGACTCGAACTCGCGACCCCGACCTTGGCAAGGTCGTGCTCTACCAACTGAGCTATTCCCGCAAATGGCGTCCCCTAGGGGACTCGAACCCCTGTTACCGCCGTGAAAGGGCGGTGTCCTAGGCCACTAGACGAAGGGGACACGCTGCCCGGAACACATGGTGTGTGTTTCGGTGCCCAGATCCGCATCCGAAGATTTGGTTCTGGTTTCACTCAGCCCTGCCCGAAAGCAAAGCCGTTTAAAACTGGAGCGGGAAACGAGACTCGAACTCGCGACCCCGACCTTGGCAAGGTCGTGCTCTACCAACTGAGCTATTCCCGCATTGGCGTCCCCTAGGGGACTCGAACCCCTGTTACCGCCGTGAAAGGGCGGTGTCCTAGGCCACTAGACGAAGGGGACACACGTACAACATTCACTCCCTACCGCGTTTCGCTGTGTGCTTTACGCTGTAAGTGGCGCGCATTCTATGGATGGATTGAGGGGTCGTCAACCCCCAGATATAAATTTATTTAAATCAATGACTTCGACCTGCTTTCGGCTGCCATCCGGGCTTTTCCGTCGCCTGACCTTTGGCGCCTATATTCTGGCATCCAGCAAGGCGCTATAGTCCATGCCGAAATGATGGCAATGTGCACCTATCGCACTATTTACTTATATATGCGGCATTGCGGCCGATATAAGCAGAACTATAAGCCGACTCACTCGTCGAGCGGTTCTAGTCGCCCAAATGCCGAGCCACTACACTCGACTCGCACGCGAACCCTAATAAGAGGTCTTACCGGTGACACCACTTATGATCACCCTGCTAGTCGTAGCCGGGATCGCACTATTGATCGCCATTGGCTACATGAACCATGTGGTGGAAAACAACAAGCTGGAAAAGGCCCGCACCAAGGTTGAACTCAATGACCGCCTGCGTCGCTGTGGCGAAATCACCGAGACCTTCCCGGGTCAATTTATGACACCGGCGCTCAAGCTGCTGTTGACCCGTCTGGAACTGAACGTCTGTCAGCGCCTGCTGAACCTGGAAAAATCCAGTGCGATATTGAAAGCACGGATTACCGAGCTGAGTGCCTTGGTCGCCCAGGGTGAATCAATCCCCGTCAACAACCCACCGGCCCCGATCCAGACCGAAGCCAAAGCCAAAGACGTGCGTTTCCTGCTTGAAGCCATGCATGGCCAGATCACCCGCGCTGCACAGGACGGTTTCCTGCCGCCCAACGAAGCCAAGCGCTGGATCCGCGAAGTGCGCCACATTCTGGTGCTGCTGCACATCGAATTCTTCAACAACCTGGGCCAGCATTCCCTGCAACAAAACCAGCCCGGCCAGGCCCGCCTGGCCTTCGAACGCGGCGTGCAATACCTGCGCAAACAACAGGAGCCGCAGGTGTACGCCGAACAGTTGGAATACCTGGAAAAACTCCTGGCCCGCGCCAACGCCCAGGTCATGGACAAGATCGCTCCGGTTGAAGGCGAGATGAACCAACTGACCGAAGGCCTCAAAGACGTAGAGGCTGATGCCGACTGGAAGAAAAAAGCGATTTACGACTGATTATGCAAATGCTGAAAAGCCACCGGGTCAGGTAATGCCAGTCATTTAAGACACGGACCTTGTAGGAGCGGGCTTGCCCGCGAAGGTGGCGGTACAGTCAACATTGATGTCGCCTGACATACCGCTTTCGCGGGCAAGCCCGCTCCTACAGGGTGATCTGACCCGAAACCTGCGCTTACTCGGTTAGGTTCAAGACGGTATCTACAGCCTGAAATGCCCCACCATCCCCTTCAACTCAACCCCCAACTGCGCCAACTCAATGCTCGACGCCGCATTGCCTCGCATTGCCAGTGACGACTGATCCGCACTGGCACGAATACTGGTGACACTGCGATTGATCTCCTCGGCCACTGAACTCTGCTCTTGCGCAGCCGCCGCAATCTGCTGGTTCATCTGCTGAATCAACGACACCGCTGCCGCAATGCTCCCCAAGGCGCTCTCGGTCTGCAGCGCATCGCTAACCGCCAGCTTCACCAACTCGCCACTGTTCTGAATCTGCTGCACCGACGACTGCGCTGCAGAGCGCAAGGCACTGACCAGCCGTTCGATTTCCTCGGTCGATTGCTGGGTTCGTTTGGCCAGCGCCCGAACTTCATCGGCCACCACCGCAAAGCCCCTGCCCTGCTCGCCGGCCCGGGCCGCCTCGATGGCCGCATTGAGCGCCAACAGGTTGGTCTGCTCGGCGACGCTTTTGATCACGCTGAGCACCGTGCCAATGTTCTGGATTTGCGCACTGAGGCTCTCGATGCTGGAGCTGGCCGAGGTGGCCGAGTCCGCCAATTGTTCAATCCTCGTCATGCTCTGGCGCACCACCTGCTGACCGCTTTCGACCTTGCCGTCGGCCGTCTGCGCCGCCTGGGCGGCCTCCTCCGCGTTACGTGCGACGTCGTGCACCGTGGCGGTCATCTGGTTCATCGCGGTGGCGACCTGCTCGGTTTCTTCCTTCTGGCTGCTGACTTCAAGGTTGGTCTGCTCGGTCACCGCCGACAGCGATTGAGCAGAGCTTGCCAGTTGTTCGATACCGGCCTGCAAACCACTGACGATACTGCTGAGCCCCGCGCCCATTTGCTGCATGGCCTGCATCAACTGGCCGATCTCGTCGCGGCGGGTCACTTCAATCGTTGCACTCAAATCGCCCGCGGCGATCTGCTGAGCGACACGGATCACGCGGCGCAGCGGTGCGACGATCAAACGGGTGATCACCCACGCTGCAATCAACCCCACCAGCAAGGCCAGCGCCGAGGAGCCGATAATCAACAGCGAATTCTTTTTCAGCTCTGCCTGCATCGACTGATCTTCGGCAACATAGGCTTGGTCCACCCGCTCCACCACTTGAGCGGCACGCTGGTGAAGCTGCTCGTAGACGGTATTTTCCTGCGCCAACAAGTCGGTGTACTCGGCGAGTTTTTCACTGAAACCGGCAATATGACCGGACACTTCATTGAGGACGGTCTGGTAACCCTCATCCTTGATCGTGGCTTTCAGCTGCCCGGCCTGAGTCAGCGCCTGATCGGCCTGCTCGATCTTGCCCTGCCCGGCGCTGTCATCGCCCTTGCGGCTCAGGTCCAGGCGTACGCGCGCTTCGTTCAGAGCTTGCAACATCAGTCGCGATACCTGACCGACCTGATTGGCTTGCTCGATGAATTGCGCGCCGTCCTTGCCCTCCGATTCCTTCAAGGTATAGGCGCCGTCGTCGGCGAGCCCGGCCTGGAGCACGTCCAGGTTATTGGCCACGCTGGACACCGACCAACTGGCCATTTCCAGTGCCAGGTCCTTTGACTGACTTAGCGAGACAAACTCGTCAAAAGCCTTGCGATAGGCGCCCAGGGATTGCTCGACGTCATTCATGATCGGCACATTGGCCGCCGACTGTGCCTTGAGCTCGGTCGCCAGAGCGATCAGAGCGTCCACTCCGGCGTGCAAGGCGTCCGCGGTTTTTGGATTACCGTGCAAGGCGTATTCCTGCTCGAGCAGGCGAACCTTGAGCAAGCCACTGTTGAGCGACGACATCTGCTTGAGCCCGTCGAAGCGTTGACTGATGGTATGCAGGGACCATACGCCGATGGCCGCCACCAAGGCGGTCAACAGCAGCACCAGTACAAACCCGACACCCAGTTTTTTCGCCATACCGAGGTTGGCAAAACGTCCTTGCACGGCCGAAATCATTGCACTTAGTCCCCTGCCATTGTCTGTTGATGCAGATTCGCAACGGGCTTGTGCCAACACAAGTCTCCGGCGTCGGAATAATGGCAAAAAGCTACATACACGTCGCTTTCAGAACGCTTTAGGTCGATTCAGAGCGGTCGCCTGAAAAAACGCTCGGGCGCGAGGATCACAGGCATAGGCGACGTTAATGCGCTGCCAATCATGGGCCTGGCCAGTGGGACTGAATGCCGTTGCGCAAGACAGCAGGACACCGAAGCGCCGCGCCTGAGCCCGCACCTGAGCGGAATCGGACCGGCGTGATCGCGCCCAGATGAACAGGCCGCCCGCCGGTTTGCCGAAAACCTCCCACTCCGCGTCTTCGAGCACTTGCAAGGCCGCCTCCCGGTCTGTGCTTAAACGCTGACGCTGACGTTGCACCAATTTACGATAAGCGCCACTGGCCAACAGACAAGCCAACACCGACTCGCTAAACCGTGAAGCGCCCATGCTGGTGATCATCTTGACCCTGGCGAGTCGCGAAATAATGTCGGCATCGGCCACGACAAAGCCAACCCGCAATGAACTGCTGAGCGTTTTGGAGTAGCTGCCGACGTAAATCACGTTGTCATCGATACCCAATGCCGCAAGGCGCGTGCCGGGGCCGCTGTGCAAATCGGCATAGACGTCGTCTTCGATTACCAGCACGCCATGGTTTTTGGCCAGTTGCAGGACCTGCTGAGCTACCCCCAAGGTCAAACTGCTGCCGGTGGGGTTGTGATAAAAGCTGTTGATGAACAAGCCACAGGGTTTGTACTTGCGCAACAGTGCCTCGAGTGCTTCGGTATCTGGCCCGCGTGGGGTTCGTGGCACCTCGATCATGCTGACCCCGTGTAGCCTGAGCAAATCGAACAACATCGAATAGCCCGGACTCTCCACCACCACGCAATCGCCCGGTTTGAACAAGGTACGCACAATCAAATCGAGCCCCTGACTGGCCCCCGCCGTGGTCAGGATTCGGCTTTCATCCACCGCAATATTCAGCTGTTTCAATCGTTTGAGGATCTGCTGGCGCAAGGCAGGCAAGCCCAGCGGCGTGCTGTAGTTGAACATCGCGGCCATGTCGGTGCGGCTGACCTGGCGTATGGCGTAGCTCAGGTCGTCAGTCTCGCGCCAGCTTTCGGGTAATCCGCCGCACCCCAGCTTCAGTTCGCCGACGAGGCCGCTCTGCTGCTCAACCCCTTCGGACCAAGGAAGATCCCATTGCCCCTGAGTGGCCAGCGCCGTTGCCGCGACAAAGAAACCCGCCCCGTTACGCGTCGCCAGCACCCCTTGAGCCACCAGCCGTTCACAGGCCTCGACAACACTGGATTGGCTGAGCAGATTGATCCGCGCGATTTGCCGCACGGAAGGCAAACGCGTCCCAGGTAACACCTCGCCGCGATGGAGCCAGTCGGCCAATGCGTCGACGATTTGCTGCACGACAGGCACCAATGCCTGTCGATCGATTCTCAACTCCATGAGCAAGCAAACTCCTGTCTGTTTTGCGGGAAACAGTTAATCACAGGAGCGCTCGAGGGGATGTGCGACAAAGCCGCCAAAACCCCCGGTTCTAACCATTTGAAACACATTGATCGGCGTCTTCAGGGAACCGGCGCCGAGCGCTAAAAAACTGTAGGAGCGAGCTTGCTCGCGAAAGCGGAGTGTCAGGCGACATCAATGTTGGCTGTGTCGCCGCCTTCGCGAGCAAGCTCGCTCCTACAGGGATTGCGTCCTAAAACGCAGTGACGCCACCATCTACCGCTAGCGAATGACCGGTGGTGAACGCCGCGCCGTCGCTGCACAGGTAGAGCACCGCGCTGGCAATTTCTTCGACTTTGCCGATACGCCCGACCGGGTGCATGGCATTGGCGAACTCGCCTTTCTTCGGGTCTGCTTCGTAGGCTCGACGGAACATGTCGGTGTCGATCACTGCCGGGCATACCGCATTCACGCGAATCTTTTTCTTGGCGTATTCGATTGCCGCCGATTTGGTCAGGCCGATCACCGCGTGCTTTGAGGCAGCGTAAATGCTCATTTTCGGCGCAGCCCCCAGGCCGGCGACCGAAGCGGTGTTGACGATCGCGCCGCCACCCTGGGCCAGCAGCAACGGCAACTGATACTTCATGCACAACCAGACGCCTTTGACGTTGACGCCCATGATCGCGTCGAACTCATCGACCGTGCCTTCCGCCAGTTTTCCTTTCTCGATTTCGATGCCGGCGTTGTTGAAGGCATAGTCGAGACGGCCGTAAGTATTCACGACCTCGTCCATCAGATTTTTTACATCGCTTTCCAGGGTGACGTTGCAGCGCACGAAGGTCGCTTCACCGCCCGCGGTGCGAATCAGCGCCACAGTGCCCTCGCCACCGGCCGCGTCCAGATCGGCGACCACCACGTTCAAACCTTCAGCGGCGAACGCCAAAGCGGTCGCGCGGCCAATACCATTGGCCGCGCCTGTCACAACGGCGACCTGGCCGGAAAACGTCATGCTCATTGTTATGTCCTCGGAGGCAAGAATGCGGGGGATCGCGTGTGCCCAGTCTAGTCATAGGGGTGTATGGCACGGCAGCACTATCAGAGGGCCGGTTGGGCGCCCATGAGTTGCAGTGATAGAGCTGGCGCCCTGACTATCACCGCACTGGATCGATGTGCATTCGCAGCATCAGCCAACCTTGCAGCATCGCCAATGAAGGTCTATCAACAAGACTTCATTCATCTTGAGTGCCTGTCATGACTACCCAGACCAATCGCCAGTTCCTGCTCGCCAAACGCCCCGTGGGGGCGGCCACCCGTGAAACGTTCACGTATCAGGAAGTACCGGTCGGCGAGCCGGCGACAGGTCAGATCCTGGTCAAAAACGAATACCTGTCCCTGGACCCGGCCATGCGCGGCTGGATGAACGAGGGCAAGTCCTACATCCCTCCGGTCGGCATTGGCGAAGTCATGCGTGCGTTGGGCGTAGGCAAAGTCATCGCGTCGAACAATCCGGGTTTCGCCGTGGGGGACTACGTCAATGGCGCCCTCGGTGTGCAGGATTATTTCCTCGGCGAGCCGCGAGGTTTCTACAAGGTCGATCCGAAACTGGCACCACTGCCGCGTTATTTATCCGCGCTGGGCATGACCGGGATGACCGCCTACTTCGCCCTGCTCGATGTCGGCGCGCCGAAGGCCGGCGACACCGTAGTGCTGTCGGGCGCGGCCGGTGCGGTGGGCAGCATTGCCGGGCAAATCGCCAAAATCAAAGGTTGCCGGGTAGTCGGCATTGCCGGCGGCGCGGACAAGTGCAAGTTCTTGATCGATGAGCTGGGTTTTGACGGTGCCATCGATTACAAAAACGAAGACGTGCAGGCCGGCCTCAAGCGTGAGTGTGCGAAAGGTGTCGACGTGTATTTCGATAACGTCGGCGGCGATATTCTCGATGCGGTGCTGAGCCGTTTGAACATGAAAGCGCGGGTGGTGATTTGCGGCGCCATCAGCCAATACAACAACAAGGAAGCGGTGAAAGGCCCGGCCAACTACCTGTCGCTGCTGGTCAACCGTGCACGGATGGAAGGCTTCGTGGTGATGGATTACGCCGCGCAGTTCGCTGCTGCCGGGCAGGAAATGGCCGGCTGGATGGCCAAGGGGCAACTCAAGAGCAAGGAAGACATTGTCGAAGGACTGGAAACATTCCCGGAGACGCTGATGAAATTGTTCAGCGGCGAGAATTTCGGGAAGTTGGTGTTGAAGGTTTAAAAGCTTCGCGGGCAAGCCTCGCTCCTACAGGTCATATGTCGGTCATGACACATAACTTGTAGGAGCGAGGCTTGCCCCAATGCCAGTCAGTTAAGCCGCGAAACCCTGTAGGAGCGAGCTTGCTCGCGAAGGCGGCAGTACAGTCAACATTAATATCGCCTGACCTATCGCTTTCGCGAGCAAGCTCGCTCCTACAGGAATTTCGCTTAACTGACAGGCATTGAGGCTTGCCCGCGAAAGGTTTTAGCAGGCGCCGCTTAAGCGAGTTCTGCCACCACCGCTGCCAACGCCTTGGCCGGATCCGCCGCCTGGCTGATCGGACGGCCGATTACCAGATAGTCGGAACCGGCGTCCAGCGCCTGACGCGGGGTCAGGATGCGGCGTTGATCGTCCTGGGCGCTGCCCGCCGGACGAATCCCCGGGGTCACCAGTTGCAGCGACGGGTGAGCGGCTTTCAGGGCCTGGGCTTCCAGGGCCGAGCAGACCAGACCGTCCATCCCGGCTTTTTCCGCCAGCGCGGCCAGGCGCAGCACCTGCTCTTGTGGCTCGATGTCCAGGCCGATACCCGCCAGATCCTCACGCTCCATGCTGGTCAGCACGGTCACGCCGATCAACAGCGGTTTCGGGCCGCTGCGCTGATCGAGCACTTCACGGCAGGCGGCCATCATGCGCAGACCGCCGGAGCAGTGCACGTTGACCATCCACACACCCATTTCCGCGGCAGCCTTGACGGCCATGGCGGTGGTGTTCGGAATGTCGTGGAACTTGAGGTCCAGGAACACTTCGAAACCCTTGTCGCGCAGGGTTCCGACGATTTCCGAAGCGCAACTGGTGAACAGTTCTTTACCGACTTTGACCCGGCACAGCTTCGGGTCCAGTTGATCGGCCAGCTTCAGTGCGGCGTCACGGGAGGGGAAATCCAGGGCGACGATGATAGGCGTCTGGCAAGCGGACATGAGTGGGCTCTCAGGCAAGTCGAAATCGGCGCGCATTGTAGCGGAACCGGCGCCGCTGCGGGACCCGATGATCGGTAATTCGTCGTCGCGGCTCAGACAAGACTAGCTGCTGCGGCAATTGTGTCGAGTTCGGTACACACACGACACGCCCACAACACCCTTCAACGCTACCCTCGGCAGCCGCAACAGGTCCTACAGCACTTCCCGCCTCACGGCCGGACGCCTATGCTGAAGCCACAACCTCGCAGCCTAACGAAACCCTGCTGGTCAACGCCTGCGAATCCCTGGCGTCAGCGAGCGTGATGCTCAGTGAATTCGCCGGGTTGATGGACATTCCCCATCGCAACATGATGTTGGGGATTCAATCGGTGGTAATGCTCGGTGAGTTGGCGGTGAATCGGGTGCTGGATAATCTCGATCCGCCGTCCTGACCATTGATCTGAAACCACAGGGCTTGATCGTTCCCACGCTCTGCGTGGGAATGCAGCCCGGGACGCTCCGCGTCCCCTCCAAAGCCGAACGCAGAGCGTCCGTTGAGGCATTCCCACGCAGAGCGTGGGAACGATCAAAACCCCGCCATCCCCTTTCACCGGGATGGCGGGTTTTGTCGTTTCAGATCACACCGTATCCACCTTCAACGAATGATCATTGAGCATCCCGTTGATGATTGTCGCCGTGTCCGCCCCACCGGCAATCACGCCACCCGCCCCCGGGGTGACACCGTAGTGACTGGCCAGATTCACCCCCGCCAAGTCGATGGTCTGGTTCGGCGTGGCGCCGGCCATGGCGCTGACGTCGATGCTGGTGAGCACCGACGCACCGCTGCCGGTGACGGTGAAGTGCAGGTAGTCATCCAGCGACGCCGCTGTGCCGTTTTCCCCTTGCAACAGTTGCGACAGGTCGAGCTTGTCGGTGCCTGGGGTGAAATCGGTGATGATGTCGTGGCCGCTATTGCCCTTGAGCCACTGGAAGGTGTCGGCGCCGCTGCCGCCGGTGAGGGTGTTGTTGCCCAGGCCGCCGATGAGGAAGTCATCGCCGCCCCCGCCGTTGAGCACATCGCTACCCAAACCACCGTTGATGATGTTGCTGTTGTTGTCGCCCGTGAGGCTGTCGTTGAAGTTTGAGCCGGTGAGGTTGTCGATGCCGGTCAGGGTGTCGGTGCCTGCGCCAAGGGTGTTTTGCGCGGTGAGCAGGCTCAGGTCGACGGTGACGCCGGCGGTGGCATGAGCGTAGCTCGCGGTGTCGTTGCCGCTACCGCCATCGAGCAGGTCGTTGCCGGCGCCGCTGAACAACAAGTCATTGCCGGCGCCTCCATGCATCTCGTTGTTGCCTGACCCGGCGGTAAGCAGGTCATTGCCGTCACCGGCATTGAGGACATTGTTGCCGGCGCCCGCCAGCAGTATGTCGTCGCCCGAAGTGCCGGTCAGCGTATGGCCGTCCTGATAGCTGATGCTCACATTGGCCGAGTCGCTGCCGCCGTGGTTGTCGTTGGCGATGTAGGTGCCGTGGAAGTCCGAAGTACTGTCCTGAGCGCCGGCGTAGTTGACGGTCATGGTCAGCTGGTAGTTTTCCGCCCCCTTCCCGCTGTTGCCCGGACCACCGTCGTCGATGTTGGTGATGTGGATCTGGTACGTGCCGTCCGCCGTGGCGGTGAGGGTCTGGCCGTCGGCGATGGCAGTGAAAGCACCGCCGTTGACCGAGTACTCCAGGGTGATGCGGCCGGCCGCCAGGTTGTGGTCCAGATTGAGGGTTTCCCCCTGTTTGAGGTTGACGGTGATGAGATCCTCGTCATTGGTGTTGTTGTTACTGACCGAGCCCAGCGCCCCGCTGACCACCAGCACCGCCGTCATGGCCGCGGTGTTGGCGACGAATGCGCTACGGGCGATGGTGACTGCCTGGACGTTGTTACCAGTGAAGCTGAAGCTCGAGTGGGTGCCGATGAAGTCTGCGCCCTTGGCCCCCCATCCGGTGTTGAAGGTGGTCGGCGATGCCGTGAGCGCATCGCCATTGATGTCGGTGTCATTGGCCAGCAGCAATTCGCCCGGCAGCACAATGCTGCCCGACAGCACGTTGGTGATGACATGGTCATCGACCGCCACCGGTGGCGTGTTCGGAATTACGTTGATCACCAGCGTGGAGCTGGCCAGATCGCCGTCGTTGTCACTGGCGGTGAAGTCGATGTGTTCGCTGATCACCGCGGCCGTGGTTGTCTGCGAGGTGTAGGTGTACTCGCCGGTGTCGAGGTTCACCAGCAGCGTGCCGCTGTTGTCGGTGGCGATGCTCAAGGTGTTGTTGGCGGTGTTGAACGTGCCGTGGTTGGCGCCGCCGCTGAAGTTCAGCGAACCCTGATTGCTGTTGGCTTTTGGATCATAGGTATAGGTGGTGCCATCGACGGTGATGGTTTTGATGAAGCCGCCATCGGCGCCGAACGTAGCGCCCTCGCCTTCGCCCAGCAGCGAGCCGGTGACCGGCGCGCCTTGCACGGTGCCCGAGAGTACCGAGTCGAGTTGATTGAGGTCGGTCACCGCCACGGCATGGGTGTCGGTGTGCGTGCTGCCGTCATAAGCCACTGGATCGAGGCTGTCGTTACTGACACCGCTGCCCAGGCCGATGGCGTAGTTCTTGATGCCATTGGCGTCGAGGAAGGCTTTGAGGGCGATTTCGTCCGCGGTGCCGATGTCGCCTTCGTTGGGTTTGCCATCGGAGAAGAAGTAGCCGACGTTCTGCGCCCCGATGAGTTTGCCCGTGGTGTCGAACGCACTTTGCATGGTTGCCACGGCGGCGTCGTAATTGGTCCCGCCGCCCGCCGTCAACGTCGCGATGATCAACTTGGCCGTCGCCACATCGACCCAGATCGACGTCTGGTCTGTGGCGCTGCTGCTGAAGGTGACGATCTGCACCTTCACGTCGCCGAGATCGTCGTACTTGTCGAGCAGTGCGCTGATCGCCTGCTTGGCCAGTTCCAGTCGCGACAGCCCCGACACGCCGGAGGGATCGTCCATGCTCCCGGACACGTCGATCACCAGCAGCAGGTTGGAGTCGATCTGCACCGCGGGCACCGAACGGCCCGAGGCGACGGCGTCAGGCGGCACGTCATCGACGATGTTGACTACAAGGGTGCCAGTGGTGCTGTTGCCCACGGCATCGGTGGCGGTGTAGGTGAAGCTTTCGTTCAGGGTGTTCGCACCGTCATTGGCGTCGGGCGAAGTTTTCGGTGCCGAGGTCAGGGTGTAGGTGTAGGTACCATCGGGGTTGAGCAGGATTTGCCCGTAGGTTCCGGTGGCACTGCCGACCAGGGTGTAAGTGATCGCGCCGCTGGCGCCGGTGACCGCACCGACCAGCGTACCGGAGGCGGTTTCACCGGTGTTGCCTGGCTCGCTGCCAGTGACGCTGCCCGCCGCCAGGTCCTGGCCATCCCGGGTCAAATCCAGGGCTTTTTCGTAGACGGTCACGTCGGTATCGGTGACCACTACAAGGCAGTTATTGGTTACGTCGATGGTGAGGGTCGTGGTGCTTTCATCGCCATCGGCATCACGCACGGTATAGGTGAATACATCCGTGGCACCCGGTTCGCCAACCGAGTTCGGGTTGCTGTGGTACACGGCGTTGCCGTTGGCATCCAGAGTCAGGTAGCCGTAGGTGCCATTGATTTGACTGTTCAAACCGCCGATGGCCGAGGTCGAAATGTCGCTGCCGGCGCGCACACCAACCACTGCACCACTCGCGGCTGCGCCGTCAGCACCGAGCACATCGTTGTGCAGCACATTCCCGCTGACCGTACCGCCCTCCACCACCGAAACTGAATCGCAGTGAGCCGTCGGCACGTCATCGACGATGCTGATCACGATGGTACTGGTGACGCTGTTGCCCAGCGAATCGGTGGCTTGATAAGTGAAACTTTCGCTCAGGGTATTCGGCCCATCGTTGGCATGGGGCGTGGTCGCTGGTGCGGACGTCAGCGTGTAGGTATAGCTGCCATCCGGGTTGAGCAGGATTTCCCCATAGCTCCCAGTGGTGCTACCGACCAACGTGTAAGTGATCGCGCCAGTGGCGCCGGTGATGGAGCCAGCCAAGGTGCCGCTGGCCGTTTCGCCGGTATTGTCAGGCTCACTGCCGGTCACCGTACCCGCCGCCAGATCCTGGCCGTCCTGGGTTAGATCCAGGGCTTTTTCGTGAACCGTCACGTCGGTATCGGGGGCCACTACGAGGGAGCAGTCGGCCACGTTGATGGTGATCGTGGTGGTGCTTTCATCGCCGTCGGCATCGCGCACGGTGTAGGTGAACACATCCGTGGCGCCCGGCGCACTGACCGAGTTCGGATTGCTGTGGTACACGGCGTTGCCATTGGCATCCAGGGTCAGGTAGCCATAGGTGCCGATGATCTGCGTGTTCAGGCCACCGATGGCCGACGTCGAGGTGTCGCTGCCGGCACGCACGCCGACCACCGCTCCACTGAGTGCCGGGCCATCGGCGCCACCAATGTCGTTGTCTAGCACGTTGCCCGAGGCCGTTTCGCCCTCGCCCACCGTGGCGACATCAGGGTTGGCGGCGGGCAAGTCATCGACGATGTTGACGTTGATCTGAGCCAATGCCGTGCTGCCATCGACGTCGGTGGCGATGACGTTGAGGTTCTCGGTGATGCTGTTGGTGCCGTTGGCGTTCGGGTGGCTTTCGTTATCCACCAGGGTATAGCTGTAGCTGACCACGCCGGTCGCCATGTCGAAGCCGGTGATGGTCAGCGTACTGCCGAGCGGCGTGACGATCGATTGCGGAAAACCTGCGGCCACACCGCCAGTGACCACCGCGATGCCGCCCACGGTCAGGGTTTGCAAACCGTCGAGGGCGGTGACGGTGAAGGTGCCGCTCTGGGTCAAGGCCGGTGTGTTGGGGTTGGTACCGTCGCTGAGGTTTTTCTCATAAACGTTGAGTTCGCCACCGTTGACGTTCAGGCCATCGAGGGTCACCGGGTCATCGTTGTCATGGATATTCAGCACCAGCGTCGCGGTGCTGGTATCGCCATCGGAATCGGTGAGGGTGTAGACAAAATTTTCGGTGCCGTTGCCACCGCCGTTCAGGGCTTTGAAATCCGCATCGCTGGTGTTCAGGGTGTAGGTGTATGTGCCGTTGGCATTGAGCACCAGGGTGCCGTAAGTCCCATTGAATGTACCGCCGATGATCGGCCCGCTATCGGGTCCTATGGCAATGCGGTCGGCGCCCTGGATATCGTTGGGCAGCACGCTGCCGGTCAAGGTCAACAGGGTTTCCGAGGCGATGTTGGCATTACTGTCGTCCACGGCTTGTGGCACGTCATCGATGATGTTCACATCGAGCATGCCGTGGGCGATGGTGCCGTTGTCGTCCACCATCATTACTGCAAATTGCCCGGCCAGGCTGTTGCCGCTGGCCTCCAGGTGCGCGTCGTTAGCGTTGAGGGTGTAGCTATAAGTGACCACGCCGGTCGTACGATCAAACCCGGTGATGGTCAGCGTATTGCCGAGCGGCGTGACGAACGATTGCGGGAAGCCGGCGGCCAGACCGCCAAGCACCACCTTGATTGCACCTATGCTGAGGTTTTGCACACCGTCTGGCGCAGTGATGGTGAAAGTGCCGCTGCGGGTCAGCGCCGGTGCATCGGGGTCACTGCCGTCGGCGAGGTTTTTCTCGTACAGAGTCAACTCGCCACCTTCGGCATTCAGCCCACCGAAGGTCACCGGATCATCGTTATTGTGAATCTCCAGCACCAGGTTCGCGGTGCTGGTATCGCCGTCGGCATCCGTCAGGGTGTAGGTGAAGGTTTCCGTGGCGCTGCCGCCACCGTTCAGAGCGTTGAAATCGGCGTCGCTGGTGTTCAGGGTGTAGGTGTATGTGCCGTTGGGGTTGAGTACCAGCGTGCCGTACGTCCCGTTGAACGTACCGCCGATGATCGGCCCGCTGTCGGGGCCGGTGGCAATGCGGTCGGCGCCCTGGAGGTCGTTGGGCAGCACGCTGCCCGTCAGGGTCAGCAGGGTTTCCGAGGCGGTATTGGCGTTGATGTCGTCGATGGCTTTGGGCACATCGTCAGTGATGTTGACGTCCAGCGAACCGGTGGCGGTATCACCGTTACTGTCACTCGCGACCACGGTGAACTGTTCACTGAGGTTGTTGGCGCCGTCACCCGCCGAGTGGGTCTCGTTGCCGACCAGGGTGTAGCTGTAACTCACCACGCCAGTGGCCGGGTTGTAGCCGGTGATCGTCAGGGTGTTGCCCAGTTGCGTGGTGATCGATTGCGCAAAACCGGCGGGCACACCGCCACTGATCACGTTGATCCCGCCGATGTTCAGGCTGGTCAGGCCGTCAGCCGCAATCACGGTGAAGGTGCCGTGTTGAATCAGCGCTGCGGGGTTGCTGGCAGAACCGTCCGCCAGATTGGCTTCATTGAGGGTCAGTTCGCCTCCTGCCGCCGACAGGCCAATGAGGGTGACGGGGTTATTCGCTGTATCGCCGTTGTCGCCGTTGTCCGGGTCCCGGCGCTCCAGAGGGAATTCGGGAATACCGTTGAAGCCCGCCGTGGGGAAACCAATCGTGGGTTCGACCCGGCCGCCCACTTCCTCCAGCAGCACAAAACTATGACCACCGCCCAGTGCGCCACCCGTTGCGTCTGGCCCGGCGGCGGAGGCCTCACCGGTCTGGGTCGGGTCGGCGCCGGCGGCAATGGCTTTTTGCAGTTGCTCCACATCGGTCAGTTGCGCCTGGCTCGGCGTCATCGCCTCAGAGGTCTCCACGTGCGGGACCTGATGCGCCAGCAACTGAGCCGTCATCTGCAGGCTGCTGTCTCGCCCCAGGGTCAATTCCTGGCCATTTTTCAACTGCACCGCCACCGCGCCTTCGGCCCCGGTGACCAGCTGCTCGCCGGCAAACAGCCGATCGCCCTCGACCAGGGTGCGTCGGGTGCCATCACCCGCCACTGCGTACACCTGACCGATGACCTTACTGACGATACCGATGAGCGTTGCCATGTGCATTTCCTCCGCTGCCAACTGCTGTCGGCATCCTGTTTGCGCGAAGAACGTGCCCATGGTTCAAGCAGGTTGGCCTGGCGGATCGTTTGCCGAGAAAGCGTTTACCTGACGTAAACCACTGCCTTCCGACACTTTCGCCAGGCGTATCGCTCGCGAGGGGAATTTCTGGATCGGGATAAAACCCTCTGCAATCAATGGCATCGGGGTCCACTTCCAAAATGACCGGCCTGCGAACAATGCGTAACGGTTCTGAATCACCCAAGTGACAAAAAACCGTCACTGGAAAACCGTCTCGCTTCCTCCCCTCCAGCACTTCTTCGTCGTGTGTCGAAAAGTGAGTGGAACTTTTACAAAGCCTGTTAATGGCCCCGAGAGCTCATAAAACCAAGGCTTTCGCATTGAACAATGTGCTGGATTTTTCAGAGCGCATAAGTTTTTTTTGGCATAGCTCTTATGAAAAATTTTTCTTAGCTTGGCTTCAGGATGTTCTTAGCTCTGTTGTAACAAGCATGAAACGGATTCACTTAAAAATAACGTCAAATATTTGGCAGATAGCTAAACACCATCAGGAATCAGGGAGAGGCATCCATGCGCGTTTTAACCCCCCTCTGCAGCGCGATTTTGCTGGCCATGGCCTGCACTTCTCAAGCTCAGGCGATGTCATTGACCGAGGCGATCCAGAGCACCATTGCGACCCACCCGGAATTGGCGTCGCGGGTCGACGCCCGACTCTCGGCCGACGAGCAGATTAAAGTCGCCAAAGGGGGCTTCTATCCATCGGTGGATTTGAACGCCGGCTACGGGCGCGGCTACAGCGATAACACCACCACGCGGGCGCAGGGCGATCACCACACTGAAATCCTCAACTACACCCAATCGGAACTGCGCCTGCGGCAGATGCTGTTCGACGGTTTCAACACCTCCAACGAAGTCGCGCGTACCAAAGGCGTGGCCAACTCGCGAGCCTATTACGCTCAGGGCACCGCCCAGGACCTGGCCCTGCGCACCGTCGAGGTGTACCTCGAAGTGCTCAAGCGCCGCGAACTGGTGACGCTGGCCAAGAACAACCTGCAAGCGCACATGCGGGTCAACGATCAGATCGGCCTGCGCACCCAGCGTGGGGTCGGCAGCAACGCTGACTCCGACCAGTCCACCGCACGCCGGGCGCTGGCGCAAAACAACCTCGACACCGCCGAAGTCGATCTGGCCGACGCCGAGACGAATTTCTACAGCGTCGTGGGGCGTATGCCCGATGAACTCGAAGCGCCGCCATCGACCCGTGGCGAATTGCCCGCCACCCTGCCGGAAGCCCAGCAGAGCATGGTGGAAAACAACCCGTACCTGAAATCCGCCCAGGCCGATGTGCAATCGGCCGAGAGCCAGTATGAAGTCGCCAAGTCGCCGTTCTACCCGCGCTTTGACGCTGAAGCAGCGGTGGGCGCGAATAACAATATTCAGGGTGACGAAGGCCACGACAACCAATGGCGAGTGGGTGTGGTGATGAACTACAACCTGTTCCGCGGCGGCAGCGACAAGGCCCGGCTGGCCTCCGATGCGCATCAGATCAACCAGGCGCTGGACATCCGCAACAACGCCTTGCGCCAGCTCAACGAGAACATTCACCTGGCCTGGAACGCCATGCTCAACGCCAAGAAACAAACCCCGACCGCCCGTGAATATGCCGAAACCACCACCCGCGTGCGGGCCGCGTATCAGGATCAGTTCGGCCTCGGTCAACGGACCCTGCTCGACTTGCTCGACAGTGAAAACGAACTCTACAACGCCAATCGCCGCTACACCGAAGTGCGGTACATCGAGGAGTTCTCGATGTACCGCGTGCTGGCGAACATGGGCCAGTTGCTGAGCAAACAACGGGTGGTGCTGCCCGCCGATGCGATCGCCTCCACCGAAGTGAAAAACGAAGCTCGTTTGCCTGAACTGAAATAAATCAAGTCCATTGCCAAAGCTCAACGGGAGCGCTCGCTGTGACCAGCATGGAAACCGGCAACACGGGTGTCGATCCGCGTCTGAGCTTCGACGACCCGCTTCTGGACGGTCTGTTGATCCTCTGCAAACTTCATGGCGCGACGGTCAGTCGCGCCAGCCTGAGTGCCGGGCTGCCAATGGCACACCAACGTTTGAGCCTGGACTTGCTACCGCGTGCAGCGGCCCGGGCCAGTTTGCAGGCGCGTGTGCTGCGCCGTGAACTGGGAGAAATTTCCGCGCTCAACCTGCCTGTGATGCTGATCCTCAACCATGGCCGCTGCGCGGTCTTGCGTCGCTTCGGCGATGACGGTCAGGCGCTGATTCTGCCGAGCGAAGCCGACGGCGGAGAACAATGGGTCAGTACGGACGAGCTCGCCGCCAACTACAGCGGCCAGGCTTTGTTCGCCCGGCCGCGACATGAACTCGAAGACTTGCGCGCGCCGCTGGTGCCGCGAGTCGAGGCATGGTTTCGCGACACGCTGAAGTTGTCGAAGTGGCTGTACAGCGACGCGATTCTGGCGAGTTTTCTGATCAACCTGCTAGGGTTGATGGTGCCGCTGTTCGTCATGCAGACCTACGACCGGGTAGTGCCGAACCAGGCCACTTCAACGTTGTGGGTGCTGTCGATCGGCTTGCTGATCGGCACCGGGTTCGAACTGGTGCTGCGGGTGGTTCGCGCGCACTTGTTGGACACCGCCGGGAAGAAAACCGACGTGATTCTTTCGGCGACCTTGTTCGAACGCATCACCGGCATGGCGATGAAAGCGCGGCCAGCGACCATCGGCGGTTTCGCCCAGAGCATTCATGATTTTCAGGGCCTGCGGGAATTTCTCACCGCCGTCACGCTGACCAGCCTGATCGACCTGCCTTTCGCGGTACTGATGCTGGTGGTGATCGGCCTGCTCGGTGGCTGGCTGGTGGTGATTCCGCTTTTGGCCTTCCCCCTCACGATCATCTTTGCCATGGTGATTCAGGCACGTTTGCGCGACACCGTGCAAAAGAGTCTGAGCCTCGGCGCCGAACGCCAGGCCCTGCTGATCGAAACCCTCGGCGGCCTGGAAACCCTCAAGGCCTGCAGCGCCGAAAGCGAACGCCAGCACAAATGGGAAAGCACCCACGGCGCCCTCACCCGCCTCGACAGCCACGCGCGCAACCTCTCGGCGCTGGCCACCAACGGCACGCTGTTCATCCAGCAATTCTCCGGCATGGCGACCATCGTCGCCGGGGTCTACAGCATCATCGCCGGCAACCTCAGTGTCGGCGCGCTGGTGGCGACCTACATGCTCGGCAGCCGCGTGCTCGCGCCGCTGGGGCAGATCGCCGGGCTGATCACCCGTTATCAGCAAGCGCAACTGACCATGAAAAGTACCGATGCGCTAATGTCGTTGCCGCAAGAACGTGACGCCAAACAGCGCCCGTTGGAGCGCACGCAATTGCAAGGCGCACTGGACGTCAGCGGTGTGACGTTCCACTACAACGGCCAGAATGCTCCGGCCCTGGCCAACGTCAGCTTCAGCCTGAAACCGGGCGAGCGGATCGGCATCATCGGCCGCAGCGGTTCGGGCAAAAGCACCTTGGCGCGCCTGGTGATGGGTTTTTATGCCCCCGAGGAAGGTCAGTTGCTGCTCGATGGCCTGGACCTGCGACAACTGGATGTCGCCGACCTGCGCCAACAGATCGGTTACGTTGCCCACGACTTGCCATTGCTGGCCGGCAGCCTGCGCGACAACCTGACCCTCGGCGCGCATTACATCAGCGATGCGCGGATGCTCGAAGTCGCCGAACTGACCGGCGTCACCGAACTGGCTCGTCAACATCCCCAGGGCTTCGACCGGCCGGTGGGCGAACGCGGTCAGTTGCTGTCGGGCGGTCAACGGCAAGCGGTGTTGCTGGCGCGGGCCTTGTTGCTCGACCCGCCGATCATGCTGCTCGACGAACCCACCAGCGCCATGGACAACAGCAGCGAAGACGTCCTGCGGCAAAAACTCCACGGCTGGATTCAAGGCAAAACCCTGCTGCTGGTCACTCACCGCACCTCGATGCTCAGCCTGGTGGACCGGTTGGTGGTGCTGGACAACGGGCGGATCGTCGCCGACGGCCCGAAAGAAGCGGTCATCGATGCATTGCGCAAGGGCCGTGTCGGCTCTGCGACGGCTTAGGAGTTGCCCATGGCTGGTTCATCGTCCGCGTCATCAAAGGACAGAGGCTACTTCGGCAGTTTCAGCAAAAGTGCCGAAAGCGAATTCATGCCGGAAACCGCCGGCGCCTCGTTGCAGGATTCGCCGCGCTGGTCGCGGATCACCGTGTGGCTGGCAGCGGCGCTGCTGATCACCGCGCTGCTCTGGGCCAAATTCGCCGTATTGCAGGAAGTCACCACGGGCGAAGGCAAGGCGATTCCATCGAGCAAGGTGCAGGTGATCCAGAACCTGGAGGGCGGCATCGTCACGGAGATCTTCGTCCGCGAAGGGCAAATGGTGAATAAGGGCGACACCTTGCTGCGCCTGGATGACACGCGATTCCTGTCGAACAAGGGGGAAAGCGAAGCGGACCGCTATGCACTGACCGCGCAGGTTGAACGTTTATCGGCCGAAGCGGAAGGCCGGCCGTTCAAGCTGTCTGCGGAAGTCATCGCCAAGGCGCCGCAAGTGGCCGAGGACGAACGCTCGCTGTACGAACAACGCCAGCGCCGACTGGCCAGTGAACAGCGCACGCTGACCGAACAACTTCGGCAGAAAACCCAGGAGCTGGCGGAATTCCGTTCCAAACAGGGGCAGTTCAGTTCCAGCCTGGCACTGCTGCAACAAGAGATGAACATGTCTGCGCCGCTGGTGGGCACCGGGGCGGTTTCGCCGGTGGAAATCCTGCGGCTCAAACGCAGCGCGGTGGAAATCCGCGGCTCGCTGAACGCCACGACCCTGGCGATTCCCCGGGCGGAATCGGCGATCAATGAGATCAAAAGCAAGATTGATGAGTCCGAACAATCCTTCCGCTCGGACGCGGCAAAAGAACTGAATGAGAAACGCACCGACCTGTCGAAAATAACCGCGACGAGCATCGCCATCGATGACCGCGTGACGCGCACCACCGTGGTGTCGCCGGTTCACGGCATCATCAAAGTGCTGAAGGTCAACACCATCGGCGGCGTGGTCCAGCCTGGCAACGACATGGTGGAAATCGTGCCGCTGGAAGACAACCTGCTGATCGAAGCCAAGGTCCGCCCTCAAGACGTGGCGTTCCTGCACCCGGGCCAGAAAGCCATGGTCAAGTTCAGCGCTTATGACTACACGATTTACGGAGGGCTGAGTGCCAAGCTGGAGCTGATCGGGGCGGACACCATCACCGATGACAAGGGCAACAGTTTTTATCTGATTCAGGTAAGGACCGATAAAAATCACTTGGGCGGGGATGTGAAACCGCTGCTGATCATTCCGGGGATGGTGGCGACGGTGGACATTATTACCGGGGAGAAAACGGTGCTGGATTATTTGCTTAAACCGGTGTTGAAAGCCCGGACCGAGGCGATGCGGGAGCGGTAGTCATTCTCCGAAGGAGTGATCGTTCCCACGCTCCGCGTGGGAATGCCGCCCGGGACGCTCCGCGTCCCTTCCCGGATGCGACGCAGAGCGTCACTGGATGCATTCCCACGCGGAGCGTGGGAACGATCATCGCCCGTGATTCTTCTGATAGGTCTCCTCCCCCATCGCCGCTATCTGCCCCTCGATCAACGCCTCGAATGGCTTCAACAACGGCTCAAAACTGACGGGTGACTCAAGCGTCTGCAACGCCTGCACAATCGCCTCCACCGTCGACAACGCTCCCGGCCCCGGAGCCTTGCGCAAGCGATAACGCGACACCGCGCCTTCGGCCAATGTCACTCTGGGCAACGCCGCCAGCAACGGATTGAGGTGCAACATTTTACGCGCCTTGCGCCAGGTGCCGTCCGGAACCACCAGCAGCAGCGGCTCATCATTCGCGGTGTAGGCCTGCATCGGCTGCGCCTCCTCGCCGGGAAACAGCAACCGTGCCTGATAGCCCGGCTGATTCAGCAGCGTCGGCAAATCCTCGAACACCTCGCCCACAATCAACTCGGCATTCTTCAACCCCAACACCGCCAACCGCGCGGTGTTCAGCGCGTGGTTCACTTCGCCTGGATGCTGAAGCAGCAACACCCGAGTGCGGCTGTCGAGGCTCGGAATCAGCGGGCACAGACAATGGGTTTGCGGTCGCAGACAGCGTGGGCATTGGATTCTGGACATTTTCTTAAGCCTGATTGAGCTGCGCTTTGAGCAGGTCGCGGAAAGTCTGGATCAGCGGTTCGCGGCTGCGGCCACGGCGCACGATCATTGAGAACGGTGCCTGATAACCGAACGTCGCTGGCAGCAGCACGCGCAAATCACCTTTGTCGGCCCAAGCCTGGGCGTAGTGCTCTGGCAGGTAACCGATGTAGGCGCCGGACAGCACCAGAATCAGCTGGGCCTCCATACTTTCCACCGTCGCCGCGCTGTGTTTGAAACCGTGGCGGGCCAGTTCGGCCTGGCTCCAATAGCCGCGACCGACCATGCGCTGTTGGGTGATGACTTGCTCGGGAATACGCCGCTCGCTAAACAGCGGGTGGCGACTGCTGCAATACAGCCAGTGTTGTTCACGGTACAGCGGCATATAAACCAGACCGCTCATGCGCGTGGAAAAGGCACCGATGGCCAGGTCGAGGCGGTTGTCCTGCACGCCGAGTTGCAGTTCGTAGGGGCTCATGACCGACAGATGCAAGTGCACCGCCGGGTGTTCCTGACTGTAGGCGCCGATGGCTTCGGCGAACGGCAAAGCCTTGTCGCTGACGGTGGAGTCGATCACCCCCAGGTTCAAAGTGCCGCGCAACTCGCCTTTGAGGGCGGCGGCGTATTGTTCGAAACCTTCGAGTTCGGCCAATAGACGCAGAGTTTCCTGATGGAACAACTCGCCCTTGCTGGTCAGGCTGAAACCACCGCGCCCGCGATGGCAAAGCACCAGGCCCAGGGCAGTTTCGAGCTGGCTCATGTAAGTGCTGATGGCCGAGGTCGAGAGGTTGAGCTCTTGCTGGGCGTTGGCGAACCCTTGATGGCGGACCACGCTGACGAAAATGCGCAATAGTTTCAGGTCGGGTAAAGCGTTGGCCATGGGGGCTCCAAGCACCTAGATCGTTCCCACGCTCTGCGTGGGAATGCAGCCCGTGACGCTCTGCGTCACATACAGGAAACAGCTGGACGCGGAGCGTCCGTGGATGCATTCCCACGCAGAGCGTGGGAACGATCACGCGTAAGAGTCTATCGCTGCCCTCGCCATTAGTTTAGAAAAATCTGAACTAAGTATTTGCCCGTAGCGATTCTTCCCGACCACTGCATTTCGCAGAATCGGCCCACAGCGGTGCCCGTCTCTCCCCGAGCGTGCAACCGACATAAATAAAACAACGACGATGAGGCCTTACCCGTGGACAAGATTCTTCACCAACCACTGGGCGGCAACGAAATGCCGCGCTTCGGCGGCATCGCCACCATGCTGCGACTCCCCCATTTGCCATCCGCTGCCGGCCTGGACGCTGCCTTTATCGGCATCCCGCTGGACATCGGCACGTCCCTGCGCCCCGGCACCCGTTTCGGGCCACGTGAAATCCGCGCTGAATCGGTGATGATTCGCCCGTACAACATGGCCACCGGCGCCGCGCCGTTTGATTCGTTGTCGGTTGCCGACATCGGTGACGTGGCGATCAACACGTTCAACCTGCTGGACGCCGTGCGGATCATCGAAGAGGCCTACGACAATATCCTCGAACACGATGTGATCCCCCTGACCCTCGGCGGCGATCACACCATCACCCTGCCGATCCTGCGCGCCATCCATAAAAAGCACGGCAAGGTCGGCCTGGTGCACATCGACGCCCACGCCGATGTCAACGATCACATGTTCGGCGAGAAGATCGCCCACGGCACCACCTTCCGTCGCGCGGTAGAAGAAGGCCTTCTGGATTGCGACCGCGTGGTGCAAATTGGCCTGCGCGCTCAGGGTTACACCGCTGATGACTTCAACTGGAGCCGCAATCAAGGCTTCCGTGTGGTTCAGGCCGAAGAATGCTGGCACAAATCCCTGGCACCACTGATGGCCGAAGTTCGCGAGAAAGTCGGCGGCGGTCCGGTGTACCTGAGTTTCGATATCGACGGTATCGATCCGGCGTGGGCACCCGGCACTGGCACCCCGGAAATCGGCGGTTTGACAACCATTCAGGCGATCGAAATCGTGCGCGGCTGCCAAGGCCTCGATCTAGTCGGTTGCGATCTGGTAGAAGTCTCGCCAGCGTACGACACCACCGGTAACACCTCGCTGTTGGGCGCCAACCTGCTGTACGAAATGCTCTGCGTACTGCCGGGCGTGGTCCATCGCTGAGGATCGGTCAGCGCGCCGAGGACGGCTTCGAGGTGCTGTCGTGCTCCTCGAGCAACGCCTTTATCGGCGCGACAAACGGCCTGACTCAACACATTACCTGTGGTCAACGTATTTACCTGTAGGAGCGAGCGGTGCGGCGTTCCGACTTGCCCGCGAACAACGATAACGCGGTCTGTCTGGCGGACCGCGGTGCTCCCTTCGCGGGCAAGCCTCGCTCCTACAGGGATTGATTTTCAGCCTCACCATAAAAAAAACAATCGGAGACACGCCATCATGGCTTTGGATTTATTCGTCGTTCTCATTTACGCCGCCGCGATGCTGGTGCTCGGCTACTACGGCATGCGCAAGGCCAAGACCCACGAAGACTATTTGGTCGCCGGTCGCAACCTCGGTCCGGGTCTCTACATGGGCACCATGGCCGCTACCGTTCTGGGTGGCGCGTCCACTGTCGGCACCGTGCGCCTGGGCTACGTCCACGGCATTTCCGGTTTCTGGCTCTGCGCCGCACTGGGCTGCGGGATCGTGGCGCTGAACCTGTTCCTCGCCAAACCGCTGCTGAAGCTGAAGGTATTCACCGTTACCCAAGTGCTGGAAAAGCGCTATAACCCAATGGCTCGCACCGCGAGCGCGACCATCATGCTGGCCTATGCACTGATGATCGGCGTGACCTCGATCCTGGCGATCGGCACCGTGCTGCAAGTACTGTTCGGCCTGCCGTTCTGGCTCTCGGTGCTGCTCGGCGGTGGCGTAGTAGTGATTTACTCGACCATCGGAGGCATGTGGTCCCTGACCCTGACCGACATCGTCCAGTTCGGTATCCAGACCATCGGCCTGATGTTCCTGTTGCTGCCGATCTGCCTGTACCGGGTCGGTGGCTGGGATCAACTGGTTGCCCAATTGCCGGCCGCCAGCTTCAACTTCACCAGCATCGGCTGGGACACGATCATTACCTACTTCCTGATCTACTTCTTTGGCATCCTGATCGGTCAAGACATCTGGCAACGGGTGTTCACCGCACGAAGCGAGAAAGTCGCCAAGTACGCCGGTACGTCTGCCGGGATCTACTGCATTGTCTATGGTCTGGTTTGTGCGTTGATCGGCATGGCCGCTCATGTGCTGATTCCGGATCTGGACAACGTCAACAATGCCTTTGCCGCCATCGTCAAAGTATCCCTGCCGGACGGTATCCGTGGCCTGGTGATCGCAGCTGCACTGGCGGCCATGATGTCCACCGCCAGCGCCGGCCTGCTCGCCGCATCCACCACCTTGACCGAAGACCTGTTGCCGAAGCTGCGTGGCGGCAAACAATCAAACGTGAGCGTCAATCGCCTGTTTACCCTGCTGACTGGCATCGCAGTATTGGGCATCGCACTGGTGGTCAATGATGTGATCAGCGCACTGACCCTGGCTTATAACTTGTTGGTGGGCGGCATGCTGATCCCGCTGATGGGGGCCATCTACTGGAAACGCGCCACGACGGCCGGTGCGATCACCAGCATGGCGCTGGGCTTCATCACCGCGCTGCTGTTCATGTTCAAGGACGGTATGGACGCCAACACCCCGATCTACTACAGCCTCGGCGTAGGCCTGGTGAGTTTCGTGGTGGTCAGCTTGCTGTCCCGTCGCCCGGCAGTGGTGGCGAGCGCTGTCTAAGCTGATGTTGTAGCAACAGTTTCTTCGACGGGCGTGGCGTCGGTTGCCACACCCGTTTTTTTTCGTCTGAAGGAAACTGCTATTTACGCACGATGATTGACGAGTGGCAGCGCCGACACGCCTGAAGCCTGCTGTACTCAGCACCAGGGACAACAACAATAACGCCCTCGAAGAGCAACCATGACAAGAGCCGACGTTCATACAGCCGTACATCGCTTCATCCGCCGCCTGCGGGAAAATCAGGATGACTTCGATGACAACACTCGCCTGGTGCAGTTGGGATTGGATAAAGAGGATATTGAAGAGCTGATCTTCCATCTGGAAGATCAGCTGGGATTGACGGCATTTACCGTCGAAGAAGACCGGATGCTCAAGACCGCGACGACCGTCGACGACTTGAGCCGGTTTTTGATTGAGATTGCGCGGTGATGAGACAGATCGTCAAATACACCCGATGCGACGAATGAACCTCTGTGGCGAGGGCAAGGGAGCTTGCTCCCGCTCGATTGCGCAGCAATCGCAAGCTGGGTCCGCGTTCAACCTGCCCTCCCTGATGGCGATGAATGGGGCCGCTGCGCGCCCCGGCGGGAGCAAGCTCCCTCGCCACAGGTGATGTGCCAGGTTTACCGGCGGCGCTGCTGTTGGCGGCGACGTTGTTCGTCGTCAGTGCGAACAGGCACGGGTTGCAGAGGCGGTTCGATCAAACCGAGTGCGACACCCAGGTCATGCAGCCAGTTTTGGATTTTCTCTTTCATGATGCCCCCCTTCAGGGTAGTGCCGAGCGGCCGAAGTTCTGTAGCCCCTTCGCACTGATAATAGTCCGAAGTCCTACGCAATGCTCGCCCAAGATCGCAATGATCTGTTACTGAATTGATCCAGATCCCTGTCCGTTGGTTTGTTTTGCCGTGGGTTGGCTCAGCGGACCATTGCTCGCGGCGCTGAGCAGTCACTTCAACGGTGATTGCAACTCGCACTGTGATCGTCGGTAACGATTTGCTGCATCCGGTCAGGGTTGTCCAAGTGCTTTGCGCAAACGACGGCGGACCCACTGTTCTGCGCTCACAAAAGTGATCCCGAGCAAAACCAGCACGGCGCCGATCACGAAGTTGAGGCTCAGTTCTTCGCCCAACAGCACCACGCCGAACGTGACGCCAAACAGTGGCGTCATGAACGAAAATACCGCCAGGTTCGCCGCCAGATAACGACGCAGCAGCCAAAACCAGGTCAGGTAACTGAAGAACGACACCACCAATCCCTGGAACAGCACGCTAGCCACGGCAACAGGGGTCAGGCTGACATGGCTGACCTGACCGCTGAGGATCGCGATCAACAGCAGGCCGACGAAGCCGACGATCAATTGATAAAACAGCGTCAGGGTCACCGGCGCCTCCGATAGACGCGAGGCACGCACCACCACCGTGGTCGCGCCCCATGACGCGCCGGCCAACACGCCCAAGGCATCGCCCATCAACATGCGGCGGTCGAGGTTGTCCCACGACACACCACCGGCAAACGCAATGGCAATGCCGACGAAGGCGAGAACAATCCCCAGCCACTGCACCGGTCTTAAACGCTCACTCGGCAGCAGCCAATGCACGCCCAACGCGGTGAAGATCGGCGCGGTATAGAGGAACACTGACATGTGCGCCGCCGTGGTCAGTTGCAGGCCTTCGGAAATGAAGTAGAACTCCAGGCCAAACAACGCACCCGCCAGCAAGCCGCCGCGCCAGGTAGTACCGACCTGATCCCAGCCGCCCTTCCAGCAGATCAACAATCCTACGAGTAACGCGGAAATACCCGACCGCCCCGCCGCCTGCATGACCGGTGCGATGTCGGGCGCGGCCCATTTGATCATCACCTGCTGCACGCCCCAGATCAGGCACAGCCCGACCATCACTTGCAGGGCAAACCCATCGGCGCTACGCCGGGTGGCGCTCACCCGAACACCTCGACAACACAATCCATGGCGGTGACTCGACAGTAAAAATAAAGCCCCGGCCTCCTCTTGCTGAATAGAGGGGGCCGGGGCGAAAAATGATGCTGCCGATTATTAACCAGATGGACAGAAAAAGGCGTCTGCAAAAGACCTTTAAATCGCCGCTTGCGTCAGATGGCCGATCAAAAGAGTCACTGCAGGGGCCGGCGTCAGGTCAGCTGAGTTCGATACGATCAGCGTGAATGACGATCTGGCCGTTCTTGTACAACGCGCCGATGGCCTTTTTGAAGTTGCCCTTGCTGACGCCGAACATACTGCTGATCAGCGTCGGGTCGCTCTTGTCGCTGACGGGCAGCGTGCCGTTGTTGTCGCGCAATTTGGCGAGAATCTTCGAGTTCAGACTGGTGGCCGCTTCTTCGCCCACCGGTTGCAGGCTCAGGCTGATCTTGCCGTCGGCGCGGACTTCTTTGATAAAGCCCTTCTCTTCTTTACCGGCGCGCATGAACTTGAAGATTTCGTTCTTGTGGATCAGGCCCCAGTGCTTGTTATTGATGATTGCCTTGAAGCCCATATCGGTCGCTTCGGCCACCAGCAAATCAACTTCCTGGCCAGGAGTGTAGTTGGCCGGAGTCTTGTCCAGGTAGCGGTCCAGACGTGCTGTCGCGGTAATGCGTCGAGTATGTTTGTCGAGATAAACGTGCACCACGACATACTCACCGGCCGTCATCTGGCGCTTTTCTTCGGAGTACGGCAGCAGCAGATCCTTCGGCAACCCCCAATCCAGGAACACGCCGATGCTGTTGACTTCAACGACTTTCAAACTGGCGAATTCACCGACCTGAACTTTCGGTTTTTCGGTCGTGGCGATAAGTTTGTCATCGCTGTCCAGATAAATAAAAACGTTGAGCCAGTCTTCATCTTCGCTGGGAATATCTTTGGGGATATAACGATTAGGCAGAAGGATTTCGCCATCCGCGCCACCGTCCAGATATAAACCGAAGTTAGTGTGTTTAACCACTTGCAAACTGTTGTAGCGCCCGACTAATGCCATGTCCAATACCCTCATTGCGTGGGCGGCATTCTACCCGGTTTTGCGGACGGTGTTCGGCGGCCAGCCCGGTGGCGCAGGAAAATCCGCGCAAGGCCTTAATTTTCCTGGGGTTGGCCATGGTTATTTGGCCGCTCGTCAGGCCGTTCGGGTGTTCCATCACCTGGCCAACTCGTTCAAAAAGCGCTTTTTTTCCACCAGGGTTTTTAGTTAAAACAGCAGCTTAGGGGAACATTCCGAATAATAACTTGCGATAAATTACGTTTCTACAACGTGTATTTCGGAAGGATATTTGCCAAGCAATTGTCAAGCATTTCCTGTACCATGCCTGGCCAAGTTAATTTCTACAGGTTAATGGCCGCCATGCGTGTAAAAGCATCCAACAGCAAAGCAAAGCCAGCTCCCGCCGTTGAAACCAGCGAATCGATCAATGACCAGATCGCTGCATTCCTCAAGTCCGGTGGCGAGATCCAGCAAATTGCCAAAGGCGTCAGCGGCCAGACGTTCGGCCCGTCCAAGCAGATCACGCTAGGCAAGAAGTAATTTCCCCTGCGTTAACTGGTCCATAAGCGCTTTGAGCTTCGAAGCGCTTGGACTGGAACCCTCCCGCAATACCCCATCAAACAAATCAATATTTCAAAAATCGACGAACGGCCCTTGATGCCGAACATTCGCCGGTATGCTTGCACGTGTCTGGATCAAGCGTTTCAGCAGGTTTTCAGGACCTGCACCTCGCTGCTCATGGAGTGACGCATGTTCAAGCCCTCTCTTTTTCTGCTCGGCAGTCTGCTGTGGTGTTCGGACGTCCATGCGCAAGTCTTCCAGCGCGAACTGGGCGACTTCGATCTCAAGCTCGCCACCACCCCGAGTCGCAGCATGGCCCAAGGACTGGTCAAGCCCTCGACGACCGGCTCGTTCCACGGTGGCCTCGACCTGAGCCACGACAGTGGCTTCTATGTGGGTCAATGGTCCCCCAGCATGGGGCTGAGCCCTTCGAGTAACCTTGAAGTGGACTCCTACATGGGCTTTAAACAGCCTTTCGATCAATCCCTCGGTTACGAAGTGGGCATGATCCATTACAGCTACCCGAACGTGGAGATTCCCGACAGCCAGGAGCTTTTCGGCGGCCTGACCCTGCTGGGCAGCCGCTTCGGCGCGGCCTTCAGCAACGACCCGGACAAACAGAACAGCACCCTGTTCGCCGACCTCAGTGGCAATCAGCCCTTCGGCATCGGTATCAGCCTGAAATACACCACCCACCAACTCAACACTCCGGTGTCCGTTGATGATGGGTATGTAGGCAGCTTTACCGACTGGTCAGTGAAATTGTCCCGGCCGTTCATGGGCATCGATCTGGACTTGATCTACAGTGACTCAAGCCTGAGCGGCAGCAACTGCTCCGCCTATTCCGGTCACAATAGCGAGTGCAACGGCCTGGTGACGCTCAAGGCTGCACACAGCTTCAATTAATCGGCTGAACTGCCGGGCTTATCCTGCGATCACATAAAAGAACCCTTTAAAGAAACCAGGTCTTCGCAAGGACTCGCCATGTCGCACTGGTGGAAACAGATCAGTGTCATCATCACACTCAGCCTCACTGTCGCCGCATGCAGCCGCGTGGGCCTGGCTTATCGCAACCTGGACGCGATCATTCCCTGGACACTCAGCGACTACCTGGAGATGAACCACGAGCAAAAAGACTGGTTCAACGAGCGCCTCAAAGAACACCTGAGCTGGCACTGCACCACGCAATTGCCCGGTTACCTCGATTGGCTGGATCGTTTACAGGCCATGGTCGAGGCCAACCAGATCACCGACGCCGCACTGCAAACCCGCACCCAGGAAGCCAAACAGGCCATCGCCGAAACCGCCCGGGAAATCACCCCGTCGGCCATCGAGCTGTTGCAGGGGCTTGATGACAAGCAAGTCGCGGAAATGAACGAAGCCTTCGCCAAGGACCAGCGCAAACGCCAGGTGGCCTACCTCAAGCCGTCTCTGGAGCAACAGATCACAGAGCGAAGCAAGCGCATGGAGAAACGCTTGAATGTCTGGCTCGGACCGCTCAACCCAACCCAACAGCAACGGGTAATGGCCTGGTCGAATGCCTTGGGTGATCAGAACAAACAATGGATTGCCAATCGCGCACACTGGCAACAGCAATTCAGCGCGGCAGTCGCGCAACGGCAGAGTCCAGAATTCCCACAGCGAATCGAGACACTTCTGGTGAATCGCGAGAGTTTGTGGACGTCGGCTTACCGCGAGGCCTACGCCAACACCGAAGCCCAGGCTCGGGCGTTGCTGGTGGACATAATGGCCGAGAGCACGCCGGTTCAGCGTGAACAGTTGCTGAAGAAGATTGAAGGTGTGCGCAAGGATTTCACTGATTTGCAATGCCTGAAAGCGGCGCGACAGGATTAAACGGATCACCACAATCCAATGTGGGAGCGGGCTTGCTCGCGAATTCGATTTAACATTCAAAATCTAAGTCGACTGTCACACCGCATTCGCGAGCAAGCCCGCTCCCACAGGGGTATGCGTGATCTTCAGGCAATCTGCGCCTTCGACGCCACCTCATCAAACGTCAGTTCCTCCAGCGCATCTTCCTGTTCATCCAGCACCTGCCGCGGATGCTCATTACCCGGAATGCTGCTGTCGATCAGGCTCAACAATCTCGAGCCCCGGGGCGTCAAAATGTAATTCTCGCCATTGCCACCCTGGTTCTCCGGCCGAGGCTCGATATAACCCCGCAGCAGCAGTAACTTTTCGTACTCACCAGCCACCGTTTTCAGGTGATCCAGGTTCTCAAACGGCTCGCCCGCGTTGGCTTTCGCCGCCGCATACTGCTCGGCATAAGGCCGTGGGGTGAAACTGTGGCCGGCGCCGTTCTGCACTTCATGCAGCAAGCGTTCAATCAAATCCCAGTTATAAGTCATCCTGATCAACCTCCAGTGCCCGCGAGTGAGATGGCCTTCATAGGTTGTGACCGACAGGGACGGCGGCCGTTCAGCCGAGGTATTCCGCCCTACCGACCGGCGGTATGTCGAATAGGGCACAGGCCAAACGACTAGGCTATGTAAGACGGTTTACCCCTCTGCGCGGATCGACTTTCGCCAAAGCATGCAGGAGAAATCACCATGAACATTCAGAATCATCCGGTCGTGTCCCGGGAAGAATGGCTCGCCGCTCGCAAACAACACCTGGCCCATGAAAAAGCCTTCACCAAGGAACGCGACAAACTCAGCGCCGAACGCCGCGCCCTGCCCTGGGTGAAAATCGACAAGCCCTACCGCTTCCAGGGCCCCAATGGCGAGCTGAGCCTGGCCGATCTGTTCGGCGGCCGCAGCCAATTGATCGTCTACCACTTCATGTTCGCCGCAGGCTGGGACGAAGGCTGCCCCGGTTGCTCATTCCTGTCCGACCACATCGACGGCGCCAACCAACACCTGGCCCACCATGACGTAGCGGTAGTAGCGGTTTCCCACGCCCCGTTCGCCGAATTCCAGCCCTTCAAACGGCGCATGGGCTGGAAATTCGACTGGGTGTCGTCCGAAGGCTGCGATTTCAATTATGACTTTGGCGTCTCAGCCCGAGCCGAAGACGTCGCTGCGGGAAAAGCTACCTACAACTACGAAAAAAACGACGGTGCCGAAGAAGAACTCCCAGGGCTCAGCGTGTTTTATCGCAATGAAGCGGGGGAGATTTTCCACACCTATTCCACTTATGCTCGCGGCCTGGATCTGCTGGTCGGCGCCTATAACTATCTGGACCTCACGCCTAAGGGCCGTAATGAAGAGGAAATCATGGATTGGGTGAGGCATCACGATCGGTATGAGGACAAGGCACCGGGCAGTTGCTGCCATGGGGGATAGGCCGCAGCCATCGCGGGTATTGGCTCGGGTTGAACACAACATCCATGAACACCACAAATCCCTGTGGGAGCGAGCCTGCTCGTGATGACTGACTGACATTCAACATTGATGTCGACTGATACACCGCTTTCGCGAGCAAGCTCGCTCCTACAGAGGTTGCGTGGTGTTTACCTGCGCCCTACACCAACCTCGGAATCAGGCGACCTGTGGGTCGCCCGTTTCTGTCACTGAACTTTTTCCGCTCTTCAACCCTCAACCGGATAACTCGCCTTCACCGGAACCGAGGCCCGTCTCTATGAAAAGCCTGCTAAAAGTCATCCTCGCTGCCACGCTCGCCTGCACCCTCCCCGTATGGGCCTGCCCTCCCGATGAAGCCACCGCCAAGCGCGAACAACTGGCCAGGGAGGTCGCCAAGATCACTGAGCAGAACCCGGCCAAGGCCAAGGAGATCAATGACGAGTTGCAGAAGATGGACCTGGAGACGGCCAGCAAGGATTTGCCGGACAAATGCCAGTTGATCGATCAGCGTCTCAAGGAATTGGAATCGGCGGAGAAGAAAGCCGAGAGCTGAACGGCAAGATCAAAAGATCGCAGCCTTCGGCAGATCCTACGAAGCCTGCGAACTTTTGACGTAAAAAAACCCGGACACTGTCCGGGTTTTTTATTGGATCGCTACCACGCTTTACTCAGCAGCCGGCGCTTCCGGCTTGCGGCGCTTGAGCGGGGCCATGCCGTCCTTGCTGACCAGCGACAGGGCGTCGGTCTTCGGGCGGTTGGCGATCTTGCGTTTGGTCGGGGCCTTGGCGCCGGTTTTCTTTTTGTCGCCCTTGGCGTCGACCTTTTTCTTCTTCACGCCAACGGCTTTGCCCGAGGCCTTGACCTTTTTCGGTCCGCCGTAGGTGCCTTTGACTTCCTTGATGGTGCGGCGCTCGAAGCTCTGCTTGAGGTAGCGCTCGATGCTCGACATCAGGTTCCAGTCGCCATGGCAGATCAGCGAGATGGCCAGGCCATCGTTGCCGGCGCGGCCGGTGCGACCGATGCGGTGAACGTATTCGTCGCCGCTGCGTGGCATGTCGAAGTTGATCACCAGGTCCAGGCCATCCACGTCCAGGCCGCGAGCAGCAACGTCGGTAGCGACGAGGATTTTCACCCCGCCCTGTTTCAGGCGGTCGATGGCCAGTTTGCGGTCTTTCTGGTCTTTCTCGCCGTGCAGGACGAATGCCTTGTATTCCTGCGCCACCAGGCGGCCGTAGATACGGTCGGCCATGGCCCGGGTGTTGGTGAAGACGATGGCCTTCTGATAGGTCTCGTTGGCCAACAGCCAGTTGACGATCTGTTCTTTGTGCTGGTTGTGGTCAGCGGTGATGATCTGCTGACGAGTCGTCGAGTTCAGCTGGCTGACCGCGTTGAGCTGCAGGTGCTCAGGGTTGTTCAGCACCTTGGCGACCATTTCACGCAAGCCCGAACCACCGGTGGTGGCGGAGAACAGCATGGTCTGCTGACGGTTGCTGCACTCGTCGACCAGACGCTGCACGTCCTCGGCGAAGCCCATGTCGAGCATGCGGTCGGCTTCGTCGAGCACCAGCACTTCGACTTCTTTGAGGTCGAGGTTGCCGGCGTTCAGTTGCTCGATCATCCGGCCCGGCGTACCGATCAGGATATCCGGCACCTTGCGCAGCATGGCAGCCTGGACCTTGAAGTCTTCACCGCCGGTGATCAGACCGGACTTGATGAAGGTGAACTGAGCGAAGCGCTCGACTTCCTTGATGGTCTGCTGGGCCAGTTCGCGGGTCGGCAGCAGGATCAGGGTCTTGATGCTGACGCGGATTTTGGCCGGGCCGATCAAGCGGTTGAGGATCGGCAAAACGAAGGCAGCGGTTTTGCCGCTACCGGTTTGCGCTGTCACCCGCAGGTCACGCCCCTGGAGCGCCAGCGGGATAGCCGCTGCTTGCACAGGCGTTGGCTCGACAAATTTAAGCTCGGCCACGGCTTTGAGCAGGCGTTCGTGCAGGGCGAATTGGGAAAACACGGGTGCTACCTCGAAGAAATACAAAAAAACAGCTGCATAGGGTAACGGTTTCGAGCGCGAAGGCCGAGTTTCTTTATACAAACGGCTGCAAACAGTGGTTTTTTTGTTGCCTGCTTTGTCTCAAAACGTCATCCGGAACGTCTTAAATGCTCTAATCGTCACGTCGCGTCCTATAGAAGAACCGTTTTTACCCATGGATATCAAACAGCTCTGGCTCAACGCCCAAGACCTCTGGGGTGCCCTCGATCAGCATCCGCTCCTGCATTCCACGCTCGCACTGATGTTGCTGCTGATGGTGGCGCTGGTGCTCGGACGAGTGGCGCGGTTCCTCATTCTTCACGCGACCAAAATCCTCGGTCGCCAGCCGTCGCTGCACTGGATCACCGATTTTCGCCACAACAAAGTGTTTCATCGCCTGGCGCAGATGACGCCCTCGCTGATGATCCAGTTCGGCCTGCACCTGGTGCCGGATTTGAGCAAGACCAGCCTGAACTTCCTCGGCAACGTGGCGCTGGCGTTCACCATTCTGTTCCTGGTGCTGGCCGTCAGCGCATTGCTCAATGCCCTGCTGGACATCTATGCCCGCACCGAACACGCCCGCACCCGCTCGATCAAGGGCTACGTGCAACTGGCGAAAATGGTGTTGTTCGTGTTTGGCGCGATCATCATCGTCGCCACGTTGATCGACCGTTCGCCGCTGTTGCTGCTGTCGGGTCTGGGCGCCATGTCGGCGGTGATTCTGTTGGTCTACAAGGACACCTTGTTGTCATTCGTCGCCAGCGTGCAACTGACCAGCAACGACATGCTGCGGGTCGGCGACTGGATCGAGATGCCGCAAGTCGGTGCCGACGGTGATGTGGTGGACATCACCTTGCACACGGTCAAGGTGCAGAACTTCGACAAGACCATTGTGTCGATCCCGACCTGGCGCCTGATGTCCGAGTCGTTCAAGAACTGGCGCGGCATGCAGCAGTCTGGCGGACGACGGATCAAGCGCAGCCTGTTTATCGATGCCAGCGGTGTGCGTTTCATCCGCGATGACGAAGAGCAAAAGCTGTCCCAGGTGCATCTGCTGACTGACTACATGAGCCGCAAGAAAGCCGAGCTCAAGGCGTGGAACGAAGCCCAGGGCAACGTCGCGGCGATGTCGGCCAACCGTCGACGGATGACCAACATCGGCACCTTCCGCGCCTATGCGCTGGCGTATCTGAAGAGTCATCCGGAGATTCAGCCGAACATGACCTGCATGGTTCGCCAGATGCAGACCAACGCTCAGGGCATTCCGCTGGAAATCTACTGCTTCACCCGCACCACCGTGTGGGCCGATTACGAGCGGATTCAGGGGGATATTTTCGATTACCTGCTGGCGGTACTGCCGGAGTTTGGCTTGAGCCTGTATCAGCAGCCCAGTGGTGGTGATTTGCGCTCGGGGTTGCTCCCGGCGGTGTTGGGCGCGAGCCACATTCCCCAGCCCGAAAAACACCTGATGTAACACCTCAGCACTGATCGTTCCCACGCTCTGCGTGGGAATGCATCCGGTGACGCTCTGCGTCACATGCGTAGGGACGCAGAGCGTCCCGGGCGGCATTCCCACGCAGAGCGTGGGAACGATCATGCGATGGCAGGCCTACGCATACCCAACCGACTAATCCACACCGCCATCAGAATCACCATCCCGCCAAACAACAACCGCCCCAGCTCTTCATGCTGATTCCAGATCAACAAGTTGATCAGCAACCCCACCGGCACATGCAAATTATTCATCACCGCCAGCGTCCCGCCGTTCACCAGGCACGCGCCCTTGTTCCACCAGTACAAACCCAGCGCGGTCGAGACCAAACCGAGGAACAGCAACACGCCCCATTGCAGCGGCGCTTCGGGGAGAAAGTTCTGTTTGCCGAACAGCAGAAACGCCGGCAATGCCACCGCCAACGCGCCCAGGTAGAAGTACCCAAAGCGCCGGTAATGCGGCAAATCACTCGGATGGCGGGCCACCAAACGTCTATAGAGCACTTGCCCGGCGGCGTAGGTGAAGTTGGCCAGTTGCAGCAACAGGAAACCCATGAAGAAATCCGGGTTGATCCGGTCAAAGCGAATCACTGCCGCCCCGAGTACCGCCACCAGAGCAGCGATCAATGCCCACGGATTGAAGCGCCGGTTCAGCGCATCTTCGATCAGGGTCACGTGCAGCGGCGTGAGGATAGTGAACAGCAGCACTTCCGGCACCGTCAGCACCCGGAAGCTCAAATACAAACAGACGTAAGTCACGCCGAACTGCAACGCGCCGATCAGCAACATCCCGCGCATGAACGCCGGCTCGACCTGACGCCAGCGCGTCAGCGGAATGAACACCAGCCCCGCCAGCAGCACCCGCACCAGCACCGCGAAGTAACTATCGACATGCCCGGCCAGGTATTCGCCGATCAAACTGAAGGAAAACGCCTGGATCAGCGTGACAAAAAGTAGATAGCCCATGCTCGCCTCGTTTCGAATGGCGGCGACGATAGCGGGTTTTGCCCTTGATCGCGAATCGCCAGGCATACACAAATCCACTGTGGGAGCGGGCTTGCTCGCGAATGCGGTGGGTCAGTCAACATCAATATCGACTGACACGCCCTCTTCGCGAGCAAGCCCGCTCCCACAGGGTTGTATGCTCATTCACCAAATCGCAGGCAAAAAAAAGCCCGATCTCGCTAATGCGTTCAATCGGGCTAGAGCACTCAGGAGCAACAAGTGCAAAGGGAGGTTCGATGCGCGTACAGGCTTGAAGGGTTGCGCCAGGTCACTAGACGCTCCAGCGATTATCTGGCGATTAACGGCTCAGGCAACCTGGGAAAGTTTGGCGTTGGCCTGGTTCAGGCCTTTCTCCTGGAAGCCGCCGCCCAGGTTCATGCCTTCGGCGTGGATGAACGTCACGTCGTGGATGCCGATGAAAGCCATGACCTGACGCAGGTAGGGTTCCTGATGATCAGAGGTGGCTCCGGCATGGATCCCACCGCGCGCTGTCAGCACGTACGCGCGCTTGCCGTTGAGCAAACCCTGGGGACCGGTTTCGGTGTACTTGAAGGTCACGCCAGCACGCAGAACGTGGTCGAGCCAGGCTTTAAGGGTGCTCGGAATGGCGAAGTTGTACATCGGTGCGGCCATCACCAGCACGTCGGCGGCCAGCAGTTCGTCGGTCAACTGGTTGGAGCGTTCCAGCGAGGCCTGCTCGATGTCGTTGCGTTGTTCGGCAGGTTTCATCCAGCCGCCCAGCAAGTTGATGTCCAGGTGTGGCACCGGGTTGGCGGCTACGTCACGGACAGTGATCTGGTCGTTCGGGTGCGCGGCTTGCCACTGGCTGATGAACGTCTGGGTCAACTGACGGGAAACCGAGTCTTGCTGACGGGCGCTGCTTTCGATGATCAGAACGCGGGACATGGGATGTAGCCTCCATCTGAGAATGCTGTAGGTCGATGGAGTGAAGGTTAAACAGAGTCATATCGATGAAAAAGCGCAAATAACTGCTATAAAGCATCGATAAATTCGTTTATAAGCGGAGCATATCCCCAACTGGGCTGCTCCGCTCGATGTCATTTCGGGGTGCAGGTCAGGTTGATACGCATCTTGATGATGGTCCGGGTGAACTTTGCGGTGGCGTTTTTGTGTTTACCGGCGGGCACTTCGATTGTGCGGTTACGCGGCGCTTCCGGGCCATTGTTGAAAACCACCTTGCAGATCGCATCGGTGCTGCCGTAGTTGTTTACCTGAATGGAGGCGATATCGGCATCTGTATCAAAGGCGTTGTAGTCGATGCTCAAGCCGTTCAATTGCTTTTTAACGTCTATCGGATAAGCAAATGCAGTCAGCGGCAACATCGCCAACACCGCACAACCCGCGATCACACAACACAGTTTATTCATTCGGCAGTCTCCAATAAGGACTGCCAGCTTAGGACAAGAGGAGCTCGACATGAAAGCGCCCCGCGTGACCCTTGATCAATGGCGAACATTGCAGGCCGTGGTCGATCACGGCGGTTTCGCCCAGGCCGCCGAAGCGCTGCACCGCTCGCAATCGTCAGTGAGCTACACCGTAGCGCGCATGCAGGACCAGCTCGGTGTGCCGCTGTTACGTATCGACGGCCGCAAAGCGGTGCTCACCGAAGCCGGCGGCGTGCTGCTACGCCGTTCCCGGCAACTGGTGAAACAGGCCAGCCAACTGGAAGACCTGGCCCATCACATGGAGCAAGGCTGGGAAGCGGAAGTGCGGCTGGTGGTGGATGCCGCCTACCCCAGCGCCCGCCTCGTTCGCGCCCTGACCGCGTTCATGCCGCAAAGCCGTGGCTGCCGGGTGCGTCTGCGCGAAGAAGTGTTGTCGGGTGTCGAGGAAGTATTGCTTGAAGGCGTGGCCGATCTGGCCATCACCGGTTTCAGCATTCCCGGGTATCTGGGCGCGGAATTGAGCGATGTCGAATTCATCGCGGTTGCCCACCCCGAACATTCCTTGCACCGCCTGAACCGCGAGCTGAACTTCCAGGACCTGGAAAGCCAGATGCAAGTGGTGATCCGCGACTCCGGCCGTCAACAGCCGCGAGACGTCGGCTGGCTCGGCGCCGAACAGCGCTGGACCGTCGGCAGCCTGGCCACCGCCGCGACCTTCGTCAGCAGTGGCCTGGGCTTCGCCTGGTTGCCCCGACACATGATCGAGCGCGAACTCAAGGAAGGGACGCTCAAAGTGCTACCGTTGGACCAGGGCGGCAGCCGCAACCCGAGTTTCTATCTGTATTCGAACAAGGACAAACCCTTGGGCCCGGCCACGCAGATTCTCATCGAATTGCTGCGCACCTTCGATACCGCGCCGCTGGATGCGCCCTTCGCTGCCCCCGAACAAGCCTGACACGGAGTGTACCCATGGCCTATTTCGAACATGAAGGTTGCAACCTGCACTATGAGGAATATGGCCACGGCACCCCGTTGCTGCTGGTTCACGGATTGGGTTCCAGCACCCTGGACTGGGAAATGCAGATCCCGGCGCTCTCGGCCCACTATCGGGTGATCGTCCCGGATGTGCGCGGCCACGGGCGCTCCGACAAGCCCCGTGAGCGCTACAGCATCGCCGGGTTCAGCGCCGACCTGATCGCGTTGATCGAGCACTTGAACCTCGGCCCTACACATCTTGTCGGACTTTCGATGGGCGGCATGATCGCCTTTCAACTGGCAGTGGATCAGCCGCAACTGCTCAAGAGCCTGTGCATCGTCAACAGCGCGCCCGAGGTCAAACGGCGCAGCCGCAACGATGACTGGCAGTGGTTCAAACGCTGGAGCCTGATGCGCGTGCTGAGCATGGGCACCATCGGCAAGGCCCTCGGCGCCAAGCTGTTCCCCAGGCCCGAACAAGCTTCGTTACGACAAAAAATAGCGGCGCGCTGGGCAATGAATGACAAACATGCTTATCTCGCCAGCTTCGATGCCATTGTTGGCTGGGGGGTTCAGGAACGACTTTCCAGGGTGTCCTGTCCAACCCTCATCGTCAGCGCCGACCGTGACTACACCCCGGTCGCGCTGAAAGAAACCTATGTAAAACTGCTGCCCGATGCGCGGCTGGTAGTGATCGCCGACTCGCGCCACGCCACCCCACTGGATCAACCCGAACGTTTCAACCAAACGCTGCTCGAATTTCTCAACGCAGTCGACACCACCACTCAGGATCACTGACCCATGCTGAAAAAAATCGCCCTCGCCGCCGGCTCCGTTCTGTTTGCTGCCAACCTGATGGCCGCCACGCCCGCCAAGGCGCCGCACGTGCTGCTGGAAACCACCAATGGCCAGATCGAAATCGAACTGGACCCGGTCAAGGCGCCGATCAGTACCAAGAACTTTCTTGAGTACGTTGACAGCGGCTTCTACAACAACACGATTTTTCACCGTGTGATTCCTGGGTTCATGGTCCAGGGCGGTGGTTTCACTCAACAAATGCAGCAAAAAGAAACCAAGGCGCCGATCAAGAACGAATCCAAAAACGGTTTGCATAACGTGCGCGGGACGTTGTCCATGGCCCGTACGTCTGTCCCGGATTCGGCCACCAGCCAGTTCTTCGTCAACGTCAAAGACAATGACTTCCTCGATCAGGGCGACGGTTACGCGGTGTTCGGCAAAGTAGTCAAGGGCATGGACGTGGTGGACATCATCGTCAACTCGCCAACCACCACCCGTGGTGGCATGAAAGACGTACCGGCCGACCCGGTATTCATCAAGTCGGCCAAGCGCATCGACTGAGAGTAATCTGAACAGGGAGTTTTGAGCGGCCGCCGGTTCTTCCGGCGCCGCTCATATCGTTTAAAGGAGAGCCCGTGCGCGGGCGGAGAACTGATGCTTTATCGCCGTTTTGAAAAACTGATCGATATTTTCCGCGATGCACCGACGGCGGCTCCGCCGGATCGGGTCCTCCCCTTCTACACCTACTACCTGAAGCAGGTTTGGCCGAGTTTCGCCGCCCTCCTGATCATCGGCCTGATCGGTGCGCTGATCGAGGTGGCGCTGTTCAGCTACCTGAGCCGCATCATCGACCTGGCGCAAGGCACGCCCAACGTCAATTTTTTCAAGGAACACGGCATTGAACTGGCCTGGATGGCGGTGGTTGCATTGGTTCTGCGCCCGATATTCGTCGGCTTGCATGACTTGCTGGTACACCAGACCTTGAGTCCCAGCCTGACCAGCCTGATCCGCTGGCAGAACCACAGTTATGTGCTCAAACAGAGCCTCAATTTCTTCCAGAACGACTTCGCCGGGCGCATCGCCCAACGCATCATGCAGACCGGCAACTCGTTGCGCGATTCGGCCGTGCAAGCGGTGGATGCGCTATGGCATGTGCTGATCTACGCGATCAGTTCGCTGGTGCTGTTCGCCGAAGCCGACTGGCGCCTGATGATCCCGCTGCTGACCTGGATCGCCGCTTTCATCGGCGCCCTCTATTACTTCGTGCCACGGGTCAAGGAACGCTCGGTGGTATCGTCCGATGCGCGCTCCAAACTCATGGGGCGGATCGTCGATGGTTATACCAACATCACCACCCTGAAGCTGTTCGCCCATACCAACTTCGAGCAGCAATACGCCCGCGAAGCGATCAAGGAACAAACCGAAAAAGCCCAACTGGCCGGCCGTGTGGTTACCAGCATGGACGTAGTCATCACCAGCATGAACGGCCTGCTGATCGTCAGCACCACGGGCCTTGCACTATGGCTGTGGACGCAATCGCTGATCACGGTGGGCGCCATCGCCCTCGCCACTGGGCTGGTGATCCGCATCGTCAACATGTCTGGCTGGATCATGTGGGTGGTCACTGGCATTTTCGAAAACATCGGCATGGTTCAGGACGGTTTGCAGACCATTTCCCAGCCCGTCAGCATCACCGACCGCGAGCAGGCCAAGCCTTTGAATGTGGCGCGTGGCGAGGTGCGTTTCGAGCACGTCGATTTCCACTACGGCAAGAAAAGCGGGATCATCGGCGACCTCAACCTGACGATCAAACCCGGCGAGAAAATCGGCCTGATCGGCCCGTCCGGTGCCGGCAAATCAACGCTGGTCAATCTGCTGCTGCGCCTCTATGACGTGCAGGGTGGGCGGATTCTCATCGATGGCCAGAACATCGCCGAAGTCGGCCAGGAAAGCCTGCGTGAACGCATCGGCATGATCACCCAAGACACCTCATTGCTACATCGCTCGATCCGCGACAATTTGCTGTACGGCAAACCCGACGCCACCGATGCTGAACTTTGGGAAGCAGTGCACAAGGCCCGCGCCGACGAATTCATCCCCTTGCTGTCGGACTCTGAAGGCCGCACCGGTTTCGATGCTCACGTCGGTGAACGCGGGGTGAAACTCTCCGGTGGTCAGCGTCAGCGGATTGCGATTGCCCGGGTGCTGCTCAAGAACGCGCCGATCCTGATCATGGACGAAGCCACTTCGGCACTGGACTCGGAAGTTGAAGCAGCAATCCAGGAAAGCCTCGAAACCCTGATGGAGGGCAAAACCGTGATCGCCATCGCCCACCGCCTCTCGACCATCGCGCGGATGGACCGCCTGGTGGTGCTGGAAAATGGCAAGATCGCCGAAACCGGCAGCCACGCCGAACTGCTGGCCCGTGGCGGCTTGTATGCGCGGTTGTGGCAGCACCAGACCGGAGGGTTTGTCGGAATCGATTGAGGCAACACGAACCCTGTGGGAGCGGGCTTGCTCGCGAATGCGGAGTGTCAGGCAACTTTAATATCGACTGACACGCCCTCTTCGCGAGCAAGCCCGCTCCCACACTGGATCTCCACTGTCCGCGGGTTACAGCGTCAACACCATCTCATGCCACGCCATCCCGCCATGGTCCGATGCCGAAGGCTTTATGTAGGCAAAACCAAATCCGGCATAGAGCGCAATGTGCTGCTCTTTGCACATCAGATGGATGCTCGCCTTGTTCAGGGCACGCATGCGCTGGATGAACTCACCCAGCAAGCGTTTCGCCAGGCCCTGCCCTTGATAGTCCGGATGCACCACCACCGACATGATCACCACATGCGGGCCGGCCGGGTCATGGCCGATCAGCTCCTTGAACGCCTCGTCCGACATTTCGACCTCAAACGCCGCACCGGAGTTGATGAAACCCGCTACAACGCCATCCACTTCGGCGACGATGAAACCCTTGGGCCAAGTGGCGATGCGGGTGGCGATTTTCTCGCGGGTGGCGGCTTCGTCGCCTTCGTAGGCAACGGTTTCGATGGCATAGCAGCGGTCCAGGTCAGCGGGGCTGACGTGGCGGATGACGGTGTTCATGGCAGCTCGGAATTGGCGTGGGCAAGGTTGGGGATCATAAATCAGCATCAACACGACATCGAGAGGCGGATCACCGATCCGCCGCTCGACTCGCTCATTACGCTTTGAGCGGCAGCCAGATTTCCATCGTGCCGGTGTTGAGCTTCGGGTTGAAATCATCGCTGTAACGTTCGAACTCTGGGGCGTCCGCCGCCTCATGACCGGATTGCGGCAGCCAGGTTTCCCATATGTATTGAAAGGTTTGAGGCAGCGTATCCAGCGAGCCTTTGTGCTCGAACACTGCGTAATACTGAGGCTGAATCTCGACCCAGCGGTATTTCTCGGGGAGGTCGTCGAGCTTGCTGATCTCGACGCCGGCGATGTATTCGAAGCCACCCTTGCCGTCGGGGTTGCAGCAGACGCCGTAGGTCACTTCGCTCTTTTGCCCGGGCACCTTCCCGATGTGAGGGACAAATTGCTCCCACAACTTGGGAATCTGTTTTTTCGCTGTCTCTTGGGTAAATCGCCCGCCAAGCCCCGCTATGAGCATGAAGTGCCCGTTTTCGAAGCGTTGTTTAGCCCTTTCGGCGCCTGTTTGCTCATCCATGACTCAACTCCTTGGAACGATAAAGGTGGGTTCGGCTGGGAGTATAGAAGCCAAACCCGATTCGCCCAGTTACAGTGCGTGCAACTGTTCGATGGCGCCTGAACCGATGAACTCGTTATAGCCCGAGAGGATCACGTAGACCGCGAAATAGCAGAAGATCGCTGCAGATGCCATGTAGGAATAACGCAGCAATTTGTCACCGAGCAGTTTGCCTCCGTGGCTCGCAGCGAAGCACAAACCGACACACCAGAGCACGCCGGCGCACAAGAAACCGCCGAGAAACAACGCCGAGCTGATCGCACCACCGCCGCCGGAACGGGCAATCAGCGTGCCGCCCACCGCGGCAAACCAGAGAATTGCACTGGGCGATGACATGGCGAGAAAAATCCCACGAAAAAACTCCTTGCGGTGGGAGTTGTGACCGACTTCAGCGGTCTGCGCCAACAGCGCTTCATGGTGAATCGCCGAATAAATCATCTTCGCCGCGAAATACACCAGCAACATCGACCCGCCGATCCACAACACCCAACGCACGGTTTCGTACTGCAGCAATACGGTCATGCCGGCCAATGCCAGCACCGCGTAAATCAGGTCGCCCACACACGTCCCCAGCCCCAGGGCAAAGCCTTGAAAATAGCCGCGCTGCATCGCCAGCGTGATCATCGCGATATTGGCCACGCCGATGTCCAGGCATAGCGAAAGGCTCAACAAGAAGCCACTGGTAAATTCCATCGATCCATCCTTCGGAAAAATTTGTTTACATACACGCTGGACAGTCTGCCACAGCTGCCCTTACATTCCGCCACAGGCCACCGCAGTGGCCAGCGTCGCTCGGACGGTTCCGGGCGCTTACGTTATCCGAGGCAACAATGGCCGAACAAGGTTCGCCGCGCCGCTTTGCGCGCATAGATCGACTCCCCCCTTACGTTTTCAACATCACTGCCGAGCTGAAGATGGCCGCCCGTCGTCGCGGCGAAGACATCATCGACTTGAGCATGGGCAACCCCGACGGCGCCACGCCGCCGCACATTGTCGAAAAACTGGTCACTGTCGCCCAGCGCGAAGACACCCACGGCTACTCCACGTCCAAAGGGATTCCGCGCCTGCGCCGGGCGATCTCCAATTGGTACAAGGATCGCTACGAAGTCGACATCGACCCGGAAAGCGAAGCCATCGTCACCATCGGTTCCAAGGAAGGCTTGGCGCATTTGATGCTGGCCACCCTCGATCAGGGTGACACCGTGCTGGTGCCGAACCCGAGTTACCCGATTCACATCTACGGTGCGGTGATTGCCGGCGCCCAGGTGCGCTCGGTGCCGCTGATTCCTGGCGTGGACTTCTTCGCCGAACTGGAACGGGCGATTCGCGGCTCGATCCCGAAACCGAAAATGATGATCCTCGGTTTCCCGTCCAACCCCACCGCCCAGTGTGTGGAGCTGGATTTCTTCGAGCGGGTGATCGCCCTCGCCAAGCAGTACGACGTTTTGGTGGTGCACGACCTGGCTTACGCCGACATCGTCTACGACGGCTGGAAAGCCCCGTCGATCATGCAAGTGCCCGGCGCCAAGGACATCGCGGTGGAGTTTTTCACCTTGTCCAAGAGCTACAACATGGCGGGCTGGCGCATCGGTTTCATGGTCGGCAACCCGGAGCTGGTCAACGCCCTGGCGCGGATCAAGAGCTATCACGACTACGGCACGTTCACCCCGCTGCAAGTCGCGGCCATCGCGGCGCTGGAAGGCGATCAGCAGTGCGTCAAAGACATTGCCGATCAGTATCGGCAGCGGCGCAACGTGCTGGTCAAAGGCCTGCATGAACTGGGCTGGATGGTCGAAAACCCGAAAGCATCGATGTACGTTTGGGCGAAAATTCCCGAGGCTTACGCGCACCTGGGTTCGCTGGAATTCGCCAAGAAGCTGCTGGCCGAGGCCAAGGTCTGTGTCTCGCCGGGTGTGGGATTTGGCGAGTATGGAGATGATCACGTGCGCTTCGCGCTGATCGAAAACCAGGACCGGATTCGTCAGGCCGTGCGCGGGATTCGCGGGATGTTCCGGGCGGATGGGTTGGTTACCAAAACCAACGCCTGACACGATCGTTCCCACGCTCTGCGTGGGAATGCCTCAACGGACGCTCCGCGTTCGGCCTTGGAAGGGACGCGGAGCGTCCCGGGCTGCATTCCCACGCAGAGCGTAGGAACGATCGTCACCCACAAAAAAACCGCATCGCTGCGGTTTTTTTGTGTCTGCTCGAACGCTGTTAAACGAACAACGACAACAGCAGGATAAAGCCCAGGCCCACCACCGACAGGATGGTTTCCATCGCGGTCCAGGTCTTGAAGGTTTCCGCCACGGTCATGTTGAAGTACTGCTTCACCAGCCAGAAACCAGCGTCGTTGACGTGAGACAGGATCAACGAACCGGCACCGGTGGCCAGTACCAGCAGCTCACGGTTCACACCCGGAATCATCCCTACCACCGGGACCACAATGCCAGCGCCAGTAATGGTCGCTACGGTCGCTGAACCGGTCGCGATACGGATCACCGCCGCCACCAGCCAGGCCAGCAAAATCGGCGAGATCTGTGCAGCCACCGCCATGTTGCCGATCACGTTACCTACACCGCTGGTCACCAGCATCTGCTTGAAGCCGCCACCGGCACCGATGATCAGGATGATCGCAGCGGTCGGCGCAAGGCTCGCGTCCAGCCATTTGAGCATCTGTTGCGAACCGATGCCCTGCTTGTAACCGAAGGTGTACAGCGACAGCAGCAACGCCAGCAGCAGCGCCGAGATCGGGTGACCGATCAAGTCCATGAAGGTGCGGAAGAAGTTGCCGTCCGGCAGCGCCACATCGGCAAAGGTCTTGAGCAGCATCAGGAACACGGGTGACAGCACAGTGATCAGGGTGATGCCGAAGCTAGGCAGATCGCCTGCATCCTCATCGCGCACCAGTTGATCCACCAGTTCCTGATTCGGATGACCAGGAATGTGCTTGGCAATGAACGTACCGAAGATCGGGCCAGCAATAATGGCCGTCGGCAGGGCAACGATCAGGCCGTAAAGGATGGTTTTACCGATGTCGGCACCGAACACGCCGATGGCCAGCAATGGACCCGGGTGCGGCGGAACCAGACCGTGCACGGCGGACAGACCGGCCAGCAGCGGGATACCGATCTTGATGATCGACACGCCGGTACGGCGGGCGACGATGAACACCAGCGGGATCAGCAGCACGAAGCCGATTTCGAAGAACAGCGGGATGCCGACCAGGAAGGCCGCGAACATCATGGCCCACTGCACCTTGTCCTTGCCGAAGGCTCGAATCAGGGTCTGGGCGATCTGGTCCGCCCCGCCCGACTCGGCCATCATTTTGCCGAGCATGGTGCCCAGCGCCAGAATGATCCCGACGAAACCGAGCACCCCACCGAAGCCGTCCTGGAACGCCTTGATGATGGTGCTGATCGGCATGCCGGAGGTCAGCCCGAGGAAGGCTGCGGCGATGATCAGGGCGATGAAGGGGTGAAACTTGAACTTGGTGATCAGGACGATAAGTCCGATCACCGTGACCACTGCGTCTAGCAGCAGAAAGGTCTCGTGGGACATGCCAAACATAAGGGGTGTCTCCTGTTTGTTGTTGTTATAAAAGCGATTATTCAAAAGCCGTCAGGACAGCGCTGTCTTTTGGAGCAAAATTCAACCGGCGAGTTTCAAGCCATGATCGAGCCACCAACGATGGGCCAGAGCGGCCAATTCACCGACACTGTGACTTGAAGCATCCAGCGCCAGGGTCAGAGGCTCACCAACGGGCGATTCAAGGGTGGCGAACTGGCTGTCGATCAAGGTCGACGGCATGAAGTGGCCCGGCCGATGAGACACACGATCGGCAGCGACTTCGGGGGTCAGCTCAAGGAAAACGAAGCCCAGGCCTGGCAAGGCACTGCGCAAGCGTTCGCGGTAACTGTGTTTGAGGGCCGAGCACGTCAGCACCGGGCGCTCGCCCTTGGCATCGATGCGGCGCAGTTCATCGCACAGGCTGTCGAGCCAGCCGGCACGGTCTTCATCGTTCAGGGGGATACCCGCGCTCATCTTTTCGATATTGGCGGCAGGGTGGAAAGTGTCGCCTTCAATGGCGGTCGCGCCGCTGAGCTGGCACAGGGCCTGGCTGACGCACGTCTTGCCGCAACCGGCAACGCCCATGATGACCAGGGCGGTGATGGGATGATTCATGTAACACCTCAGCGCGCAGACAGCGCTACCTTTGCTACGTAAGACTCAAGTGCAAAAGCAGAAGTTGCCGACGCCTTCTTGTCATTTTTGTGGGTTGCAGCGTGTTCGTTCTCGAGGCCAAAAAGCGAGGATCAGGCAAAACCCGCTCATGCATTTGCAGCCGCCTCGAGACAGCGCTACCTTAGTGCCTTGAATTTTGTTTGGCAAGCCGTCCGATGAATACCCCTAAAAACGATAAAAATACGCGCACCACTGGCCGCCCTACCCTCAACGAAGTCGCGCGCCTGGCCGGTGTCAGCCCGATTACCGCGTCCCGCGCCCTGCGCGGCGTGAGCACGGTGGCCACCGAACTGGTGGAAAAAGTCCAGAAGGCCGCCCTCGACCTGAACTACGTGGTCAACCCCGCAGCCCGTGCCCTGGCCTCGGCCCAGAGCCATTCCGTGGTGGTTTTGGTGCCGTCGCTGTCCAACCTGCTGTTCATCGATACGCTGGAAGCCATTCATCAGGTTTTGCGACCAAAGGGCTTCGAAGTGCTGATCGGTAACTTCCATTATTCGCGTGATGAAGAAGAAAACCTGCTGCGCAATTACATGGCTTATCAGCCTCGGGGCTTGTTGCTGACCGGTTTCGACCGCACCGAAAGTTCTCGGCGAATGATCGAGGCCAGCAACATTCCCAGCGTCTACATGATGGAACTGGACAGTGCAGCCGGCCTCAATTGCGTCGGTTTTTCTCAAGTCGCCGCCGGCGAAACCGCGGCTGAGCATTTGCTCTCCCGCGGTCGCAAACGCCTGGCCTACATCGGCGCGCAGCTGGATCAACGCACGCTGTTACGTGGCGAAGGTTTCCGTCGCGCGCTGCAAAAGGCCGGTTTGTATGATCCAGCCCTGGAAGTGCTGACCCCGCGCGCCTCCTCCGTGGGGTTGGGTGGTGAACTGTTCCTGCAACTGCTCGCCAACCATCCCGACGTCGATGCGATTTTCTTCGGCAACGACGACCTGGCCCAGGGCGCATTGCTCGAAGCCCTGCGCTGTGGCATCAAGATCCCCGAACAGGTGGCGATCCTCGGCTTCAACGACCTGCCGGCCTCGGCCCACATGGTCCCGCGCCTGAGCAGCATCAGCACCCCACGCGAGGCCATTGGCCGTCGCTCCGCGGAATTGATGCTGACGTTGATGGCTGGCAATTCAGTGGCCAAACCGGTGCAGGATATGGGGTTTGAGTTGAAGGTGCGCGAGAGCACCTGAGGCGCGATCATTCCCAAGCTCCGTATGCTAGATTCCCGTCACCTGGAACAGCAAACGGAGAAGCTCAATGGGACATGCGCTAAAAATTTTGGGTCGAGCATCGTCAATCAACGTCAGAAAAGTCCTTTGGGCCTGCGACGAACTGGGCGTTTCCTACGAACGCGAAGACTGGGGCAGCGGTTTTGCATCGACCCAGAGCCCGGAATTTCTCCAGCTCAACCCCAACGCACAAGTGCCGGTCCTCATCGATGAAGCCGGCGTGCTGTGGGAGTCCAATACCATTTGCCGCTATCTGGCCGGTAAATATCAAAACACTGACCTGTTGCCCATCGAGCCGGCAGCCCGCGCTCGCGTAGAGCAGTGGATGGACTGGCAAGCCACCGAACTCAATCCGTCCTGGGGCTATGCATTTTTTGCGTTGGTCAGGCAATTGCCGGACTTTCAGGATTCGCAACGGATTGCTGATGGCGTTCGCGGCTGGAATGCAAAAATGGGCATCCTCGAACAGCAACTCACGGCGACCGGCGCCTATGTCGCGGGGTCACACTTCACCCTGGCCGATATCCTCATCGGGCTGTCGGTCAACCGCTGGCGAATGACCCCGATGGAGCGCCCGGACTATCCCGCCGTCGACGCCTATTGCCAACGACTGGCGCTGCGGCCGGGGTTCATGGAGCACGCCTGCAACGGCGTGCCTTGATTTAGTAAGCGCAACCCATGTAGGAGCGAGGCCTGCCCGCGAAAGCGATGTGTCAGTCACATTGATGTCGGATGTGCCGCCGTCTTCGCTGGCAAGCCTCGCTCCTACATGGTTTGCGCTTGCCTGACTGGCATTGCAACCATACCCAACAGCGCCCGCACCGCCGCCGAAGGTTCTTTGTCGGGCGCAACCACCAACGCAAACTCGCGATCGATGCGCGGTGTTACAGGCACTACCCGCAAGCCTTGTCGATGGGTCGGCAGGGTCATTTCCGGTACCAGGGTCACACCGATGTTTTCCCGCACCAGGGTGAACGCACTGCTCCACTCCCGCACCTCGGCCCGCACATCCAACAGTTGCAGCCCGGCGTCGATGGCCAGGCTGCGGGCATTGGTCGAACAACCGCCCGTGGCCAGCACAAAGGGTTGCTCCGCCAGTTCCGCCAGTGAGACGCCCTCCTCATTCGAGCGGCGCGCCAAGGGATGGCCACCGGGCAAAACCGCCACCCAGGCATCATGCCCCAAACGACCGGCACTACGCTCGGGGGTCGGGTTCAGTACCACACCGACATCCACCAGTCCGGTGCCGAGCAGGGTTTCCACTTCATCGTCGCTGACCTCTAGGGCCACCACTTGAATGCCGGGATACAGTCGATTGAACTGGCGCAGTAACGGCGGCAGAAAGGTCGCCAGCACCAACGGGAAACTCGCCAGGCGAATCGTCCCGCGCTGGATATCCTTGGCGGCATCGACGGTATTGCGAATGTTCTCGAGAGCACCGAGCATGGTGCGCGCCTGTTCGATCACAGGCATGCCGATGGCAGTCGGCAGGGTCTGACGGTTTTCCCGGCTGAACAGCTGAACGCCCAGGGTTTCTTCGATCAATGCCAGCGCCTGACTGGCACCGGACTGGGTCATTCCAACCCGCTCGGCGGCCCGGGTAATGTTGCCGGTATCGGCCACCGCCACCACCATTCGCCAGTGCATCAAATTCATCATGGCAGTAGCTTTCCTAATGGCAGTTTTCTGAAAGATTAATTTTACCGAGCGTGCTGCGCACTATGACACTGGCGCAAACCCGCAACCAGAGCCCTGCCCATGAAGTTGTATTACGCCCCGCAAGCCTGCTCATTGGCGCCGCACATTGTGCTGCGCGAACTGGATTTGCCATTCGAGTTGGTCCACGTCGACAACAGCACCAAGCAAACCGTCACCGGCGAGGACTTCCTCGCCATCAACCCCAAAGGCTATGTCGCGGCATTGCAGCTGGAAAACGGCGATGTGCTGACCGAAGGCCCGGCGATCCTGCAGTACCTGGCGGATCTACGCCCCGAAGCGAACCTGGCACCGGCAAACGGGACGTTCGAGCGGGTGCGTTTGCAGGAATGGCTGAACTTCGTTTCGACCGAGATTCATGGCGGGCTGGGTTGGCTGTTCAGTTCGCAGTTACCGGACGAGGTGAAAGCGCTCATCAAAGAGAAGCTGTTCAAGCGCTTTATCGTGTTGAGTCAGACGCTGGAGCGGCAGGATTATTTGACGGCTGGCGGATTTGGTATCGCCGACGCGTATCTGTTTACGGTGTTGCGCTGGACTCAGGTGTTTGGCATCGATTTGAATCAGTGGCCGGCGTTAATGCGGTTTCAGGGACGGATCGATCAGCGGCCAAGCGTGAAAGCGGCGTTGGCTGCGGAGGGGTAAAAAAAAGGAGCCCGAAAACTCAGGCTCCTTTGACGCGGGATCAGTGGCCGAACACACCCACCTTCTTGGCTTTCTTGTCCGCACGCTTCTCAATCGCGGTTTTCGCCGGCTTTTTTTTCGCCGCTTTCTTTGAATCCATACCTTTGGACATGATACGTACTCCACTCAGACCGGATGTGAGATCAGGTATACACCTATCCCCGCGCGCGTGTTCTTTTATAATCACCCGCTTTGCATACCGACTGTCCGAGCCCATGCCCAACACCCAATACACCTTGCTCGACGAGCCGTTATGGCCGTTGATGAACAAGTTTTACCGCGCCCACCAGTCGTCGATGAAAGCTGTGCGCGATGCTCAATTGTGGGTAGCGCGTCGCGAGGAGATTGTCGCCGCACTGTGCCTGCGTCCGGTATCGGGCGGGCATTGGCTGACGGGGCTGTTTGTCGATCCGGCGTGTCGTGAACAAGGTGTCGCTGCAGCGTTGATCGCTGAAGCGGTGAAGCATTTGGAAGCGCCAGTGTGGTTGTTCTGCCATCCGGACTTGCGCGGCTTTTATGAGCGCCGCGGTTTTACGTTCGACCCGCCCCTGCCTTACGCCCTGGCTGAGCGGTTGAGCCGTTATGCGCGCAGCAAACCGATGATTGCCATGGGGCTGGTACCGAAGCACTAGAGACTTGTGAAGATTAAATGTGGGAGCGGGCTTGCTCGCGAAGAGGCCGTCACACCCGACATCTCTATCGACTGATACTCCGCTTTCGCGAGCAAGCCCGCTCCCACAGTGTTTTGTGTTGGATTCGAAGGACGATCTCAGTCATCCGCCGCAGGATCGAGGTCCGGAAACATCACCTCGGTAAACCCGAATTTGCTGAAGTCACTGATGCGCGACGGGTATAACCGGCCGATCAGGTGATCGCATTCATGCTGCACCACCCGCGCGTGGAACCCCGAGGCAATGCGCACAATCGGTTCGCCCTTGGGATCGAAGCCTTCATAGCGAATCTGCTGATAGCGATCCACCGCCCCACGCAGGCCCGGCACCGACAGGCAACCTTCGAAACCCTCTTCGAGGGTCGGGCTCAATGGCGTGATCAGCGGATTGATCAGAATCGTCTGCGGCACCGCTTCGGCGTCCGGATAGCGTTCGCTGTGTTCGAAACCAAAGATCACCAGTTGCAGGTCGACACCGATCTGCGGCGCGGCCAGACCGACCCCACCGACGCTTTCCATGGTCTGGAACATGTCGTCGATCAGTTGCCACAACTCAGGGCTGTCGAACATTTCTGCCGGCACCGGCGGGGCAATGCGCAGCAGGCGCTCATCGCCCATTTTCAGAATTTCACGGATCATTTTATGGCTTCGTCAGTCGACTTGATTGAATGGTCCCGTCCCAGTCCCGAAACGTGATGTTTTTCTTCATGGCCAGGACCATGCTCACCGGGGACCTTCTCGCCAGGGTCTTTGCCCTCGCGTGACATGTGCTCGATCACCGCGTTCATTTCCGCGCCGAGCAACATCACTGCGGCGGATATATAGAAGTACAGCAGCAATACGATGATCGCGCCGATACTGCCATACATGGCGTCATAATTGGCGAAGGTTTTGACGTAATAAGCGAAGCCCAGCGAGGCGAGGATCCACACCACCACGGACAACACCGCACCCGGGGTGATGAAGCGAAACTCTTGTTTGACATCGGGCATGACGTAGTAAATCAGCGCCACCGCCATCATCAGCAGAATCACGATCACCGGCCAGCGGACGATGGTCCAGACGGTCACGATAAAATCTTCAAGACCGACTTGCGCGGCGATCCAGCCCATCACCTGCGGTCCGAGCACCATCAGCGCGGCAGCGATCAGCAACATACCGGCGATGCCGACGGTATAAATGATCGACAGCGGAAAACGCTTCCACGCCGGGCGGCCTTCGACCACATCGTAGGCGGCGTTCATCGCGCTCATCATCAGCCGTACGCCTGCAGAGGCAGTCCACAGGGCGATCACGATACCGACCGACAGCAAACCACCCTTGGATTGCTGGAGCTGGTCGATCACCGGGTTCACCTGTTCCAGCGCCTGGGGTGGCAATACCAGTTCCGATTGCAGGCGCAGCCAGGAGAAGAAGTCCGGCAAGTGCAGGAAGCCGATCAGGGCGATCAGAAACAGGATGAAAGGAAAAAGCGAGAACAGCATTTGATAGGCCAGCGCCGAGGCATAGGTCGACATCTCGTCGGCGACGAACTCGGTGACCGTGCGCATCATCACGCGATGCAGGGGCAAGCCTTTCATGGTCGGAAAAAACATTAGCGTCTCCTTTCGCCGCAAAAAGGTTGAAGTCATGGCGACTCAGGGGCCGTTTTTCTACAACAAATTAGCCTACTTGGCGACTTTGAAACAATTTCCTTGCTCAAGTTCAAGCTGACACAGAAACGGCCATCCACGGATGGCCGTTTCTGTTACTCGTCAACGCCGGATTACGCCTTGTCGATGCCTTTTTTGAGCGCATCCTTGGCCTTGCCAATCTTCTGCTGGTTTTCGCCTTTCCTTTCTTGAGCCACGCCTTCGGACCGCAGCCTCTCGTTGTCAGTGGCCTTGCCAACGCCTTGTTTGACGTTGCCGGCCGCTTCATTTGCCATACCTTTTACTTTGTCGCCGGTGCTGCTCATGGCATTTCTCCTATGAACATTTCAACGGGGAAAGTGGTTACACAAGGATTGACCGGGGGCCTTTGCGCGGAGTTTCATTTATTTATTAACCGGACATTTCGCAGATCAGGCTTTATGTTTACAGGCTTTGCCCCGAGAATGCGCAACGTATTCAGGCCATGGCGCTGAAGATCCAATCCCGTAGGAATGTTATGAAACTCGATAAAAAGCAGGCCATTGCCCGCAGAAACCAGGAACTCGGCGGTGCTGTGCTTGGCGTCAACAACTGCCATTTCACCGAATTGAACCGCAACCGCAATATTTTCTGGTTCGATATTCCGGTCGCGCGCCTGGCCGTTGGTCAGTACGAATGGATTCACTTGCTGATGCACACCCCGGATACCGACGAACTGCTGCACCTGAAAGTGCCGACGGTGTTCCTGCGCGAGAAACTCGAAGGCCTGGTAGTGCGCAACCAGGGCAAACGCAAGGCAGCCCTGAGCCTGGAACTGAGCGCCGACAAGGACTCCTACCTGCAGGACATGCGTCCGGCCGGCACCAATGTTGATTTCGCGCAGTTCCGGCAGTAACCCTCCGTTGATCGTTCCCACGCTCTGCGTGGGAATGCCGCCACGGACGCTCCGCGTCCGATGCTGGGACGCAGAGCGTCCCGGGCTGCGTTACCACGCAGAGCGTGGGAACGATCAGTCAGGCAACAAAAAGCCCCGCATCTGCGGGGCTTTTGTTTGACTAGGCGCTGACTTTCTTCACGCCCAGTTTCTTCAGCTCTTCGTCACGCAGTTCGCGGCGCAGGATCTTGCCGACGTTGGTGGTCGGCAGGGCGTCGCGGAACTCCACGGCTTTGGGCACTTTGTAGCCGGTAACGTTGGCGCGCATGTGCTCCATCACCTGTTCCTTGGTCAGGGTCACACCTGGCTTGGCGACGATGAAGATCTTGATCGCCTCGCCGGACTTCTCGTCCGGTACACCGATGGCCGCGCATTGCAACACGCCCGGCAGGGTCGCCAGCACGTCTTCCAGTTCGTTGGGGTACACGTTGAAACCGGAGACCAGAATCATGTCTTTCTTGCGATCGACAATGCGCATGTAACCGTCTGGCTGGATCAGCGCGATGTCACCGGTCTTCAACCAGCCTTCGCTGTCGAGCATTTCATCGGTGGCGTCCTGACGCTGCCAGTAGCCCTTCATGACTTGCGGACCTTTCACACACAGCTCACCGATGGCGCCCAACGGCTGTTCAACACCGGCATCGTCGATGACTTTGCACAGGGTCGACGGCACCGGAATACCGATGGTACCGATCTGGATGTTCTGGCTCGGGTTCACCGTGGCCACCGGGCTGGTTTCGGTCATGCCGTAACCTTCGCAGATCGGGCAACCGGTAACCGCTTTCCAGCGCTCGGCCGTGGCCAGTTGCAAGGCCATACCGCCGGACAGGGTGATTTTCAGGCTGGAGAAATCCAGCTTGCGGAACGCTTCGTTATTGCACAACGCGACGAACAGCGTGTTCAGGCCGACGAAACCGCTGAACTTCCATTTCGACAGTTCCTTGACCATCGCCGTCAGGTCGCGCGGGTTGCTGATCAGAATGTTGTGGTTGCCGATCAGCATCATCGCCATGCAATGAAAGGTGAAGGCATAGATGTGGTACAGCGGCAGCGGCGTGATCAGGATCTCGCAACCTTCGTTGAGGTTGGAGCCCATCAGCGCCTTGCACTGCAGCATGTTCGCCACCAGATTGCGGTGGGTCAACATCGCGCCCTTGGCCACGCCGGTAGTGCCACCGGTGTATTGCAACACGGCAACGTCGCTGCTGGCCGGGTTGGCTTCAGTCACTGGCTGGCCATGGCCCTTGCTCAGCACATCATTGAATTTGATGGCCTTGGGCAAGTGATACGCCGGGACCATCTTCTTCACGTACTTGATGACGCTGTTGACCAGCAGGCGCTTGAGCGGCGGCAGCAGGTCGGCCACTTCAGTGACGATCACGTGCTTGACGCCGGTTTTCGGCACGACGGTCTCGGCCAGATGCGCCATGTTGGCCAGGCACACCAGGGCTTTGGCTCCAGAGTCGTTGAATTGGTGTTCCATCTCCCGCGCGGTGTACAACGGGTTGGTATTGACCACGATCAACCCGGCGCGGATCGCACCGAAGACGGCGACCGGGTACTGCAACACGTTGGGCAGTTGCACGGCGATTCGATCGCCGGGTTGCAAATCGGTATGCTGTTGCAGGTAAGCGGCAAAGGCACCGGACAATTCGTACAGCTCACCGTAGGTGATTGTCTTGCCCAGGTTGCTGAATGCCGGTTTGTCAGCGAAGCGTTGGCAGGATTGCTTCAACACTGCCTGAATATTCGGATACTCGTCTGGATTGATCTCGGCAGCAATTCCAGCTGGGTACTTATCCTTCCAAAAGTCTTCGATCATGGAAGCCCACTCCTCAGCAACGCGAATTCAAATACCGCATTTGATGCGATTATTATTGGTGTTTGATTATTGGTGAGTCTGGCTTTTACAAGGCCGAGAAGTCACAAAAGCGCGCCGAGAGTAGCAGCTTTGCCAAGGGGCTACCAGAGCCTAAATCGGCCTCTATGGTCACGTTTAAGACTCTTGAATATTTAATAGTCACTTTTAGAGCAAAAATTCTACGCGACCTTGAAAGCCCCGTATGTTGGGCCTCTTCCCTTAAAAGCATCGCGAGAAGGCCCCAACACCAGTCAGTAAGACACGGAATCCTGTAGGAGATTCCCCGCCGCCAAGGCGCCGCGCTGTCGCGCAACAAACAAGTGAATGCGCCAGGCATCAAGCACGATGAGAGGCTGATACCGCAACGGCATGTAGCGTCAGAGCAGACTTGTTAG